>NZ_JBFTNV010000052.1:0-28449 GCF_056397645.1 Rhizobium sp. 05L429 | reverse complement strand
GTCTCCATTCCGCAAGGCCCCGGCCTCGGTGTCGAAGTGGACGAAGCCTATGTCATCGAGCGCGCCAAGGAAGGCCATCGCTGGCGCAACCCGATCTGGCGCCACGAAGACGGCAGCTTCGCCGAATGGTAAGGAGAGATGGTCCTATGTCGAAGCGCCTAAGCAACAAGCGCATCCCGGTGGCAGCCTGAGCATTCAGCAGCATTCGGCCTGACTGACTGATACCGGATTGCTTTTATCCGATCTCGAGTACCCCCCGCAATCTGGATCGCGGGTCCACGATTAGATTCCCTTCAAGAGCCGTATTCCGTTTTTCGACCACAGAAATTGTCGGGTTGACTTTACACGCTTCCGCAGAGCAAGCGGGAGGGAGCCTCGCATTGATGTGCTCGTCAACAATGCCGGAGTATGACCCCACCGTTGATGAGGACCGGACAAGGTTTCGAGTTCCAGTTTGGGGGGCAATCAACTCGGCACCTTCGCCCTTACGTCGTTGCTGCTGCCCAAATTGGCCGAAACGCGAGGGCGAGGGTCGTTGTGACTTCCAGCATCGCGCATTCGACCAGCAAGCTTGCCAATGCATGTTCTTCTTCAAGCTGGACTGACGCCTTCGCGCCGCCGGCTTGCCCGTGATTGCAGCGGGCGGCCATCCGGGCATGACTGCACAGTCTCAGGTCTTCGGCAGATCGAAGAGCGACACCATGTCCGGCGACCAGGCCGGTTCGTAGACGAGGTCGACGACGGCTCGGTTTACGCCGGCAATATCCTCAACGCGCTGACGCGCCGCCTCCGCAATATAGCCCGATGCCGGACAGAAGCGGGTGGTCGTGGTCATCTTGATCTTCACGACAGCAGGCTCGGTGACATCGATTTCGTAGACCAGACCGAGGTCGACGATGCTCGTTCCCATTTCGGGGTCTTCTATCTCGCGCAACGCATTGCGTACGTCCTGTTCCGTCACCTCAGACGCCAGCATTGTTCTGATCTCCCGTGGTTGTCCTGATCATGATTCGATAGGTCTTGCCGGACACATCGAAATTGCCGACCCATTCGTGGCCCCGTGCCTTCAATTCGTTGAAGAGGAAGACAGGTTCCCGGTTGAGAAGGGCAAACAGAACCTCGCCGTCCTCCATCGTCTCCAGTCGAGATAGAATGCGCTCCATTGGTTCAGGTGGCGCAAGATCGGTCAGATCGAGGTTCCAGACCGGATCAGGCCAGGCCGCTTCCGTCGCGGCGACGGCGGGTTCCGTCCGCTGGATGGGCTTGTTCGGAATGAACTCGATTTCCCAATCATCGTCAGCCAGACGCCTTGCGACATGTGAGTAGCCGCGCTTTTCGAGCTGGCGGATCAATGGGACGGGCTCGAATATCGCACGCAGCTTCAGACCCTCATCGGGATTTAGGCCGTCGAATGTGTCCATGATGAGCTGGAATGGCATCCCGCCATTGCGCAGAATCTGTCGGACGTCGAGTTCACGGAACTGAACCATTGGCGTTACCTCTGTGGTTTGCGGCGACGAACAGCGCCGGTTTATGAAATGGTGCGGTCTTGATCCGGGGTTCTACGTTCGCCAGCGCGCGGGCGAGCACCAGCTCAACGATGAGCGCGAAGGTCGATGCGGTTTGCACGACTGCGAACATGCGAAAACCCATGTCCGATCCAAAGCAGAGCGCGATCGCGGCGCCAACTACGGAAAGGTAGAAAAGGCCAAGCCAGACGCCGGCCCGGCGTCCGTTGATTAGTTCGCCGAGCTTCGGCGTCGGCCTGCGGCCAAGAAGCGGGCCGAAGGCCTCGATCCAGGTGAGAAATGGAACGATCTTCAAGAGCTGGGCGAGACCGAAGCCGGTGAGCCAGCCGAATACGAAGAGATAGACGATCGCCGACACGATACGCGTCTCTGCCTCGAGGAACAGGGACAAGGCAAGAAGGGCGACGGAGAGGCCGAGCATCGCGAAAGCCGGCAACGATCCCAGCGTATTCAGTTCGAGCCCCGGACGGCGTCTGGCGCGATATGTTCCGTAAATTTCGAAGAGGTAGGCAGCAACAATCAATGCAAACAGCAAAGCGGCCGACAGGAAAACGGCGCGCGCCAAACTGGGTGCGACGGCAGCACCGATCGCTGCGGTCGACAGAAGCAGAACCGCCAGCGTGCTTGATCGGCGAATGAGCTGAGCCCTGCGCATATCGTCGGACAGCAGAAACATCGGAAGCAGCTTGTAGCTGACGCCGATCGCCGCGAATGTCATCCATCCGCCAAGGCCGAAGCTCGCATGGAAGGCCACGGTTTCCATGCCGTAGGCGACGACTGCGGGTGCTCCTACCAGGCCGGAGATCGTCAGCGCGAACAGGGCGCCGAAGGCGGTCGTGACGAGAAGGCAGCCAATACCGAGGAGAACGAGGAGAGAGGCGGTATGCACCCGTCTTCCCCGCCATAGCAGCACGCAGAGCGGCAGCGAGACAACGGCGATGGAAAGTGAAAGTGTGACGCAAGCCGCGATCATGACCGGGCCGGCAGCTGCGGACCCGACAGCGATCAGGTGAAAGCCCAGCATGAGAAGCGCCGGGCCGGCGAGCAGACCGGCAAATGCGATCAGGTCGAAGTGGCCGGCAGGTCTTTCATTGCCTGTCAGGACCGGCGCGAACTGAAGCAGTGAGCCGATCATGAGAAGCAGAAGCCATCCGAGCGTCACAGCATGGACGATGGCAAGCGCTCCAGGTTCGGCAACATCGAGAGAAGGCATCCAGACGCCGGCTGCCAGCAGGCACTCTGCCAGCAGCAGGTAAGACAGTGCCGCGCCGAAATACGACATCGTCCACCGCGACAGGGTCGTGCCCACGGGCATCATGGCGCGTCTCCGGCGCTAGTGGCTGCCGCAGCAGCAGTCGCAACCCGCATCAAGGCGAGTGATCTCCACACGCCAGACATGCGGTCCCTGTTCCAGATATTCCCAGGAGAATTTTCCGGGCAGGGCGGTKTCGAGCTGGTACTGAAGGGGACGGGGTTCGTGGTCGCTGGTGATGTGGAGGCTCTGGCCCGGCGTCAGCGAATTCAACGTGCCGAAGATCCGGGGATGGCGTTCGACGGGCGGCAGTATCCGCACGTCGATGTGCGCAATAGCGGTCTGGGTGGCTTGCGCGTCTGTCATTATGGCTGTTTCCTTCTGCCGCGAGATGACGAATGACCGGACCGCGGCGTGCCCTGTATCGGAGCGGAAGATAGCCGGGTGCAGAATAGGCGACTTTGACAGTGAGCAAACAACCGGGCGATTTTGTCTGTCACTCTCGGCGCTCGCCGGTGCCTGGCTCACTGTTGTCAGCGTCATGCGGGTCGTTGTTGATCCAGGACAAGGAAGGCTGCCCCTTCGTCGGCATATGCACATCATGACATTCTCATGAAGGAAGCCGAAATGTCCGATGCCCTGATCGCCAAATATGGCGAGGCCCGCCTGCCACGCTATACCAGCTATCCGACTGCGCCTGCGTTTTCGCCGGCCGTCGGGCCGGAGCAATATGCACACGGTCTTTCAGAGGTCTCAGCCTCGGGACCCGTCTCCGTCTACCTGCATGTTCCCTTCTGTCGCTCCATGTGCTGGTATTGCGGCTGTCACACGACGATTACGCGCCAGGACGCACCCGTGCTCGAATATCTCGACGTCTTGAACCAGGAGATCGAACTGGTATCGCAGGCGGCCCGAAACGAGGTTCCAGTCAAGAATGTTCATTTCGGCGGTGGCACGCCGACGATCATGAAGCCGGACGAATTTGCGAGCCTGATGAACAAGCTCAAGAGCGCGTTTCAGTTTACGAGCGACTGCAGCGTTGCGGTGGAGATTGATCCGCGGACCCTGTCGGGCGCAATGATTGCCGCTCTTGGTGAGAACGGCGTCGACCGCGCAAGCCTTGGCGTCCAGAGCTTCGACCCGGTGGTCCAAAAAGCGATCAACCGGATCCAGAGCTTCGAGCAGACCCAGGCCGCCGTGACGGGGCTTCGAGGCTATGGTGTGACGAGTATCAATTTCGATCTTATCTACGGACTTCCGTATCAGACCGTCCAATCCTGTATTGAGACGGTGAGAACGGCGGTCGAGCTGCGGCCGGAGCGTTTCGCCGTTTTCGGATATGCCCACGTGCCGGCGTTCAAGAAGCACCAGCGGCTGATCGACGAAGCTGCACTGCCCGATGCCACGCAACGCAACGAGCAGGCCGAGGCGATTGCCGGGGAGCTGGAGGGCGCCGGATATGTTCGTGTCGGCCTCGACCACTTCGCATTGCCCGACGATCAGCTCGCCATTGCCTCGCTCTCGGGTACGCTGCGGCGGAACTTCCAGGGCTACACGACGGACGAATGCGAAACCCTGATCGGCCTCGGGGCCTCAGCAATCGGACGGTTGCCTGGTGGCTACGTGCAGAATCATGTCGCCCTTGGACGCTATGCCGAGCAGATCGCTTCCGGCATTCTCGCAACGGCCAAAGGCTATGGGCTGACCGGTGAGGACAAATTTCGCGCCAAAGTGATCGAACGGCTGATGTGCGACTTCAAGGTCGATCTCGCAAAACTCGGCGCGGAAGACGGCTATGATACCGGCTTCCTCCTCGAGCGGAACGACCGGCTGGACAGCCTCGTGTTGGATGGCGTGGTGACGATCGAGAATGGTCGCATCGCCGTCTCGAAGGAGCATCGCTTCCTGGTTCGTGCCGTCGCAGCAGCCTTCGATGCCTATCTCGGCTCCTTCGGCCGGACGCACAGCAAGGCGGCATGATTCCTGCTGACCGCCCCGTTTTGACAAGCAGCAGGCGATCGGCGGCAAGCGCCTGCCGGTCATTCCTCGCCCCCCTGATGAATGCAGAGAAAACCAGGCTGGAGCGATTCCGCCTGGTTTTCGCTTAGAGGCGGCTCGGTCTTTCGCGCCGCTAAGCCGTCAAACTCCGGTAGATCGCAGGCAGCGCGCTTGGCAATTTCGAAATGTTCGAGACGAGTGCAAACCCGGATCTACCGAAGATTGCCGGCAGGTAGTCGCCGGCGCTGCGATCGACCGTCACGGCGAAGACCGCCTGTCCTTTCGTGCGCGCTTCCATAACGGCCTTGCGGCTGTCTTCGAGGGCGAAGCGACCCTCGTAGTGATCGACGTCGTTGGGTTTGCCATCCGTCAGGATAAGCAGCAGCTTCTTTCTTGCGCCGTCGCTTTCCAGCTGCCTGGACATGTGCCGGATGGCCGCTCCCATGCGCGTATAGTAACAGGGTCTGAGGCTGGCGATACGGCCGGMGGTTTTGGCTGAGAAAGTCTCTTCGAAATCCTTGATGGTGTCGATGCGAACCCAGTCGCGACGCCTGGACGTGAAGGTCTGGATGGMAAAACGGTCGCCGCAGGATTGCAGACCGCGGGCAAGGACGTCGAGCGCCTGCATTTCCACGTCGAGAACCCGGCGATTGTCGACCCAGGAGTCCGTCGACAAGGAGACATCGACGAGGATCGAGGTCGCAAGTTCGTGGCAGGCGGGGCGGGCGCATGCGTAGATGCGGTCGTCCGGCTGACCGGTGGCGATAAAGTCGATGCGGGAGCGGATGGCCGCTTCGAGATCGATCTGATCTCCGTCCAGTTGAGCCCTTCGCAGTTCCCGCTTGKGTCGCAGCGTCTCGAACTGGCGCCTGACCTTGCGCACGAGAGCGGCGTCGCTGATGATTGCCTGGTCCACCTTGTCTGACGGCGAGCCGACCACCACGCGGCAATGGTCGGCAAGATATTGGCTCTTCCGGAAATCCCATTCCGGATAGGTGAACTCCCCGTCTATCATCGTCGGGTCGGCGGCTTCCGGCGAGAGGTCCAGGTCGAAATGGAATTTGGATTTCGGCCGTTCGCGCGTTTCGCTGAGCGTGATCTCCTCGAGTTCATTGGCCGCCGCCGGATCGTCCTCTTCGCTGTCATCGCTCGGGCGATCGACATTGACCATCTCCGCCATGGCGAGGATCTTCTCGAAGCGGTTCAGTATGAAGGGATCACGCTTGCGGTCGTCAGCGTCACGTTTGCGCGTCGCCTCATGCGACGGTCGCGCCTGTCGGTCGTCACCTGCCTGATCGGATGGAAGGTCATCGCGTTCGGATGGGCTTAACTCGCTGCGGCCCCTGAAATCCGGCCAGATCGGCAGAGGCAGCATCGGCAGGTAACCGGCGGGGGCGGCCGCTATCTTCGGGCGAATGGTGTCGGGAAGGGGATGATGCAAGGGAACGGTGAGTGCCAGCTGGGCGAATTCCTCAATCCACCGTTCCGCTTGAGGAAGCCTCCCGCGCCTCCGGCAGCCAAGCAGCGCCTGGGTCAGCCGCGCATAGCGTGCCGCCATTCCGGGAAACTTCTGGATGACCAGGGCGGAATTTTCCCGACCCGTTTCGATCCGCCACAGATCGGCGAGAGCCGGATCGGCAGGGGACGAAACGGACGGTGCGGTCGCCACATAGGCGGACAGCCAAAAATAGAGATCCCGGTTGAGCGAGCGCTCGTCGAAAAGATCGACAACATCAGGCAGATGGATTGCCGTGCCGTCCCAGCCCGGATGGTCGGACCTCTCCTCGCCGAGGCCGATGACTTGTCTCAGCCGCAGCCTGTGCATCGAGGTTTTCTGCCGTGCTCTCTGGATCTGCAGCGTAGCGTCTCCGCCGAATGCCCTGAAGCAGACGGCAAGCTGCGGTCTTAGCTCCGCAAGGTGAACGGCCGCAGCAGGATGATGTGGCCATGAACTGGTGTCGCCGACCAGCCGATGCCAGGCGCGCCCCACCGTCTCTTCGAGTTCCAGAAATTCCAGCATGCTTCACCTATCCGATCGCGGCCCTGGCAACCTCGACGAGGGCGGCCTTGACGTCCGGTTCGTCTGTCAACGGCTCGATAATTGCTGCCCGTACCGCGTCGATTGCTGGCAGGCCTGCGTCGATAAGCGAAGCGCAGTAGATCAACAGGCGGGTCGAAACGCCTTCTTCCAGGTCCTGGCCCTTGAGCGCGCGCAGGCGCCGGGCAAGTTCGACGAGTGGCGCGACCCTGGCCTCGGCAAGACCGCTTTCCAGGGACACCGTGGCGATCTCCCGTTCCGGCGGAAGAAAGTCGAATTCGATCGAGACGAACCGCTGTCGCGTGCTGGGCTTCAGCGCCTTCATCAGGTTCTGATACCCGGGATTATAGGAGACCACGACCATGAAACCGGGACCGGCTTGCAGCACTTCGCCGGTCCGCTCGAGCGGCAGGATACGCCGATCGTCCGTCAACGGGTGGAGAACCACCGTCACGTCCTTGCGCGCCTCTACGATTTCATCGAGGTAGCAGATGCCGCCATCCCGAACGGCCTTGGTGAGTGGCCCGTCCATCCAGACCGTTTCGCCGCCCTTGAGAAGGTATCGGCCGGTAAGATCGGCGGCCGTGAGGTCGTCGTGGCAGGAGACCGTCGACAAAGGCAGGCCGAGGCGGGCGGCCATGTGCTGCACGAAGCGGGTCTTCCCGCAGCCGGTCGGCCCTTTCAGGAGGATCGGGAGTTGTCGCGTCCAGGCGTGTTCGAAAAGTACGCATTCGTTACCCTGGGGCGCGTAGTGCGGTATTTCAACGTCGGGATTGAGCGGATGATTGAAGGCTATCGTCATCATTGTTCTCCAGAAAAATGGCCCGCCTCATTCGGCGGGCTGGACCACTGGGCTTGCGACGCGCGTCCGTCCGGGAACGAGCACCGACCAGATGAACATCAGGGCGCTGATGAACACGAAGATGCCGGAGCCGAGTCTCACCCAGTAGAAGAGGGCGAGCTGATCCTGAACTTCCATGTATGACTGGCCGAGGACCCGCTGCAGGTGCACCTGGATGATGCCGGCGAAGGTGAGCGCGAAGGTCATGACCGACATGGCAGTACACATGATCCAGAAACTGGCGATCGACAGCCATTGATTATAGGGGGCGCGGCCGCGGATCTGCGGGACAGCATAGGCCATTGCCGCAAGGTTGAGCATCACATAGGCGCCGAAGAAGGCCAGATGTCCGTGGGCCGCGGTGACCTGCGTGCCGTGCGTATAATAGTTGACCGACGAGAGCGTATGCAGGAAACCCCATACGCCTGCACCAAAAAATGCCATGACCGAGCAACCGATCGACCAGAGAAGGGCGGCCTTGTTTTCGTGCTTGCGGCCGGCGCGCCAGGTCATGACGAAGGTGAAGACGACCATGGTGAAGAAGGGTGCCACTTCGAGCGTCGAGAAGAGCGATCCGATCCACTGCCAGTAACCGGGGGCGCCGATCCAGTAATAGTGGTGGCCGGTGCCGAGGATCCCTGAAAAAAGCGCCAGTCCGATGATGACATAGAGCCATTTTTCAACCACTTCCCGGTCGATACCGTTCAGCTTGATCATCAGGAAGGCGAGCACCGAGRCCATGATCAGTTCCCAGACGCCCTCGACCCAGAGGTGGACGACATACCACCAGTACATCTTGTCGAGTGCGAGATTGACGGGATTGTAGAAGGCGAAGAGGAAGAAGATCGCGACACCCCATAGGCCGAAGAGCAGGATGTTGGTGATGGTCGTCTTTCGTCCCTTGAGCGCCGTCATGGTGACGTTAAAGAGGAACATCAGCGCCACGATCACGATCCCGACCTTGATCGCGAAGGGCTGCTCCAGAAACTCGCGGCCTTCATGAATATGGAAGAGATAGCCGACGAGGGCGACTGCCGCCGCGATCAGAAAGATCCAGAACTGCGCGATTGCGATCCTGGTGCTGTAGAGCTCGGTTTCGCATTCCTCCGGCAGCAGGAAATAGGTCGTTCCCATGAAGCCCATGAGCAACCAGACGATCAGTGCATTGGTGTGGATCATGCGTACGATGTTGAAGGGCAGTTCGACGGATAGCGTGTTGGGCAGCACGTAAATGGTGCCGGCGAGCACACCGAACAGGAGCTGCGCCATGAACAGGCCGAGAGCTCCGTAAAAATAGAGCATTGCAATGCTCTGGGTCTTGTACTTCATTTCTATACCCTCTCGCTGTCAGCCGGCCTGGTTCGGGGGCCAGTTTTGAGTGTTGATCTTGCTGACCCATTCGAGGAAGTCGGCAAGGTCATCGACCTCCCGGTCTGTCAGATTGAATTGCGGCATCTGCCGTCGACCTTCGATGCCGGAGGGTTGTGCCGCCATCCATGCGTGGAGTGCTTCGCGGGCATTCGCCGGATCCTTGTCCCCACCCCAGCGGATCCAGACGTTCGACAGTTCCGGCGCGAAGTAGGCGCCCTCGCCATCGAGGGTGTGGCAGTTGATGCACGCGTTCTTTTCCCAGACATGTTTCCCCCGGGCGACGCTTTCCGTCAGGGTCGCCTCATCCGTGGAGACCGTCCGGATGTAGTAGTGACTGTGGGCCGTCAGGCCCACGAATATGGCAAAGAAGAATGCTGACCCGCCGTAGAACACGTTTCGGGCCGCGGTTTTTGTCAGGCGTTCAGCCATCGATCATCCTTTCATGTCAGTGGCGGTGCCGCCGTGACGTCGGAAATCGAGCCAGCGGGCTCGCTGGAAGGGAATGGCGGAATTCGACCGTGAGCTCTTTGCTCATTCGCAAGCAATCGGATGATTGCACGATGGAGGCATGCACAGTGAGGCGTGCGAGAGAAGCCTGCGGCCGGGGGCGACCGGCTTGCACACCGCAACTTTTGAAGAGCGAAGCGAAACGTCAAACAGACAATTGCAGGGTGGCGCGCACGACCGCAATCAGCAGCACGAATGCCGCCCAGGACGACAAGGCCGCGATCAACGGCGTCCGCGCCCCACGAAGCCTGAGAAAATCCAGCACGACCAGGCGGATCTTGATGATGGCGATGGCAGCGATCACCAAGGCGATCAAAGCCGGAGGCACCCCGTCCGGCAAGGCACGCGTCAGGATGAACATGCAGCCCGTCAGAACAAGGAGCAGCAGCAAGGCGCGCGAGCAGTTCGGACGATCGGAATGTTTCATAGCAGGTAGATCACCGGAAACATGACGAGCCAGACGATGTCGATCACATGCCAGAGTGTCGTGATCAGATGGACGTTTTCCCGCGTCGGAAAGACCGCGACGAGGACGAGGATCATCGATCCGAACGCCACATGTGTCAGAYGAAACCCGGTGATCAGAAGATAGAGTTGCGAGAAGGGATCGCCGGAGAGAAGGGATGCGCCTTCGAACGCATATTCCATGCATTTGAGCCCGCCGAAGACGACCCCGCCCAGCGCCGCCGCTAGAAGCATCATGCGCCGGCGAGGAATTGCGCTCTGTTCGACCGCCTTGGCAGCAAACCAGCCGCTTGCCAGAAGARCGATCGTGTTGACGATCGGCAGGGCGTGATGAAGCTTCGCTTTGCCGGCTGCGAATGTTTCCGGATGCAGCACGGAGGCGACGACGAACGCCGTCAGCAAAGCCCCGAAGGCGACCAGCTCGCTCCAGGCGAGGATCCATACCAAAAGATCGCCGTTGTCGGTATCGCGCACGTCTTGGCTTGAGATTGTCGAGGTCATGGCCGGTGTTTATGACGAGGCAGAGCCCGCGTCTTTGTAAAACCGCAAACAAGCGTGCGTCCCTCCGGATGAGCCGCTCGTCGAGCCGGAGTCTCTTTGATCGATCTCAAAGAAGTGCCCGCCGTGACTGGCTATCCTGCGCCCGAAAAGGAGAGCTCATGAGCGACGCACAAATCGGACTTTCGATAGCAACACCTGTCATCGTGATCTTCGCGATCATGCTCTACAGGATGGGCGTACTGCAACGGACAGGCGTCGTGACTGCGGTCATCGCTGCGATCGCCATTGCCGCGAGCCTGTTCCTCCAGAGGTGAGCGATGAGCAGCACGAAATGCGCTTTTCACGAGCTCGAAGCGCGCTATGGCGAGCTCTTGTCCTGGTGCGATCTTCTTGAGGCGATCGCCGATTTTCTGCCATGCCACATCGATGAGCGGCTCTGCGGCGCGGTCGCCGACGGGCTCCTTCCTCTGCTTCTGACCAGTCACCGACTGGAGGAACAGATTGGTTCGGGCTGGTTGGGAGCGATCATGAGCGGCAGCGAGCGATCCGAGACGGAGGACCACCTCGAGGCTGGTCGACTTTTCAATCTTGAGTCGGCGCAGGATGTGGTCGAGGTGCTACAGGCGCTGCAAGATGGCCGCTGCTTGCTGTCCTTCGACGCGGTCAACTACCTGCTCAGATCGTTTTTTTGTGCCTTGCGTCGGCATATCGCTGCCCAGCGTCGGATCATTAGGCGGATAGACGAGCCATCCAGAGCCGAGCTCGGCATGGCGTGATCCAGGCAGGCCTATGGTCTAGTCGGTTCCTGCCGGAAGGTCGCCTTCGAGATGGACGAGGTTGAAGTCGTCGATCAGCACCTGAACGTCCACTCTCCAGCCTGCGATATCTGAAAGCGGCAGGTTACTTGCGGTCCATGTGCCATCGGCAGCATTTGCGAGGCCGTACTTGAGAGGCTCGATCCCCCGCAAGGCATTACGCAGGCTCAGAGATACGCTTCGTGGCTGCATCGGATCGAATTGCGGCGTCAGGATCGAAACGCGGATATCGGTCGTGCCTTCAGGTTGCGGCGTCAGTTCGAGTTCCGCCATTGCCTTCTGCCCATGGAGGTGGAGCGACACCGGCGGTTGGGCATGCGCATATTGATATTGCCCAGGGCCCGCAAAACGCCACAGCGAGGCGGCAGCGACGATCAAAAGCGCCAGCCCGATCTCTCCGCTAATGCTCCAGCCCAGCCTGCGCCGGGCAGCTGGGTCTCCCGCCAGTGCCGGAGCGGTGAGCCAAAAGCGGTTGTAGAGCGCCAGCATGCACAAGACTGCGATAAGGCCGATCTTGATGACCAGCACACGCGCAAACAGCGACGACCATGCCAGGTCGATGCGGGGTACTTCCATTATCGCAAGCAGCAGTCCTGCCAGTAGCATCAGGACGAAGGGGATGGGGATCAGGTGCGAGAAAAACCGCAGCGACCGCTGATCGTCCGCAGTGCGGCTGAGACCCAGGAGCGGCAGAAGACTGCCAACCCAGAAAAGCATGACGGCAGCGTGCAGGAAGATCGATGTCTGCGTAATGAAGCGAGGCTGCGCCATGGAACTGTGGCCAGTCAGCGTGAAGGAGAGTGAGGCAAGGACCAGCGCAGTGGCCGATGCTATGCGCGCCGATGGCGAAGGGAGGGCTGAGGTCATGACCGCAAGCACAATCGCCACAAGCCTGAGACATTGGGCGATCCCCGTTTGGTCAGAGAAAGACTGGGCGATCGGCTCCAGCCCGGCCCAGACGAGACCCGCGCCAATGTCGTCCAGCCCCTGAAGATAAAGCCCCGTCAAGACGAGCAAGATCGCAAGGGTTGCCAGGGCAGGGGACCCGGCGTGCGTCCTTGCCGGATCGAGCCAGCGATTGAAAAATGCGCCGCCGACAATGATGGCGAGAACGACCGTCGAACCGATATCGACAAACCAGATGGCTGCATGCAGTGCCTTCGACGACACCTCGGAAATATTGCTGGAGTGTGCCGACGGTTTGCCGACATGATAGACGATGGATCCGCCGATCGGATGTCCATCCTCCGATACCACCCTGTAGCTGACGATCATTGTGCCGTTTGCGAGGGAAGCGGGAAGGGACGCTTCGATTTCGGTATCCCTAGAACTCGCTGAAATCTCTCTGGCTGCTCCGTCGGCGGCGATCATGCTAAAGCGAATGACCCTGACGGTTTCGTTGAAGCGCAGCAGGACTTTCTCCGGCGCGACGGGGAGAATATCGTTATTTGCGGGCGAAGATGCGATCAGGACGGCGTGGGCGTCGGCTCCCGCCGCCATGATCAGAATCAGCCCCGCGACACGCGCGAGAAGGCAAAAGGCCGCCCAGAGGGAAAAATTCCGCGCCATGGGCGACCATCTCCCAATCCGTCTCAGGAATGAGGCGGCGCCACGACGTCGAAAAACGGCGCCGGGGTCTCATAGTCATCGGAGGTCTTGCCGGCAGCAGGAATGTCGATCCAGCGCTCGACCGCGCCTTCGGCGCATTCCTGGACGACGGGAACGTATATGCGTGTGGCCGCAGTCAGTTCCTTCGCGACGGTGGCGCGAAACACGAATTCATCATATTCGTCGTCGACAAGCGAGCCGCCTTGCCACACGATCTCGGTGAGGCCTTCCTTGACCTGTTTGCCATAGAGATCGTAGCTCTTTTCGTAGGTTCCGAGGATTTTTTGCAGCGTCCAGCCCGCCTTCGGCATCGGCTTGGCAGACAGCAATCCTTCAGGGATTTTCACCCGGATCCTGATGGTTGCCTTGCCTTCGCAGCCATGCCCCACGCGCAGCACCGCTTTGTAGGCCTTCCCGGATACCGCCTCGGTCTGCTCAAGGGTGATGTGGGCTTGCGCCGATCCGGCAATGCAAAAAAAGCCTGCCACGGCGAGCGCAAAGTGTTTGATCATGAGATGTCTCCTGGTCCGCAGGTGGGGCGCATGGCGCCGCCACCTGTGAGGGCCTGCTTTATTGCGTGACCTGCGCGACCTGCGCGAGATCGGCATCAAGGCGCTTGCGCACCATGTTCGGAAGCTTGGCGGTCTTGATGACTTCGAGGTTGGCAGGGTTGTCGCCCACCTGGATCAGCGCCACCATGCCCATACCTGCGTGCGGCGTGCACTTGATGACATAGGCGCCGGGGACGTCGAATTTGGCTTGGTATTGCTCGCTCGGCTTGGATTTGAACTCGGCAGCCCCATCCGGAATAAGGCCCTTGTAGGTCTCGGCATTGTGGCTCTTGTCGGTGGGCACGAAAGTAACGGTGTCGCCGGGCGCGATCTTGACGAACCCCGGCTCGAAGACCATCACGCCGTCAGCGCCCTTGTTGAGCATCTGGATCTGATGGTCGGCGGCCATGAGCGGCGCTGCCGATGCCATTAGAGCTGCCGCGGYAGCGATCAGTCCAAATTTCAGACGCATTGCATTTCTCCTATCGTTCGCGGCCGATCCTGGCCTCGGCTGCGGTTCTAGGACATGCACACGTATTACTCTTTGATGCCCGTCAAATTGGCGGCGCCAATTCGGATGACCGGCGGTTCGCCCGGTCTGGTTTTGAAGACACGCAGCCAAACCGGCGGGCAGCCGGCAATCACGTTGATGACGGCATTGACCCGTGGGCCGATCATGACGTCTTACAAACTGTTGGAGGCTAGCTGGTCGAGGCGGAAACATGGCGCTCGCAATAGGTGGCCAGCAATGCAACCAGCTGGTTGACGAGGCCGTTAGTCCGATTCCAGGATGGCGGCGACCTCAAATGGGCGCGCAGTCGCGCCTCTAATAGATATCTATCCGCCCGGCGAGCTTGTCGGGTCCATTGGTGCCTCCGACCCCGTCATCGGCAGAATTCATCGCGGCATTCTTCTGTGGCCGGCGGCCTCAGGAGAAGCCGTGGATGCACGTTCGCGTGCGCGGAACCTTCAAGAAAGATTCCGGCGGACAATCGGATTGCTGGATTTTTTGAGAAGGTCCACGCGCGCCCGCCTTACCGGGCGTCGATCAGCTCTCGCACTTTCTGGGCAAGTTCGCGTGCCGTGTAGGGCTTTCGAAGCCATTGCGCGCCGGCGATGACCTCGTTTACCGCCAGAGCCGGCTCCGAATAGCCTGATGTGAACAGCACGGCGAGGTCGGGCCGTTCGGCGCGCGCCGCCCTTGCCAGCTCGTCGCCGGTCATGCCTCCGGGCATGACGATGTCGGTGAACAAAAGCGCGACGTCTGGCTGGTTCTTGAGCAGGTCAAGTGCGCGTCGGCCATTGTCGGCCTCAATCACCGCATATCCCATACCGGTGAGCCTGGCGACCGCAACCCTGCGGACGCGCGCGTCGTCCTCGACGACAAGAACGCGTTCATCGCCACCTGGTAATGCGGCCTCGACCTTGTCACCGACAGTCGCTTCGTCCCGTGCGCTGGCGCTTGAAAGAGCCGGCAGGTAGACGCGGATCGTCGAGCCGCGACCGACCTCGCTGTAAATCTGCAGGTGGCCGCCCGATTGCTTGACGAAGCCGTAGACCATGCTCAGACCCAATCCGGTTCCGGACCCGACTTCCTTGGTGGTGAAGAAGGGCTCGATCGCGCGCTTCTTGACCTCCTCGCTCATGCCGTCGCCGGTATCGCTCATCGAAACGAGGACAAAGTTTCCGCTGCGGACTTCCGGATACATTTTCGCGTAGTCGGCATCGAGCTGCACACGGGAGACCTCTGTGGTCAAAGTGCCGCCCCTGGGCATGGCGTCGCGCGCGTTCAGAGCGATGTTGAGGATTGCGTTCTGCAGTTGCGAACTGTCGACCAGCACGTTGAAATCGGACCCAGAAAGGACGGTCGACAGTCGAATGTTTTCCCCGAGCGTCCTTCGTAGCAAGTCCGAAAAGCCGGTGACGAGCTGGCCGAGATCGGCCTGCTTCGGGTTCAACGGCTGGCGTCTTCCGAAGGCCAGCAGCTGTCCGGTAAGCTTTGCGCCGTCGGCTGCGGCATCTTGGGCCTCCTGCAGCATGTCGCGCAACGGGCCTGCCGGGAGCTTGTCCTCGATCATCTCCAGATTGCCGCTGATCACGGTCAGCAGGTTGTTGAAGTCGTGCGCCAGCCCGCCGGTCAATTGACCCACGGCTTCCATCTTCTGGGCCTGGCGAAGATCCTCCTCGATCTTGAACCTGCTTGTCAGATCGCGAACGAAGCCGGTGAAGATGCGTTCGCCGTCTGCCGTCGCCTCGCCGACATGAAGCTCGATCGGAAACTGGGTGCCATCGGCGCGCTGGCCCGTCACGACGCGACCGTAACCGATGATCCGCTTCTCGCCCGTCTGCATGTAGTGGTCGAGATATCCGTCATGGGCAGCGCGATAGGGTTCGGGCATGAGCTTCTTGACGTTCTGGCCGCAGATTTCTTCAGAGGTGAAGCCGAAAAGCGTCTCGGCCGCCTTGCTGAATGACATGACATTGCCGCCCTGGTCGATGACGATCATGGCGTCGGGCACAGTGTCGAGGATCGAGGACAGATGGGCCTCGCGCGCCCGCACGGCCTCTTCTGCCTTGCGCAGGGCGCTGACGTCGCTGTTTGCCTCGATGACGACGGGATCACCATCGGGAAGGTTGACGAGCACGCAGCGGGTTGCCACGTGCATGTCGTGACCGTTCTTGTGACGATGAACGACCTCGCCCTGCCAGAAGCCCCGTGTCGTCAAATGCGCGCGTATGGCGTCCATCGGTTCAGGGAAGCGGGTATCGAGCAAACCGTAGACGGTCTCGCCGACGGCCTCTTCGCGGGTCCAGCCGTACATATTCTCGCTGCCGATCGACCAATGAGTGATCGTGCCCTCGAGCCGGTGGACGATGATATCAGCCCCGTCGAGAACATGCACGAGCGCGTCCAGTTCCTGGGGCGATGCGGTGCGCGGCGAGATCAGACGATGGGGCATAAACGTTCGTTCCGCAATCAGTGGACGCTACCCCTATGGCAGGTTCTATCCGAAAAATCATCCACATTGCCCGATAACTGCGCGAGGCGGGCAAGATTGACGATACGCAGATTATGCCGACCGTCCGGAGTGACGATTTTCCTCTGGGCGAGCTTGCTGATCGAGCGGGAAACGGTCTCGATGGTCAGGCCGAGATAATCGGCGATGTCCTGTCGGCTCATCGGCACCTCGAGCAGCCCCTGGTGGAGTGATTCGCCGTGACGGGTCGCAAGCTTCATGAGAAAGGTACAGAGGCGCTCCTCGGCATTTTTCCTGGATAGCAGCACAAGTTGATCGTGGGCCGACGCGGTCTCCCTGCAGAGCAGATTGATATAGGCCGGCCGCAGAATCTCCGAGCGCTCAACTTCCTCGTGGAACTGCTTGCGCGAGAGACGGCGGATCTTGCAATCCGTCACTGCTTCGGCGGTAAATAAGAAGTCGCCTTGCAGGAAGGAGCCGACAACGTCACCGGCGAAGTGGAAGGCGGTGATGACCCGGCGTCCATCGCCGATGATGCGGTGGAGACGCACGACGCCCTCGGTGATCTGGAACAGATGCCGTGCTGCATCCCCCTCCCAGCAGATCGCCTTTCCTGCCTCGATCGTTTCGGTCGCCGACATCTGGAAAAGCGCCGACAGGCAGTTGCTCTGAACTGCCTTTGCGCCAAGATCGACGTTCTCGAATGCCTGGTGGCCTTGCATCAACATCCCGATAATCCCCGTGCCCTGATTGACTGTGAGGCCAATAGAAAGGTGTTCAGTCACAGCGGAATGAGCGGACGGTGCCAAAGGGTAAGACTCTGTAACAGTCTGTAACAACGGACAAAGCCACGCCTTCGTTGACCTGGATCAAGGAGCGGTTGTGGGGGTCGTGACAGTCGTTCCTCAACGTACGAGAAAGGCGACCGCCCTGTGGTCGTCTGCGCACTGGGGACGTCATCATGAACTATACTGCGGAAACCATGGTGGTCGCCGTGGGAGCATTCCTGGCACTGCTTGGCGCTGCTTTCGCCCACGACCATCTATTTTCAATCCACATGGGGATATTGAGCTTCTGCCTTTTCGTGGGAACGTTGCTTCTCGTGAGAAAGGTGGATTTCTCGCCGGCGGGCCGGTTGCCGAAAGCCGATCTGACCGGCTATTTCGACGAGGTGATCCGCTACGGCCTGATCGCTACCGTGTTCTGGGGCGTCGTCGGCTTCCTCGTGGGCGTTGTGATTGCGGCCCAATTGGCATTCCCGGATCTCAACCTCGCCCCCTATCTGAATTTCGGCAGGCTTCGGCCCGTCCATACCTCGGCGGTGATCTTCGCCTTTGGCGGTAATGCGCTGATCATGACGTCGTTCTACGTCGTCCAGCGCACCTGTCATGCGCGCCTGTTCGGCGGCAGCCTCGCCTGGTTCGTCTTCTGGGGCTACCAGCTCTTCATCGTCATGGCCGCGACCGGCTATGTCCTCGGCATCAACCAGGCGCGCGAATATGCCGAGCCTGAATGGTATGTCGACCTCTGGCTGACGATCGTCTGGGTTGCCTACTTGCTCGTCTTTCTCGGCACCATCCTGAAGCGCAAGGAGCCACATATCTATGTGGCGAACTGGTTCTATCTCGGCTTCATCGTGACGATCGCGATGCTGCACGTCGTCAACAATCTCGCAGTGCCGGTCTCTTTCCTCGGCTCGAAGAGCTACTCGCTGTTTTCGGGCGTTCAGGACGCCCTGACGCAGTGGTGGTACGGCCATAACGCCGTCGGCTTCTTCCTGACCGCCGGCTTCCTCGGGATGATGTATTATTTCGTGCCCAAGCAGGCCAACCGCCCGGTCTATTCCTACCGGCTGTCGATCATCCACTTCTGGGCACTGATCTTCATGTATATCTGGGCCGGACCCCATCACCTGCACTATACCGCGCTCCCCGACTGGGCGCAGACCCTCGGCATGGTCTTTTCTATCATGCTCTGGATGCCCTCTTGGGGCGGTATGATCAACGGCCTGATGACGCTGTCTGGCGCGTGGGACAAGATCCGCACCGATCCCATCATTCGCATGATGATCGTTGCGATTGCCTTTTACGGGATGTCGACCTTCGAAGGGCCGATGATGTCGGTCAAGACCGTGAACTCGCTCAGCCACTACACCGAATGGACCATTGGTCACGTGCATTCGGGTGCGCTCGGCTGGGTCGGCATGATCACCTTCGGTGCGATCTACTATATGACGCCGAAGCTTTGGGGTCGCGAACGCCTCTACAGCCTGCGCATGGTCAACTGGCACTTCTGGCTCGCAACGCTCGGCATCGTCGTCTATGCGGCGGTCCTGTGGGTCGCCGGTATCCAGCAAGGCCTGATGTGGCGCGAATATAATTCCCAGGGCTTCCTCGTTTACTCCTTCGCCGAAACCGTGGCTGCGATGTTCCCCTATTACGTGCTGCGCACGCTAGGCGGTGGTCTCTACCTGGCCGGCGGCCTGGTGATGGCCTGGAACGTTTTCATGACCATCCGCGGCCATCTGCGCGACGAAGCCGAAATTCCTTCTGCCTATGTGCCGCAGGCACAGGCTGCCGAGTGAGGTGACACATGGCATCAATCCTGGACAAACATCAGATCCTCGAGAAAAACGCGACCCTTCTTCTGGTCGGCTCGCTGCTCGTGGTCAGCATCGGCGGTATCGTCGAAATCGCTCCGCTCTTCTACCTGCAGAACACGATCGAGAAGGTGGAGGGAATGCGTCCCTATACGCCGCTCGAGCTGGCAGGTCGCAACATCTACATCCGCGAGGGTTGCTATCTCTGCCATAGCCAGATGATCAGGCCGTTCCGAGAGGAGGTGGAGCGCTACGGCCATTATTCGCTGGCCGCTGAATCCATGTACGACCATCCCTTTCAATGGGGCTCGAAACGCACTGGTCCGGACCTGGCGCGCGTGGGCGCGCGCTACTCCAACGAGTGGCATGTCCAGCACCTGTCGAACCCGCGAGCCGTGGTGCCGGAATCGATCATGCCGAGCTACGCCTTCCTCAGGGAGCAGGAGGTCACCGTCAAGGACGTCGGCATGGACCTCAAGGCGAATGTGGATGTCGGCGTGCCCTATAGCGACGACATGATCGCCAATGCGGAGGTGGACATGAAGGCGCAGGCCGACCCGAATGCCGATACGACAGCACTGCTCGAGCGGTACCCCAAGGCCAAGGTCGGCGATTTTGACGGCGATCCTTCCAAGCTCACCGAGATGGACGCCCTGGTGGCCTATCTGCAGATGCTTGGCACGCTTGTCGACTTCTCGACCTATGACGACGCCACCGGCTACCGATGAGGTGAAACATGGAAACCTACACCGCAATGCGGCACTTCGCCGACAGCTGGGGCCTCCTGGCAATGACGGCCTTCTTCATCGGAGCAGTGATTTTTACGCTCCGTCCCGGCGGCAAGCAGGCCGCCAAGGATGCCGCCAACATTCCTCTGAAGGACGATTGAGATGTCGGACAAACATATCGATGAAATCAGCGGCGTGGAGACGACCGGCCATGAATGGGACGGCATCCGTGAACTGAACAATCCGATGCCCCGGTGGTGGGTATGGACCTTCTACGCGACGATCCTGTGGGCCATCGGCTATGCCATCGCCTATCCGGCCATACCGATGATCACATCGGCCACGAAAGGCTATTTCGGTTTTTCCAGCCGCGCCGAACTGCAACAGGACCTCGATCTGGCCAAGGTGTCGCAGACGAGGTTCCACGACATGATCGCCGCCAAGACCGTGCAGGAAATCGACGCCGATCCGGCCCTTCGCGAATTTGCGATCGCCGGCGGCGCGTCTGCCTTCAAGGTCAACTGCGCCCCGTGCCACGGTTCGGGTGCAAGTGGCGGGCCGGGTTTTCCCAATCTCAACGACGACGACTGGCTCTGGGGCGGCGACCTTGATTCCATCCAGACGACAATCGCCCACGGCATCCGTTTCGACGGCGACCCAGAGGCACATGCTTCCGAAATGCCGGCCTTCGCCGACATGCTCGACAAGGATCAGATCCGGCAGGTCGCCGCCTATGTCTGGAGCCTGACGAACAAGCCATCGGACGAAGCCCTCGTGGAACCCGGMAAGCAGCTGTTCATCGACAATTGCGMGGCTTGTCACGGCGAGGATGCCAAGGGCAAGCCGGATATGGGCGCGCCTGATCTTGCCGATGCCATCTGGCTGAAGGGCAGGGGCGAGGACGCCATCGCTCGCCAGGTCGCGGCTCCGAAGCATGGTGTCATGCCGGCCTGGTCCGCGCGCCTCGGGGACACGACCGTCAAGGAACTCACCGTGTTCGTCCACTCGCTCGGCGGCGGCCTATGAGGAGCCGGCATGATGACGAACCATGACCATAACGCACTCCTTGCACTTTATGGCACCCCGCGCGCGGTGATCCGTTCGCGTGTGTCGATGCGTGCAAAGTCCGCCCCGCCGGCCTGTGAGCAGGAGGATCCCGCAAGGATCGGCAGTTCGATCGTAAGCTTGATCTGCCTCAAAGATCACAACCCGACGAGCCGCTAGATCTGCAAACGAGGACGTCCCAGCGGCTTCTCCCCGTTGTCCTCCAGGGCCGCGTCCATCTCTCCGGACGCGGCCCTTTCTCCTTGATCGAGCGCAAAGAACGATCGGACGCAACCGCCTATGTCTGGCGGCCGCCCGGCTCTCTCAGGGCTGCATCTCCTGCCCGCCTGCCTTCTCCGTGCAAACCACGTTCTTGATATGAATCAAGGATCGTCAGCTGGAAACGGAGGAGAAGGGCAGTCGCAAATCGGAACAGGCCCATGAACCTCTACACAGCACCCGATCCAAAGTCAGTGGAACGTGTCAACGCGGAGCCGGTCAACGCCCGCCGCAACCGCCAGCCACTTTACGCAGCGCGCAAGAAGGTCTTCCCCAAGCGGGTCGAAGGACGCTTTCGCCGATTCAAATGGATCGTGATGCTGATCACCCTTGCGATCTATTATCTTGCCCCTTGGATCCGCTGGGACCGCGGACCCTACGCGCCCCACCAGGCGATCCTGATCGACCTTTCGTCGCGCCGTTTCTTTTTCTTCTTCATCGAGATCTGGCCGCAGGAATTCTATTATGTCGCCGGCTTGCTGGTCATGGCCGGCTTCGGGCTGTTTCTGGTTACCTCGGCTGTCGGCCGCGCATGGTGCGGTTATGCCTGTCCGCAGACGGTCTGGGTCGACCTCTTTCTCGTCGTCGAGCGCGCCATCGAAGGTGACCGCAATGCCAGAATGAAGCTCGACGCCGGGCCGTGGACGCTCGGCAAGCTCCGCAAGCGCCTGTTCAAGCACGCGATCTGGCTTGTTATCGGCGTCCTCACCGGCGGTGCCTGGATCTTCTACTTCGCTGACACGCCGACGCTCGTCAAAGAGCTCTTCACCGGTCAGGCTCCTGCCKTCGCCTACGCCACGGTGGCCGTTCTGACGTCGACCACCTACGTCTTCGGCGGGCTGCTGCGCGAACAGGTCTGTACCTATATGTGCCCCTGGCCGCGTATACAGGGCGCCATGCTCGACGAGAATTCGCTGGTCGTGACTTATAACGACTGGCGTGGCGAACAGCGCTCGCGCCATGCTAAGAAGACGCAAGCGGGGGGGCAGGCCGTCGGCGACTGCGTCGACTGCAATGCCTGCGTTGCGGTCTGTCCGATGGGTATCGATATTCGCGATGGACAGCAGATGGAGTGCATCACCTGCGCGCTCTGCATCGACGCCTGCGACAATGTCATGGACAAGCTCGGCAAACCGCGCGGCCTGATCGCCTATGCGACGCTCAGCGAATATGCGAGCAATATGAATATCGCCACCGAGGCCGGCCGGACACCGGTCCAGCCGGCGCGCGTCAGAAATCCGGACGGTTCGTTTATCGACGGCATTCGCCATTTCAACTGGCGCATCATCTTCCGGCCACGCGTCGTCTTTTACGCGAGCGTCTGGACCTGCATCGGCATTGCCATGCTCGTGCACCTGTCGATGCGCGAACGGCTGGAGCTCAATGTCGTCCATGACCGCAATCCTCAATATGTACTGGAAAGCGATGGATCGATCCGCAACGGGTACACGCTGCGTGTCCTCAACATGGTTCCCAAGCCGCGCACGATCGAACTGACCCTGTCGGGCATCGATGATGCGGCGATGCGGATTCCCGAGCTCGGCAAGGAGGAGGGACGTCGGTTCACCATCGACGCCGCGCCCGACGCCGTCACGACGGTCAAGGTCTTCATCACCCGCAAGCCGACGAGCAGCGCCGTCAGCGAATTCCTCTTTTCGATCGAAGACGCCGACCATGCCGACCGAGCGACCTATCGGGCCGCGTTCAACGCCCCAGGAGATGTCAGATGAGCACCCGCACCCCAGGATTTACCGGCACGCACATGCTGCTGACGACATGTGCCTTCTTCGCCGTTATCATCGCCGTCAACTTTACGATGGCCTGGTACGCCTCGTCGAGCTGGAGCGGCCTCGTGGTCGAAAACACCTATGTCGCCAGCCAGGAGTTCAACCAGAAGGCAGCAGCCATGAAGGCGATGGCTGCCTCGGGGATTACCGGCAGGCTTTCGCTGAAGGGCGGTGAAATCCACTACGACATCGGCAACAGGGACGGCTCGCCGGCTGATATCGATGAGGTCGTGGCCAACTTCAAACGGCCGGTCGGCGACCACGAAGATTTTCGCGTTGCCATGACCAAACTCTCTGAAGGTCGATTCGAGGCGGCTCACGCGATCGCCGCCGGGGACTGGATCGTCGAAGTGACCTCGCGCCGCAGCGGCGAAATCGTCATGCACGAAGCCGTTCGCATCGACACCGCGGAGTTCGGCCAATGACCTGCTGTACCATGAATGCGGATGGTGTCCTGGCGATGAGCACGACCTCCTTCAGCGCTGAGGAGATCGGCCTTGCCAGTCACGCGCTCGGCGGCGGGCTTCGTCAGCTCGATCTCAGCGTCCCCGACGTCCATTGCGGCGCCTGCATATCGACCATCGAACGGGCTTTGAAGGCCCTGCCTTATGTGCGACGGGCCAGGGTGAACCTGACGTCCAGGCGCCTGAGCTGCATCTATGTCGAGGACATGGACGACCGGCCGGTGGATCCCACCGGCATCATTGCCGCGATCAGTGCGACCGGATACAGGGTTCATCTCTTCGAGCGGATGGCGCTAGAAAGCGACAAGACACGCAATCAGCTTCTCCTTGCGGTGGGTGTTGCGGGCTTTGCCGCGGCAAATATCATGCTGCTCTCGGTCTCCGTCTGGTCTGGCGCGGATGCCGCGACACGCGACATGTTCCATTGGATTTCGGCGATGATCGCGGCCCCTGCGCTCATCTATTCAGGCCGGTTTTTCTTTCGGTCGGCCTGGAATGCGTTGAAGCGCGGCCGCACGAACATGGACGTGCCGATTTCACTTGCCGTCACGCTCTCCTATGCCGTTTCGCTCTGGGAGACGATGCATCACGGCGAGCATGCCTGGTTCGACGCCACCGTATCGCTGCTGTTCTTCCTGCTGATCGGCCGGACCCTCGACCATGTGATGCGCGAGAAGGCACGCGCGGCAATCAACGGGCTGGCGCGGCTTGCTCCGCGCGGGGCGCTGGTGGTGGCTGCCGACGGGTCGAGACGTTACGCGGCGGTCGAAGAGATTGTCGTCGGCGACGAGATTGCCGTGGCGGCCGGCGACCGCATTCCGGTCGACGGTATCGTCGCCAGCGGCGAGAGTGATCTCGACCTGTCGATCGTGACGGGTGAGAGCAGCCCGGTGGCCGTGAAACCGGGAACGGACGTCCATTCCGGGGCGATGAACCTGACAGGGTCGCTCATCGTGCGTACGACGAAGCTGGCACGCAACTCACTGCTTGCCGAGATCATCGGCCTGATGGAGGCCGCGGAAGGGGGGCGGGCGCGCTACCGGCGGATCGCCGACAGGGCCGCGGCGCTCTATTCGCCAGTCGTGCATCTGCTCGCGCTGGTGTCGTTTCTGAGTTGGGGGATCATAGGCGGAGACTGGAAGCAGGCGATGCTCGTCGGCGTTGCCGTGCTCATCATCACCTGCCCATGCGCTCTGGGGCTGGCCGTCCCGGTCGTGCAGGTCGTTGCAGCCGGCGAACTCTTTCGCAGGGGCGTCATGGTCAAGGACGGTTCGGCGCTCGAGCGGCTCGCGGAGGTCGATGCCGTCGCATTCGACAAGACCGGTACGCTGACGCTGGGGCGTCCAAGGCTCGTGCGGACGGAGGCCGATAATATCAGGAGCATCGCGATCGCAGCCGGGCTTGCTCACCATTCCAGGCATCCTCTCTCGCAGTCGCTCGCCCGTCAGGCGGACGCAGCCGAGCAATTCGAGCGTGTGGTGGAGGTTGCAGGCGGCGGCCTCGAAGCCTCTCGTGGGGATGTCGTCTATAGGCTCGGAAACGCGTCTTTCGCTTGCGGACAGGCCGATATCGCGACATCAGACAGTCCGCTTTCCGAAGTCGTGCTTTCGGCAAACGGGGTAGCGCTGGCCCGCTTCTTCTTCGATGACACGCTTCGCCCCGGAGCAGTCGAGGCGGTCGCTGATCTGGAATCGGCCGGGTTTCAGACGTTGATTTTTTCGGGGGACCGCCAGTCCGTGGTGGAAAGCACGGCACGCAGCCTCGGCGTCGATCACGCCCGTGGCGCATTGACGCCGAAGCAGAAGGTGGAAGCCTGCGAGGCCTTGCGAGAGAAAGGACGCCGGGTTCTGATGGTCGGTGATGGCATCAACGATGCGCCCGCCCTGGCTGCAGCCCATGTCTMCATGGCGCCATCCAGCGCATCCGACATCGGACGCCAGGCGGCCGACCTCGTGTTCTTTAACGAACGGCTCGATGCGGTGCCCGAAGCGATACGGATCGCCAGGCGTTCGGCCGCGCTCATCCGGCAGAATTTCGCCCTTGCGATCGGCTACAACATCCTCGCCGTGCCGATTGCGATCGCCGGCTTTGCGACGCCGCTGATCGCGGCCGTGGCGATGTCCACCTCCTCCATCATCGTCGTTACCAACGCCCTGCGTCTGAACGCCTTTACAATGCGAAGCGCCCCTCTGCCGGCGATGCCTGAGTTCGCCCGCGACCAGGAGGTCAAGGTCATATGAACATGCTCCTCTATCTGATCCCGATCGCCCTGTTCATGGGCGGCCTCGGACTTGCCGCGTTCCTTTGGTCCTTAAAAAGCGGTCAGTATGATGATCTGGAAGGCGCTTCCTGGCGGGTGCTTGCCGACGATGATTCCGATCCAACCGTCACGTGAGCGCATCAGCCAGGAAAAGATAGATGCTCTTCAACAACGAACGGCTTTTGCAGTCGGACCTATTCGGTGAGCTCAGCGAGGATACTGTAATGCGCCTTACCGTCCTCGCCAGGCGGCGCACATATGTAGCCGGCGAAGAGATTTTTGCTGAAGGGGATCCTGGCATCCATGCGCTCTATGTCGCAAGTGGCGTGGTCAGGTTGACCCGAAGGGAATCGAGCGGGGAAGAGGCGGACGTCTGCGTCTGCGAACCGGGCGATTTCATCGGCGAATATGTCATAGCGCTCGGCGGCAATTATGCGCACGGCGCCTGCGCTGGCGCCTTGAGCGAGCTCATGCTCTTCGAGGCTGCGGCGCTGCGGGCACTCGCCGAGAAGTGCCCCCAGTTCCAGCGCAACCTGCTGAAAATATCGGCTCGCCATCTCCTCGAGGCCTTCGATGGCATGGCCGGCGATCGTTTGCACACGGCGGCTCAGCGTGTGGCCAATTTCCTGTTGCGCCAGTGCCCGGAAGCGGCGCTTCAGGCGACATTCCATCTTCCGTACAAGAAGCAGATTCTCKCTGGAAAACTCGGGCTTGGACCGGAGGCCCTGTCACGGGCGTTTGCCGCCCTGACACGATGCGGGGTCGACGTAAAGGGTCGAACGGTGCTTATCGAAAACGTCGCGCTGCTGCGCCAGGCCTGTTAGCGACAATCACGCCGGATCCCAATGGGCAATGTTGTCGTGCTACCGCGATGGGCCCACCAGTCCGGAACGTTCATCACCAGCTTTTTCTTGAAACCACTGCATGCGGCGCCGGGAACGGTGGCGCTGCCCGAGTTCCTGCGGTATCTGATTGGCAAGACGAAACAAGATTAACGAGGACAATGGAACCGGACCGTATTCTGGTGGTCGATGACGACGCACGGATCAGGCAGATGCTGGTGCGTTACTTCGAAGACAATGGATTTAAGGTGAACGCCGTCGCAAACGGTGCGGCGATGCGTTCCGAACTGGCCAGGGGCTCTTACGCGGCAATTTTTCTCGATCTGGTGCTTCCGAACGGCGAAAATGGTCTCGAATTGTTGCGGGAGCTTCGAAGCACATCCGACGTGCCGGTTCTCATGCTGACCGGTCAGGACGATGTCACGGACAAGGTTGTCGGCCTCGAGGTCGGMGCCGATGATTACATTGCCAAGCCATTTCATCTGAGGGAACTCCTGGCTCGTCTGAGGACAATCCTGCGGCGGCGCACATCCTCGGACGGTGCCCGCGCCGCCAATGGAGAAGAAGAAACGCTMGCCTTCGAAGGCTGGTCTCTCGATGTGTCGCGCAGGCGGCTGACCTCGCCCCACGGCGAGGACATTGCCTTGACGACGGGCGAGTTCGACATGCTTCTGGTTTTCGTGCGCAATCCCGGCCGGGTGCTTTCGCGCGAGACGCTGATGGATATGACGAGGAACCGCAATCTCGAAGCCTTCGATCGCGCAATCGACGCCCAGATCGTCCGCTTGCGCAAGAAGATTGAGGATGATCCGAAGAGCCCGGATCTCATCCAGTCGGTGCGCGGCGTCGGTTATGTCTTCACCGGCMGACCGGGACGAACATCGAGATAGTTGATTYTCGTCAATGTCCGGTCCGCTGCTGGGGTTATGTGTCGAGCCACTATGGCTGTACCAATGACGATCTGGATTCTTTTCGCGGTGATGACGACCGCAGCAACTGCCATCCTGCTTCATCCGCTTTCAACGGGGGGGCGGAAGGCAGCGAGCGTCAAAGCGGATGCCGGCAAGGTCTATCGCGACCAGCTTTTCGAACTTGACGAGGATATCGCCTCAGGACGTATCTCGCCGGGCGAATACGAACTGGCCAAAGCAGAAACGGCGCGCCGGCTCTTCAAGGCCGCGGATGACAACCGGCCGGCGCAGACCGCGCAACGCTCCGACAGATGGCTGAAACATGCCATCGCCGTGTTCTTGCCATTGCTCAGCATCGCTCTTTACGTCTCGCTCGGCTCTCCCGATCTTCCCTCCCGTCCGCTGGCCATAAGGCTCGCCGAGCCCGGCGAGGATCTCGCAATCCTCGTGAAGAAGATGKAAGATCACCTGACCGGTCAGCCTGAGGATGGGCGCGGATGGGACGTCATCGCTCCGGTTTATCTCAAGATGGGCAGGGTCGATGACGCGGCAAAAGCCTATCGTGCGGCGCTTCGCCTCGGCGGAGCCAATGTCTCCCGCCTGGAGGGACTGTCGGAAACGCTAATGGCCACGTCAAACGGCCTGGTGGCCACAGACGTGCTTGATGAACTCAAGCAAATACTATCTCTCGAGCCGAACAACCCGCGTGCGCGTTTCTACATCGCGCTGAGCCTGGAGCAGGCGGGCCGACCCGGCGAGGCGCGGGGTGCCTTCGAGGATCTCGCCAGGCAGTCGCCGGCCGACGCACCGTGGCTGCCGCTGGTCAACGAGCACATCGCCAAAAACGGCGGCACAGCGGTCGCGTCTGCAGGTGAACCTGCCGCACAGCCTGCGGCTCCCGGCGGCCCGACGACGGAAGATGTCGCAGCGGCCGAGACGATGAACAGCGGCGACCGGCAGCAGATGATCCGCGGCATGGTGGAGAGCCTGGATGCCAAACTGTCTGCCGATCCTGATAATTTCGAGGGCTGGATGCGCCTTGTCCGCTCTTACGCCGTATTGAATCTTACGCCGTATTGAA
>NZ_JBFTNV010000051.1:0-31106 GCF_056397645.1 Rhizobium sp. 05L429 | reverse complement strand
CCTACGACCTGCTCGGCAACCGCCTGACGGCGAGCGATCCTGACCTTGGGAATTGGTCTTACGCTTATGATGATGCGAACCGGTTGGTCTCGCAGGTCGACGCCCGCGGTGCGGTCACCTTCCTGACCTACGACCAGATGGGCCGTGTAACGCAGAAGTCAGTGCAGGCGCCCGGTTCATCGACCCCTGTCGTCGTCGCCACCAACACCTATGACCAGAACCCGACATCCACGTCGAGCAACATCGGTCTCTTGAGCGGAGCCGCCAACGACAACGCCACCTTCGCCTACAAGCGGGTCTATACGGGCAACGGCAGCATCATCGCGACAACGGCAACGATCGACGGCCTTAGCCAGACGACGACGCAGACGCGCGGGCCAACCGACAAGACCATCGGCATCGCCTATGCGGCGGATCTCTGGTTCGGCAGGACACCCGACCGGCCATGGCAATATAACAGCGCCGATCTGCTAACCTCCATATCCAACCTGATTCAGAATACCAGCTACGAGGCCGACGGCCAGACGAAGTCGATCACCTATGTCAACGGCGTCACCACCACCTTCACCTATTCACCGACGCGGCGATGGTTGACCAGGTTAACGACGGCCAAGGGCACCACGGTGCTGATGGACAATCAGTATACTCGCGACAATGTCGGCCGCATCAAGACCATCACCGGGCTGACCGCCAACGACAACTGGACCTACTCCTATGACCAGCTTGGCCGGCTGACGAGCGCCGACAATGGCGGTGACAACGCTCTCGACGAGACCTACACCTACGCCGACAATCACAATCTGCTATCGCGCACAAGGATCGGCGCCTACACCTATCCGGCGCCGACGGCGGTCAGGCCGCATGCGGCAACGCAGGTCGGTGCAAAGACCATCAGCTATGATGCCAACGGCAACATGGTCTCGGACGGCACCCGCACGCTGACCTGGGATGTCGAGAACCGCCTGTCGACCGTCACCCAGGGCGGCAGCACGGTCACCTACCTCTACGGTCCTGACGCAGCGCGGGTGAAGAAGAGCTGGGCGTTCGGCACGACGCTTTATCCCAGTGCCGACGTCGAGATCGACCGCTCGACGCCGGGAACGAACATCTACACCGTGTACCCCCATCCGGACGCCAAGATCGTCGCCAATCTGTCGACCGCAACCAAGAATGTCTTTATCCTGCATCGCGATCATCTGGCCTCGGTCAGGCTGGTGACGGGGGCACCCAACGGCAATATCGTCGAGCAGACCGGCTATGCCGCCTTCGGCGAGCGTACCAACACGGCGATGCAGACAGGGAAGGGCTATATCGGCGAGCGCTTCGACCCCGAGACCGGCCTCATGTATCTCAACGCGAGATACTACGACCCCGCCTTCGGTCGGTTCATCTCACCCGACGACTGGGACCCCATCAAGGACGGCGTCGGCACCAATCGCTACAGCTACGCCGAAAACGATCCCATCAATAAAAGCGATCCCAACGGGCATAGCTATGGTTCCAGCGTCCCCGGAGGACGAGTTGAGGGCATCAACGGAAGAACCGTCACTAAGCAGGAGGCTGAGCGGTCTGAAAACGCGCGTATCGATAAGCTGACGCGACTAGATCCGAATTCGCGCGACTCGTACAGCGGCCTAACAGGGGACGTAAACTGGGGTTCATATTTCTCAGGTCACTGGAAGGGCGCGGCTAATGTAGGTATCAACATTTCCAACTTTTTGGGGATGGGTATTCAACCCTACACGGCTCGTGACTCGAGCGAGCAGTTCGGAATGACGGTCGGCAGGTCTGCGCTTGATGATGCGCTTATCGGCCTGACAGCCGTTGGGCGACCGTTGGCTGCTACAGACACGGGCGGCTTGACGTTTGGGCGCAAATTAGATTTCTTGTTCAACAAGAATATCAATCAGGCAAACGCCTACAATGCATCACGGGCTGCGGGCAATGCTGGGCGGATCGGCATAGCCGATACTTCAGCCAACCGAGCAGCGGTGACGGCGCGATTCGAGGCCGCCTATCGTGATCCGTCTTCTATTGTTGGTCCGGGTAATATTCCGGGCAGTACTGTCCGAGAGTTTTTCCTGCCGGGGATCACGAGTACGGGATCTAAAATTCAATTTGTGGAAAGCCAAGGGTCTATCATCACGATAATGGCGAAGTGAATGAAAATGGAGCTTTCTTACATTGAATGGATTTCAACCGCGTCTAAAAGCGAGGCGATGAGCGGTATCCGCGCGGATACTCCGATAATACTGGCGGATGACGAGAACTCTTGGGGGTTCTTTAGAAACGAACATAATCAAAAAATTGTCGTCGGTTACGCGGACATTGGTCTGAAACCGCAAGCAGCATCTGCTGGAGATACTTTGTTTATCGGCATAAACGAACTTCTAGTTGGCATCGAAAGCGAGTCTTTAGCTGTTAAATTCCGCTACAAGATGCCCTGGTTGTTCCATGAATTTATCCAATACGACTCCTCTTTATTGGTTAGGGATGAAATTGGATTTGTAAATATTGCTAAAGATGGGCGGGAGCTTTGGGAAAGACTGACGTCTTCTCCTATTGATGTTTTCCGATTGGAAGGAAGTTGTATCGCGGGAGTGACGATCGACGGCGATAGCTTTCATTTTGAGATAGGCGGCTGAACGACGTAAGACTGCAGTCCTGAGAGCTTTATACCGAGTCGTTAGCTGGTTATGGAGTTAACATACGACATTGAGACTGCAGATAAGAGTCGTGCGGTCGGCGCAAGCGTGCATTTTAGAAGCGGTGCCAATCTGGGCACCCATACCGGCAACGAGATGGCATGCCACTCCCGCCTTGGTCACAATCCGCGCAACGCGCATCCCTGATGCTGTGGTCAACATCGTACTCCAGAAATAAGAATCTAAGAAACCTGGGTAGAGGAGCCGCCGTTCGCGACGATGCCCTGCTCATAAATTTATGAGCAAAAGTTATCGAGAGTCCCTGCACTTTCAAAGGATGCGCCGACCTTTAGGGATCATTACACGAATTTTACATCGTCCTCTTAAATGATGAAAAGCGAAGAACTTCGAAACGAGCAAAGTGCGTGCACTGAAAGATGTGGAAACAGCGACGACAGCAAAATCTCGTGGTGCGTCCGCAACCCGCGCTGTCTAATGTCCATGCAAGAGATGCGTGTGGATCCGATTTATGAAATCCTTGGTGCCAGTTTTCTTACTCGGCCTGCTGTCGCTGGCCGCCTGCAGCGCCACGGATTCCATAGATGACGTACTTTCGGTCAAGCTCAACGAGCTCGATTCCAGCGGCAAGCCACTTCCGACCTCCAGACAATCCTCCCGCATCATCGGCGGGGCGCCCTCAGCCGACAGTTTCAATGGCGCCATCCATCAGGGAAGCGGCACATTTGTGTCTTATGGCGGACCGCCGGTCTCTGTCGGTCAGCTTCCCAAGGGTGGCGAAGGCTACAGCCTGAACCTCGTCGGTGCCACGATCGAGGCCGCCGCCCGGAGCGTGCTCGGCGACACGCTTCATTTAAACTACGTGGTGGATCCGCGACTGTCCGGAACCGTAACGCTGCAAACGACGAGCCCGGTATCGAAGGAGGCGCTGCTCGATATTTTCGAAGCGGCGTTATCCGTGAACGGCGCTGTCGTGGTAAAAAGGAACGACAGCTACCAGGTCGTGCCCGCGTCCGAGGCATTGTCGTCTACGCCCGATGTCAGCGTACCCTCCGCCTCGCCCAAAGGACCGGGCATCAAGGTGCAGGTCGTCGAACTCAAATATGTCTCGGCCGACGAGATGAAGGGCATTCTTGAACCGATCAGCCGCCAGGGCTCGATCCTTCAGGTCGATACAAAACGCAACCTGATCATGCTCGCCGGGTCGAACAGCGATCTCGCCTCAATGCGCGAAGCGATCGGGGTCTTCGACGTCGACTGGATGGAGGGCATGTCGGTTGCGCTCCATCCGCTGAAAGCATCGCAGCCGTCGGCGGTCGCCAAGGAACTCGATACGATCTTCGCCAATGACAGCGGCGGCGGCAAGATCATCCGCTTTATCCCGAACGAACGACTGAACTCGGTGCTCGTCATCACCTCGCGGCCGCAATATCTGGAGCGCGCGTCAAGCTGGATCCAGAAGCTCGAYCGGCTGGCGAGCACGAACGAAGAGCAGCTGTTTGTCTACGACATCCAGAACCGGCCGGCAAAAGAACTTGCGCAGGTGCTGCAGGCTGTCCTCAGCGGCCAATCCTCGACGAATGGCGGGGGCAAAGCGCTCGATGCGGTAGCGCCCAATCTGCAGCAGACCGATATTGTTTCCGACGTCCAGGCTCAGCCGGCAAGCGCTCCTGCCGATAGTGCGCCCAGCGAGCTCGCGGGCTACAGCGCCGAGCCGGCCAAGACCAAAACAGCGGTCGTTGCCGACGTCGAGAATAACGCGTTGCTTATCTCAACCACCGCCCGCGAATATGAGCACGTCCAGCAGTTGTTGCGCCAGCTCGACGTCGCCCCGACCCAGGTGCTCCTGGAAGCCGTCATTGCCGAAGTCACCTTGAACAACGAATTGAAGTTCGGCCTGCGCTGGTTCTTCGAGAACGGCAATTTCAGCTTCGGCTTCTCCGACCTTGCCAATGGCGGCACGGGAATGTCTTTCCCCGGTTTCGGCTGGAGCTATGCGACCAGCGACATAAGAGTAACGCTGAATGCGCTGTCGAGCATTACCGACGTCAATGTCGTGTCGGCGCCCACGCTGATGGCACTCAACAATCAAAAGGCGACCTTGCAGGTCGGCGATCAGGTGCCGATCGTCACCCAGCAGGCCGCCAGCGTCAACGGTGACTCGCCGGTGATCAACTCGATCGAACTCAAGGATACCGGCATCATCCTGTCCGTCGTGCCGCGGGTCAACAGCTCGGGCCGGATCATGCTCGACATCCAGCAGGAGGTCAGCGACGTCGTCAAGACCACGTCTTCAGGCATCGATTCGCCGACGATCCAGCAGCGCAAGATCTCGACCCGCGTTGTCGTCAACGACAATGAGAGCCTCGCGCTCGGCGGCCTGATCCAGCAGCGCAACAGCGTCAGCCGCAGTCAGGTGCCACTGCTCGGCGACATCCCCGTCCTCGGCAACGCCTTCAAGAACAAGACGGACCAGATCAAGAAGACGGAGCTTCTGATCTTCATCAAGCCGCGCATCGTGCGCGACGTCAGCCAGGCGCGCGATGTGACGGCCGAATTCCGCAAGCAGCTCGATTTCAAGTCCGACATCCAGAAGCGCCGTGGCGGAAAAAACAACCTGCAGCAAGACCTCAAGCGGCTGGCCTACTGACGATGGCGCTTCTGTTTGCAGTCATTCTCGCAGTAAGCCTCGTTGCCATTGCCTATGTCGACTTTCGCAGGCTCATCATCCCAGACTGGCTTAATGCGACTGTTTTCTTGAGCGGCGCGGCTTTCCGGCTTTGCAGCGGTTACAATGCGCTGGTCTCGGGATTGCTGTTCGCTTTGGCGGTCTTTATCTTCTTCTGGGCGGTGCGATACCTGCATTGCCGGCTGAGAGGCAAGGTCGGCTTGGGACTTGGCGATGTCAAATTCGCCGGTGCTGCCGCAGTCTGGCTCGATCCCTTGAGCTTTCCGATCTTCCTACTGATCGCCTCGGCAACCGCCCTCCTCTATCTCGCGGTTAGAGCGAAACGGTCGGGCAATCTCATGTCGCTGCGGATTCCATTCGGGCCGTTCCTGGCGCTCTCTCTTTTCGCTGTATGGAATTTCAATCTCTTCTTTGACCAGACGGGGTACTAATGACGACTGACAGATTTGCATCCGAACCGACAGATCGCGGTTCGGAGGAGGCGACCGCTGGCTTCAGCCTCGTCGAACTGCTGGTGGTCCTGGCGATCATCGGACTGATTGCGGCTCTGGTCGCCCCCCAGGTCCTCAAATATCTCGATACGGCCAAAGTCGATACGACGAAGGCTCAGATGAAGAATATCGAGAACGCGCTCGAGCTCTATTATATCGATGCGGGGCATTATCCGACAACCGACGAAGGACTGGATGCTCTTGCCAAGGCGCCTGCCAATGCGGGCAGCTGGAACGGACCCTATATCAAGAAATCGGGAACATTCCTCGATGCCTGGGGCACGGCCTATCAGTACAAGAGCCCTTCCGATGAAAAGCCCTACCAGATTATCTCACTCGGACGGGACAAGAAGGCTGGCGGCGACGGGCTGAACACGGATCTTTCGAGCGAGTAGGTCAGGAACCCCTTCCGGGAAAGGCAATCCTGGTGACCGAGATCTCCGATTGACCGCGTTTGGCCCGCAGGGTGATCTTGACCGCATAGGGCAGCCGTTCCGGATATGGCCATTCGGCGCGCCATGTCGGCGGATCGGCAGCTTCTGCCTGCGGTGCATCAAGGAACTGAAAGCTGAAATCCTCGATATTGTCGATCACTGAAAACTGCTCGCTTGCAAGCGAGCCGGCCGAGAACCGTCGCGGCGAATTTTCAAGAACGACGGAAAGCGATCCGTTGCTCTCACCCTCCACGATCGCGATGTCGCGCAACGCAAGCTGATCGGAGCCGACGCGCAAGATCGTCGGAAACCGCATCGATCGGGCCGCGCCTTCGAAGGCGTGACGTTGTTCCGGCGGTGCGTTCAGCAGGTAGAGATTTCTTGCATCCTCGACCGTCTTCTGCAGGAATGCTGTGGCGGTCGCGAGCTCTATCCTGCCATTAGCGCTCTCGGCGAGATTGCCGAGCGGGCGAAATTGCGCGACAGCGCCAAGCAGGATGGTCGAAAGCGCCGCAAGCAGGGCCAGCGTCACCAGCATCTCGACCAGCGAAAAACCGCCCTCTCGATCGGCAAGTGGGATATTCGGCTTCATGGCGCTGGTTCGCCAACCGAAGCCGTGACGAGAAAACTCAGTTTGAGCTTTTCCTTGCCGCCGGCGATACTGATGATGGCGAATGCCTCGCGATCAGCCTGGCTCTCAGCCTGGGGCGGAGAAAGCAGGTCGATCGTCCACTGCAGGCTGTCAGCCTCGCCCTGTCGGTGAGCCGAGTGAGCGAGCGCCATTGCCGGAACCGTTTCGGCCTTCAGCGACTCGACGAGTTCAAGCATGGTCTGGCGTTCTCCTGCGCGTGTGTAACTGCTGACCGCGATCGATAGGGTCTGGGACGCGACTGCCATCGAAATCGACAGGATGAGAAAGGCGACGATCATTTCGAGCAGGGTGAAGCCTGCCTGCGTGTTCGCGCCACCCGTCATTGCGACACGATCGTGGCCGATCCGGTCAACCAGTTGATCCTGACCTTGATCGGGCTTGCCTGCTCGCCGGAAAGCCGAACCTCGCCGCCGGACGAACTTCCGTCAGGCAGAAATCGGATGTTACCTTTGGTGATCGTGGTGCCGGAGCTCTTGCCGACGGTTGCTTCTAGGCCGATCGAAGGCGGGACGAGAATAGTTTCGCCGCCGACGCTGGCGCCAATGCTGCGCCTGCTTGCATCGATCAGTAGCCTGGTTTCGGCCCCGCTCTTGATGGCAGCCAGGCGTGCGAGGTTTGCTTTTTCCACAATTTGTAGCGCAACGTTTCGTGGCGACGTCGTGTTCGAACGCAAAAACTGCGGCAGGACAAGGGCCATCATGATCCCGAGGATCGCGAGTACGACCAGCATTTCCAGCAGGCTGAAGCCCGCTTCGGAGCATGCTGAGACAGGGCGCCTGTCGATCACTGGACCCCCAGTTCGTTGATGCTCAGAAGCGCTGTCATCACCGATATGACCAACCCGCCGACAAGCATGCCGAGAAGAATGGTGATCGTGGGCGTCAGCAGTGCCAGAAGCCGGTCGAGCGTCCGTTCGGCCTCGTGGCGCAGAATGTTGGAGCCATTGGCAAGAACCGGTGCAAGCCGGTTGACCTCGTCCCCGACGACGGCAAGCGAGACGATGCTTGCGGGAAAGAGCCGACTATCTGCAAATGCCTCGCCAAGCCGTCTGCCGGAAATCACCGCTTCGCGCATGACCGAGAGCCTGTGGCGATAGCTTACAATCGTGCAAGCGTCCGCCGCAAGGGAAAGCGCCTCGGGCATCGCGACAGCGTTGTCGAGGAGCAAGGACAGCGTCTGGAGATAACGCGCGAGCGCCGCCTTGATCATCAGCGGACCAAAGACGGGCATTTTGATCAGCGCTGCCGATGCGAGCCCGACAATGGCCCTGGCCTGGGTAAGCGAGAGGATCACAAGGATCAGGATCGCTCCGAAGCCGGCTGCAAGCACGGTTGGATCTGAGAGCATTTTCCCGGCAAACGACAGGACGGCGATGAGAAATGGCAGGGGTCTGCCGGATCCATCGAAAACGGGTTCGAGTGCTGGAACCAGGACGAACGTCACGACGCCGAGGGCAATGACCATCATGACGAGCAGAAAAGCCGGATAAAGCAGCGCGTCAACGAGCTGTTTGCGCTGGTCCCTGCGCCGCTCGAGGTCGGACGCTATTGCAGGTAGTACCGTTGCAAGCCGCGCTGTTTTCTCGCCGCTTGCAATCAGCGCAAGGACGTCCGCGCCGATGTCATCGATCAGCGCCAAGGTCGAGGCGGCGCTGGTGCCGGCCGACAGCCGCTCGATCATCGCATCGAGCCTGCCGCGCTCGCTCCGGCGCGAGGCGGCGGCCCTGAGCGCGCGTAGCGACTGATCAAGGGTAAGGCCGGCCGTCGACAGAACCGCGAGGTTCGAAAAGAAGCCCACCTGGTCGAAGCGCTCACCGAGTTTTGGCAACCGGGAAGAAATACTCCGCCCATTGACGCCGAGAGGCCGGATATCGCCGATCATCACGCCGGGAGCCTGGAGCTTTCGACGCGCGTCCGCGATATCGGCTGCCTCCACTGTCCCTGATATCTTCCTGCCATTGGCGGCAAAGGCTGAATACTCAAATCTCGCCATCGAGCTAATCCATATCGATCACGCGCAGGACCTCTTCGATGGTCGTGAGCTTTTGGGCGACGAGGACCTGTCCGTGCTGGCGCAACGGCACCATTCCCTGCATCATGGCGGCCGCCTCAAGCTCTTCTTCGACATCGCTGTCGCGAAGAATCTGCTTGAACTTTTCCGACACTTCGAGGATTTCATAGGTCGCCCGCCGCCCCTTGAAGCCGGCGCCCAGGCATGTCGGGCAGCCGGTGGATTCAGCCTCATCCAGGCAGTCCTGGCAGGATTGTCGGACGAGGCGTTGGCCGATGACACCACGCATGGTCGCAGCCAGCAGGAACGGCTCGACACCCATATCCCGCAGCCGGTTGAATGCGCCGATCGCGCTGTTGGTATGGAGCGTTGACAGAACGAGGCGTCCGGCCAGGGCCGCCTGGATTGCGATCTCGGCCGTTTCACGGTCACGAATTTCCCCGACAAGCACGATATCGGGGTCTTGGCGCAGGACCGAACGAAGGGCTGTTGCAAAGGTGAGCCCGATCGAGGGATCGATCTGCAACTGCGTAATCCCGTCGATGCGATATTCGACCGGATCCTCGACCGTGAAGATTTTGACGCTCGGTCGATTGAGCACGGAAAGGATCGAATAAAGGGTCGTCGTCTTGCCCGAACCGGTGGGACCCGTCACAAGCACGAGGCCGTTCGAGCGCCGTGTCAGACTGTCGATCTGGCCGATCGAGGCGGCATCATATCCGAGTGAAGGCAATTCGAGCTTGATGTTCTCGCGGTCGAGGATGCGCAATGCTGCAGTCTCGCCATGGACCGACGGAACGACCGACAGTCGGAAGTCGACCTCCTGGCCGCGGATGGCCAGGCGCAGCCGCCCATCCTGCGGCAGCCGGCGTTCGGCGATATTGAGATGGGCAAGGATCTTCAGGCGGCTGATGACGCCGGTATGCAAAGCCTTCGGCGCGGCTTCGGTCTCCAGAAGAATACCGTCTCGGCGCAGGCGCACGCGCATCGTATCGGCTTGCGGCTCCAGATGGATATCGGTCGCCTTTTCGTCGATCGCCTTTTGCGCAATCCTGGCGACGAAGCGGACCACCGGCGCATCGCGGGCAATATCGAGAAGGCGCTCGAGATCGACATCTGAGGTGACCCCCTCATCGATCATCTCGTCCGGGGCCTTGTTGGCCTGCTGCTTCAGGCGGCCGATCTGCTCCTCGATCAAGCTTCTCGGTGCGATCTTCACGCGGGCCGGCAGCTCAAACAGATATTCGACCGCTTCGGTGGCGGCGCTGTCGAAGGGATCGGCGATGACAAGTTCAAGAGCAGAACCGTTCAGTCCGAGCGGCAGGATCGCCCTGGCGGTAGCAAATTCCCAGCCGAGCTGTTCGAGTCGATCGGCGCTGGTGTCTGCGCTCCATTCGGAGATGACGGAGAGTTCGCAAAACCGAGCCAGCTCCCGCGCGATCGCCATTTCCGGGAGAATTCCTAGCTCGCGCATGACAGTATCCACTGGCTGGCCGGTCTGGCGCTGCGCGGCCCTTACCCTTTGCATCGCCTCAGGCGCCACGGTGCCGCGACCAACAAGATCACCAAGAAACCGCTCGAAAAGCTCTATCGTGTTCATTTCTTACGTGATCCGATTGAGCCAAGAGACAAGTTCCAACCCGAGGAAGGCGCTGCAGTCGACAGGTGCGCCTGGTGCCGGGTCGAGCGGCAGGTCCGTCGTTTTGCGGCCTTTGGAGTGACCCGTGGCGACGATCCTGGCATCGCTTCCGGCCTCGCCATGATGTTCGATCCTGCTCATCAGCGTATAGGTCTCGGACCGGGTAGGTCGCGGTACGGAGCGCTTGACGGCGGCGGGCAAGAAGGGCTGCAACTGCCGCGGCGAAACCGTCCCGTCCACCAGCGCGCTGCGGCTGTCGACGGTGAAGAGTTCAGCGAGCTTTTGCGGGGGAACCTGCCGCAATGCCGCATAATCGAGGAGTTCGACCGTGTCTTCAATTGGACCATGCTTGAAACCGAATTCCGGCTGAAGGGCATCGGCATCGCCGGCACCTGCCTGGCGAGCGCGATAGAGGACGATCGATCGCGCGATCCCGCTTGCCTGCCCTTCATCCAAGCCGACCGCAGTGAGGCCCACGGCGATCATGTCCTGACCGGCGACATTGAGGTCGATGAGACCGGCATGGTCGAGCGCCCGGATCGTAATCGTCAGACCCTTGACCCGACATGAGACGCCTTGCTGCTCGGAGGCTTGTTCGAGCGCCTGCGTGATGAGAGCGTCGGAGCCGACCTTGCCGGCGATATAAAGATTGACGGCCTCTGCTGCATGGGTAAGGCGGGCCTGCTCGAATGTGTGGCTCGAGGTCAGAGCGGCAAGGCGGGCGGAGGAGGCAAAGGGCAACAGTAGGGCGGCAAACAGGAGCAGGAAGCCTAGAACAGCCACAAGGGCAAAACCCTCCTCGTCTTGCGGTGACGAAACGATCCTAATTGCCCGGCGCATGCGCGTTCTCCGGGCTGTAGAGGTCGATGACGGTCGACTGATCGCCCAAGCGAAGGGCGACGCTATGGCTATCGATGCGTTCGATTGTCCATCCTTCGACGATCGCACCGGCCGGTGACCATTCTGCCTTTTTATCGAGAGAGACCGACAGGAGCGCGGCCGCCTCAGGTCCCATGTGCCGGATGCCGCTCAACCGAAAGGAGGGGATCGGCACGACGGCAGGTTGGACGAGCGGCGCGATCTCGGCCGACGACGGAGTGACGGGCACCGGCGGCGGTTCGTATTCCCGGCGCGTCGGGCTGAAGAGCGGGCGGGACAGGGCTTCGGAACCTTGGCTGGGCTGGAGGATTGCGTCGTCGCCTTTGGCCGCTGCTTGTGTCTCTGCTTTCGCCTGTGAGAGCGGTGCACCGGCAATCGGCGCGATGTCGACGGCCATCTCGCTCAGCAGGAGATTGCCAGCGCCGAGCGCAAGGATGGCAGTTACCGACAAAGCTAGAATGGTGAAACGAGTGCGTTGCAAGCTCATTTTATCGCCACTGCCTTCGATGGAATCAAAACCGGATCGCCGGAACCGAAAATTTCCAATGTTGCCGCCAGTTGAAGCGGCTCTTGGAGCACGCCTTGCTGGAGCATTGCGGTGTTTCGAATGGATGCCTTTCGGACCACCAGTGGAGGTGTAGACGTTTCGATCTGCAGCAGCATGGCGTGCACTGCCGAGAGACTTCCCTGAATATCCGTAACGGCGCCGATAAGAGGGACGCCGTCGGGTACCGTGTCCGACAAACCGTTGATCGAAATGACTGTCGCCCCGCTCTGGGCTGCAATGGCGTTGATGCGCTCCTGGAACCTTGCGCGTGCAACCGCCAATGTATCGCCGGGAAGATACAAAGCCTCTTTGGCCGTACCAGCGGTTTGAGCAACAGCATTGTCGGCAGACACCCTCGCCAGCAATGCGTCCAATCGGCCGAGCTCTATGCGCCTTTCGGTGATTTCCTCTGCCTGAGCACTGAGTCGGCCGACGGCAAGCGTTATCAGCCAGCCGCCCAGAAGAACGGCAAGCACCAGCATGCCGATCGCGACGGCCTGTTGCGTTCGCCTCGGCAAGTTCATCAGCCGGATCAGGAGCTCGGTCATTCTCGACTGACCTTCAGGCGCATCTCGAAATGTTCATCATCCCTGCCGGGCATGCGCAAGACCGGGGCCGAAAAGGTTGGTTCGCTGAACAGAGTGGACGCATCCAGCGGTTCGATCAAGCCTGCGGCAGACTGGGCAAACCCGGAAATCGTGACCCTCCCGTCGTCGATGGAAACATCCGTGAGCCAGGCTCCGTCCGGAAGGCGTGCGGTCAGTTCCTCCCATAGGAGGGTGACGGGTACTGCCTCCTGTTTGCGACGAATAGCCACGGAAATCGCTGTTTCTGTTGCCGCTTTCTTGTCGAGGATCGCGCGGGCTTTGGCGGCATCCTCACGTTGTCCCACGGTGTCTGCCTCGAGCGCGGAAAGTGCGTTGTCATAGCGCAGGGTCGCATGTGCAAAGGTCAGGATGCTGCCTGCGATCAGGGTGCCGAGCACGATCGGATATAGCTGTGATCTTTCGGTCGACCCCTCCCTGCCTCGAAATACCTCCCTCAGGCTCCGTCGCGTAAGGGAAAGCCTGTCGCTTCCTGCGGGTTTGATATTGACGGAATAAACCTTCGCCCTTGCCGACAGCAGCGCGTCGATATGCGGTTCGAGAAAGCGCTTCTTGACGACCAGGTAAGTCCAGGAGCCATCTCTGTCAGCCACCGGCAGCGTATAGACAGTGTCGGGATGGAATGGCGTCTGACCGACAAGGTCGGCCGCCGCCATGTCTCTCGCCCGACTGTAAGGCAGCGGTGTGGATGCCAGTTGACGGCGGATGTAAAGGTCATCGTGAAGCAACAGGGTGCATGGGCCTGCGCCGACCGCCTTCGCCATGGCTTCGGGTGTGTCAATCGCGATCAGTCGGTCCCCTGACGAGCGAACGAAGATGTTCGACCTTGCCACTTCAACGACCGGGTGACGGTTTGGCACCGTCTTGAGTGCAATATGTTGCCTCACGACCCCGGTCCACCAATCGAACAGATCACGAAACATGTCGAACGTCATGGTTGGTCCTAGCTGCAGCGGGAATCATGAGAAGAAAAGACGAACGATTACTACAACCTCGGCGGCCAGGAGTGCATTTACGATCGTAATTCTATCCACAGGAGGTTTTCCCGATAAGCATCAACAACTACGTAAGCCGGGAACCCGCAGCACGCTCGACAGGCGGCACTTTCGATCTCGATGCCCGACGAAGCGGACCGAGCACGCGGCGTTGCCTTTGGATGGCGGGTTATCGCCCGAGGCTTGAGTGGAGTGCAACGGACAATCGCTCGGCCGCTCAGCTGCTGAATTCGAGGCTTGAAAAAGATGTCCCCGTGCCGCCGCGGTGCATCACATTCTGGTTCCTTGTCGGGCATAGGCGACTTGGGTCGAAGAGGGCGAGATTTCTGCGTTATCGTGGCGCCTCGTTCGCAGCAGACCAGCCTAACGCTTCTGCATGCGCAAACGCCAACCTATTTTGCCTTAGCCATTCATCGGCCCTCGTTCGCACTTCGGCAGGGATGTCTTCAACGAGATCGTATTTGTCGGCCAGTTCGCGCCTGATCAGCAAGGCGTACGCAGTGCCCTTTTTGACCAGTACATATGCAAAGGATGGATAGTGCTGAAGTATGACGTCCGACACCGCGATTGCGTTTTCTGTTCTCCCAGCTTCGAGTTCGTGATCAACGATCAGGGATGCAGCCAGTGCTTTCGTCTCTTCGCGAKATAGCGCGCGGAGATAGAGGCCATTCGCGATAGCTCTATCAGACATAGGCAGGTGCTTTCTGTACCAAATATCGCGCGTAAAACCGCCGCCGCTGGTCGCCTCCAGATTCCAAACCGTTCCGTCGTCATCGGTATACTTGACGAAAACGTGCAACGGGGCTTCAGCCAGTGTCATCTCAAGGCCGAGGCGCTTTCCAACAATAACCATCAGCATCGGCATGGTAACGCAATTGCCGCGACGTGTGATCAGGTAATGTTCAAGTAGGCGATTTTCGGGTTTGGTGCCGAGCGGGTCGTCCAGATCGTACTGGTACGGCTTATGATCGTTCCAGGGACCGCTCTCGTAGAGATAGCGCCTCAACGCCGTGAGTAGGGTCGCACTTTGCGCATCGTCGCCTGCCATGGCTTTCACGACATCGACCATATAATCGACCCTCGCGCCGACGTCGCCGATATTCGTCGTCGTGTCGACCAATGAATCGACCGCCATTTTAACGTCGAACAGATCACCGGATTGGGAAAATAGTGAGACAACGGCGCGCTTCAAATTATCGGTATCAGCATTCATGTCATCTGACCTGACGGTGCTGGCCGAAAGGCAAAATAGAAACGCCATCACCGCGATATGCGTGAGAGACCTCATAGCAATACCAAATCCATCGCACCCGCAGATTGTCGAACGACTACGTTTGAGGAGGAGTCCGACCTGTACAACTTATGCACGCATATCCACGATGGCGCATGCAGCGTTGCAACATGTTTTCCCGCCTCATGCCGCGGGCTCCTAAGTCGATCGTGCTGAGACGATCGAGACTCTGGGGTGCCCTGCTGCCAGATGCGGGTAGCTACGCCTGTCCCGGTGCCGAAACGACCTTGACGATACCGTTCGAGTAAACTCGCGTCCCTGTATTTTCACTTTCGAACACCAGCTTGTCGAAACTGGCGAAGACGATTTCGTCGATCCCTTCATTGATTGATCTCAATCCTTCGAAGCTCAACGAAACGGATGGTGAGGCAAGAACCAGCGTAAGGCGTCGTGGTTCCTCGGAAATGGACACCAATGTCTGTTGATTGTCGTAAGGGCGTCCATACCATCCATCAGGAAGCACGAGGCTGCCGCCGACATGGATCGTGAACCATTTCCGAATAGTCGTTTCAAAACTCATCGACAAAGTCCTCACGGAACGAGCCAGCTCGAGCTTACGTTTGGAATGAATACTTGCGGGCCACCGCCAAGCAATTGTCCGCCCCCTGCCAGAGACTGCGGCGCCGCCGCTCCGGTATATACAGTGGTCCCCGCCGGAACGCGAATGGTTGCAACGTTCTGGGCGGTATTTCCCCAGGCCGGATTCAATGCGCTGTCCAGCGTTGTTTGCAGTGGGCCTGATGGACGAACTGTCGTCCAATAGGAACCAACCTGCCCAGCACTTCCACCGTAAGCGCGATAATAGGTCGTCTCTTGCCGCAAGACCTCCTGTGTGTAGGAACCACCGCGAAAAGTCTCGGCGACTTTCTGTCCCAATGGCCCAGGACCGTTGGTGGCGTCATATCGGATCCCATTAGCCTGTGAGGCGCGATCGATATTTTGGGACGCTTGGCCAGCGCGCTCGACGTCCTTAACGTTTGCCTCATTTGCTGCAAACATTCGCATCCCAGCGCGTCCGACAACGCTGGCAGCCGGAACGCCAACTGCAGCCGCGGTAGCCCCTTTGGCGAGCATTTGGCCCTCACCTAGCGATTTGACCTCGTCACCCTTTGATGGAGCGTTGGCGTACTGGGTCATTCCGAAAAATGCGAAGATTGCTGGAATGGCTAACCAGGCGAAGTGTCCATTTGGGTCGCTTTTATTGATGGGATCGTTTTGAGCGTAGGCGTAGCGGTTCGTTCCAACGCCCTCCTTCACGGAGTCCCAGTCATCCGGCGAGATGAAGCGGGCGTTGGCATTGGCTCCCGTAGTAACGGTGAAAATTGTGGCGACCATCAATATGCTGATGGCGCGGGCGAGGAACCATCTGAGGAAAACATTCATTGTAGATTCGATCCTTATGAAAGGAATTGATTTGCGACGACCAATCGAGCTTTGACGTCCGTCATCAGCGAACGCTTGTAGGAACGGATGTAGGCGCTTTAAAAGCGGGCGGAGACAGGATCGGCGAGCTTTCGCCACGATGAGCCGCCCCCTCGTCATCGGCCGGAACGAACCTGCCGAATGTTGCGTCATAAAACCTCGCATTCAGATACATAAGCCCGGTTTCGGGATCGAAGCGTTCGCCGATATAGCCCTTTCCTGTCTGCATCGTCGTGTTGGTGCGCTCGCCGAAGGCGGCATAGCCTGTCTGCTCGACGATATTGCCGTTGGGTGCCCCCGTCACCAGCCTGACCGAAGCCAGATGATCGCGATGCAGGATAAAGACACTCTTGGTGGCGGTCGACAGATTGGCGACGATCTTGGCGTCCGGATGCGGGTAGACCGTGTAGAGATCCGTGCCCGGCGTCGATCGGTCGATCTCGACGTCGGCGTTGGGATAGAGTGTGGTGCCGAAGGCCCAGATCTTCTTGATCCGGTTTCCACCAGGACCGTAGAGGAAAGTCACCGTACTGCCGCCTTGGGTTACGGTCGACAGGTGGTTTTCCGCATCCCAGGTCAGAGTGCGGGTGCCGTCCGAGACCATGTTGCCGTTGGCGTCATAGGTGATGATCTTTGCACCGATCTGCGTTGCCGCGTGCGGACGCACCGCCGTCGACGCCGGATAGGCGTAGGCGCCGATCCTTGTGCGTGACAGCAGATTGTGGTTGTCGGCGTAGGTGTAGGTCTCGTCGAGAGTGTTGTCGCCGCCATTGTCGACACTCACCAAACGACCGAGATCGTCATAGCTGTAGGTCCAATTATCATTGGCGGTCAGCCCCGTGATGGTCTTGATGCGGCCGACATTGTCGCGAGTATACTGATTGTCCATCAGGACCGTGGTGCCCTTGGTCGTCGTCAGACGCGTCATCCATCGCCGGGTCGGCGAATAGGTGAAGGTGGTCGTGACGCCATTGATATAGGTGATCGACTTCGTCTGGCCGTCGGCCTCATAAGTGATCGCGGAGATCAGACCGGGAACATTGGTGAGCAGATCAGCGCTGTTATACTGCCACGGTCGGTCGGATATCCTGCCGACCCACAGATCCGGTGCGAAGTAGATCGCCGTCTTCTTGTCCGTGCGGCTATGATCGATGGTGGTGTTTTGGGCCACGCCATCGATCGTCGTGATGGTCCTGACCTTGTCACCGGTGCCATTGTAATAGCGGGTCGTCGTTACCTTGGCATTGTCGTTTGCCGCCGTGGTCAGCAGGCCGATATTGTGCGAAGGCGCGGTGCCGGCCTCATCRTAGGTGTTGCTTGCAACGATCGTGACCGGCTGCCCGCTCTGCACGGTGACCGACTTCTGAAGCACGCGGCCCATCTGGTCGTAGGTGAACAAGGTGAGCGCACCACGTGCGTCGCCTTGGCGGATCAGCCGATTGGCGCGATCATAGGCGTAGATCCAGCGGCCTAGATCGGGATCGACGGCAACGGTGCGGTTGCCGAGCAGGTCATAGGTATAGGACCAGAGAGCCCCACCAGGATCGCGCACTTTCAGGAGACGGCCGAGCGCGTCGTAGGAGCGCACCTCCGTCAGCCAGTTTGCGCYGAGCAGCGATTGCAGCGCAATCACATTGCCATCCTTGTCGGCATAGTTGCGATGGGGATGGTTCTCCTCGTCCGTCATCGTTGTCAGGGCTACCGGAACATTGCTGGTGCCGGCAATTGCGGCCGTCTGCACCGCATATTGATAGAGCTTCTGGGTGCTGTCGGGATTGACGCTCTTCGTGATGCGGTCGAGCGCATCATAGCTGTTGACCGTCCACTGTGCAGACTCTCCTACAAAGCGCACGACAGAAGTCTGGCTGACGTTGCCACGGGCATCGTATCCCGTGTCGGTGACACGGGCAGGCCCGATCGACATGTCACCCGATGTCTCCACCCTCCAATTGCGACCAAGACCATCGTAATAGGTACGTTTGTAGCTTTCCCCAGATCCGGTCGACAAGGATTCGGCTACGACGACGACCTGCTGCGACGGATTGCCTTCGTTCTCATAGCGGGTGCTGGTGTATTTACCCGAGCCCGAATGACTATAGCCATAGGGGCGGCAGAAGGCATCGTAGCTATAGGTCTCAACGATGCCGTTCGGGTCGGTCTTTGTCGACGGTTTGCCGCAGACGGTATCGTATGCCGTCGTCGACACGAAGCGCGCGTCGGCAGGCTGGCCGCCATTGGCGAAGTATCTCGGGCTGCGCTCTGTTACCGGATAAAGATGATAGGACGCATCAAAGTCCCATTCGCTTTTGTTGCCGAGATCGTCGGCCGCAAGGATCCGGTTGCCATAGGCGTCATAGCCATACTGCTCCTTGTAGAATGCCGGATCGGTATCGACGCGCAAATAGCTGCGCTTCTGGGAGAGGTTGCCCTTGACGGGTGCTGCCGTCTCCTCGGCCGCAGCATCGTAGACGAAGGTCTGGTAGGAGAGCGTGGTGGCGCTTGCCGCATCGAAGCTGCCCGAACGCACCCGCTTGCTCGCCGGAAGCGCAACGATATAGGCGGACGTGTTCGGTGCATAGGTCGTTGTCGCCCAGGTCTCGTCGCCGGACAGGTCCTGGCGGCCGTAGTCCTTCAGGTCGACGACATTTCCGTAACTGTCGAAAACCCGCTCCTTGCGCAGCGTCACCGTCGCGTCGTCGGTGATCATCGTCTCGGTGGCGATGTTCCGCGCGGAGTATGGCAAGACGGAATTCGAAAATTCGTACGTTTCCGTGACTGTCCTTCTCGCCGTACCCGATCCGTCCCGGGATTCGGTTCGGATCGGGGTTCCGAGCGCTGCGTAAGCCTGACTAAATGTCACGTCTATCGACGGGCAGACGGTCTCACCCGAGGCGCAGGGTAGCTTCGCCTGGAGCCCTGAAAAACCGAGGAACTTGCGCTCCTTATAGTCGTAGCGCCCTCCGCGATAGCTATATTCGACCCGAGAGGTTCCGCCCCGTCCATCTTTATCGACGATCGCAGACACGGTCTGGGTCACGAAAGGCATGCGTGTGCCGGCCGTCAGCCCCCATCGGGAAGAGGGCGCATATTCGATCTCAGTCGTCCCGCCTGTCGGCCGCGTCACCGACTTCAGCAGATCCGGTTTCGAACCGCCCGCCAACAGCACTTTGCCGCTTGGGTAGTAGAACGAATAGTACACCTCGCCGGCGATCAAAACATCCTGCAGCCCGTCACCGTTGAAATCGCCGAAGGTGTAGATCGAATCAGCCCCGAGGGTCGTGCGCTTCCATTGGTCGCCGCCGAGTGGAGCGAAAATTTCGATCGGCGTTTTGTTGCCACCTTCATCGGTCGKCGTCGACACGACGATGTCCGCTCTGCCATCACCGGTAAAGTCCAGGGTGGCAATATTGCAGATCAGTGCGATGTAACTCGGAAGGTAGGTGTCAGGATCGAATTCGCCCGGCATGCGAGGGCAAATCGTCTGCGACGCGAGAACGGATTGTGACTTCAGTCCCGGGCCGCTTGATAGATAGGTGTTGATGGGGCCGGCCCTATGGTCATACTCGACCTCGGAATAGGTGAGGATGTTATACTGCAGCGTGTCGGAGGTGCCGTCGCCGTCGATGTCAGCCTGGCTCCAAACCGACGTGTAAAACGGGGGCGCCGTCAGCGAAGTGCCGGCAAGGCCGTCGGTGGCTGTGTTCAGACCGGCGTATCTCGTGAAAGAATAGTTGTACCTGTTGCTGCTATAACCTTGGCTGCCCGCGATAAGGTCATCCTTGCCATCCGCATTCATGTCGCCGTTGCCATGAATCGAGGATCCGAGCACCATCGAGAAAGGTAGATCGGTTGCGCTGAAAGAGCTGCCATTCCAGTCATAGACCTTCAGCGGCGCGGACAAGATCAGCTCGGTGGCTCCGTCGCCGTCAATGTCTGCCAGCCGATCGACACTCCCGGTATCGAATATACCGCTCTGGACGCTGGAACCGATCGTGTATTTGGCGAAACTGATCGCGGTTTTGTCGGCGTTCAATCGGGTCAAATAAATCGTAAACGTCTTGTTTCGAAATAGAAACACGACAAAATCGCTGTTTCCATCGCCATCGAGGTCGGCCACTTGAACGCCGCTATTGCCCGTATACGCGCATCCAAAGGCGCCGCTCGGCTCGGGTGGCGTGATTGCAGGCTTTACGAAGGAGGTTCCATTCGAGAGATAGACGCTCACCGAGCATTGTTGGCTGGTGGTGTATCCCGACGAGACGACCGACAGCAAATCGGAGCGGCCGTCACCGTTGAAGTCCCCGGGAAAGAGGTATTCCCTGCCCAACTGCACAGGCACCTGGAACTGCGAAGGCTGGAGGCTTATCGTATTGTTGCTATAGGTAAATCGATAGGGCGGCCTGGAGGAGCCGGTCACGGTGCCGTCTGCATTGATGACGCGGTCTCGTCCATATTCGCGCACCTCGACCAGGCGCTGCAAACTCGAGCTTGGGCTCGTTTCGTAGTTGAGCGCATAGGTCCGAATGGGGCTGATGCCACTCGTAATGTCGACGCGCCTGAGGCGACGGTCGAGTTTCGCAAGTCCTCTTCCCGTGGCCCTGGTCAGATAGTTCGCGTAGGTGTCGGAAAGGAAGGTGATCTTGAACGCCCCGTACGAGATCTCCTTCGGGTAGCAGGCGGGTAATGTCGTGCATTCATACGTATATTGGGCGGTATTTCCATTCGCATCGACCTGCTCGGAGAGAAGCCATCGGTAGCTGTCCCTGATCAGCGCAGGATTGGAATCGCTCGGGTCCGTGGTCGTTCCCCAGAACGAAATCGGTCTGAATATCCTTTTGTGGCCGTTTGTCGATGTGATCGTCCAGACATTGTTCTGGAACTGAATCTTCTGATAGTTTTCGATTTTTTCAGCATGCGTACCACCGGCGACGCATGATGCGGCAGTGGGGGCACTATTGCAGGAAACAATGTCGGAACCATCAATCTGGTAAGTATCGGTAGCCCCGAAAGTGGGAGTACCGCCCGTCACGCCCTGGCGATGAATCTCCGGAAGACCGAAAAGGGTCCATCCCTGACCTGTCCAGCCAGACAGAAGATCGGAGCTGATCCCGGAGGATGATGAGTATGTCAGTGCCAATGATGGTTTAATTGCGTGGAAGTCAGGAGCCTGTATCTGAATATTCTCTATATAGGCGCCGCTCGAGCTGAAGCGGGGCTGATACGAGCGTTTGCTGCTGTCTTCCTTTTGTTGATCGACAGTCAGAACCTCCGAAAGAGTGGCGCCACTTTCGGCTAAAATTGCAGCAGCTGTCGCTTCCTTCTTCTCCGCTCCAGCAGGAGCGTCAGGCGAAGCGTCCGGATCGACCTGTTGAAGCGGCTGCGGATGGTCGACCGTGCGATCAACCTGGTCGCTGGGCCGAGGGCTGCTATTACCGAGCTGGTTGGCCGCACTCGATGCCAAGCCCGACGCGGCGGGACCATTGCTGATTTCGTTGGAATTCGCTCCAATTGGAGCCGCCATGATCGAGGCCGCGACAAACAGTGAAATTGCGCGGAAGCTGAGTGGTGAACCCATAAATAAAGTATACCCCCATTGTCAATTTTTGCATTCATGAGGGGTAATTTCTGATTTTGCAATTACGAAAACCTCGAGTTTCACGATTATTTTGTGACGTCTACAATTCTCGAACAATGGGACTTAAGTCCATGCAAATGTGTATCGCATTCGTCTCATACCAACCTTCGCGATGGTCCGAACGACGGCATGACCCGGGCGGGAATCCCAGGTGGGCGACCAGTTCTGACGGCACTCACTGCCACAGAGCTTCCACAGCCTCGCGCCAGCTCCTCACTAAAGCCAGCCGAAGCGGATTCAGCGATACGACCTCTCGAACGCCCTGGCTGGCCATTCGCGCGACCTTCACGCCCAATCCGCGACCATATGGCCAGCGCGCCGGCACGTTTCTCTCAAACGCTGGCGTGCTGCAGGTCTTCGGCGTCAACGATCACGACAGCGCGCGGCTGGTGTCCGATCTGCTCGGACAGGAGACCGTCGTCTTCAACACCGTTGACATAGCGAGCCTTCTCGAAGACGCCGCCAAGCCGATAGAGGACATTTCCACCGGGATTTGCAGATCATACAGCGACGCAACGCTCTGCTGGTTCGGAACACCGGATCGATCGCCGTCGTTGAGTATACGGAAGAGGCAATCCGAAACCTGTGCGGCGAGCTCGCGCTGACACGAGAACACTCGATCAGATATGTCGTCCGGGAAGGGATGGAGAAGGACACCTATTGGCCGGTGCACATGCTGGATGAAGATAGCGAAGTCGGCGGGAGCGCGTAGACTGGCGTTGCCGCCAACCTACAGGATAGAGCGTTAGTCTGCCTGATGGAATTCCACGGCTGATACTGGAAATCGGTACTATTTCTGCTTCGGTGCGTCGTGCACGATCCGCTAGGGCGGCCAATCCGATGGCCAGGCCAACTATCACAAGTGTCAGTCTGCTCGTCGCAGTCACCTTCCAGCGGTGGCTAAACATAGAATTCATGGCAGCTCCTGGAAGCTGGCCCCGATCGCCAAGGGCAGGTTGAAAGAGCTATTGGAGGAACGCGGCCTGCGGATCGAAATCAAGGGTTATGACGGCCGCCGAAGCATCGACCGCTCGCGAACGAACGGGGAAGAGGTCGGGGCCAGATTGCTCCAGGAAGGTTTCGCTCGGGAATGGCTGCCGTCACAATAATGATTGGCGCGACTAGCGCCCATGGACCACGGCACCCAACCGGCGGATGGCGTCGGCAAAGTCACGACCATCGCGATGCCGCCGAAGCCGATGACGCCGAGCGCCACGAGGCCCAAGAGCTTCTCCCGGCGCACATCATCTGTGACCGGCTTCATCTTCGTCACGTCATCMTGCAGGAAGGACACGACACTCGTTTCCAACCTCCCTACCCGCTCGACAATCTCATCGATGCGGCGATGCATCGAAGCTCGGCTCACGTCGGACTTCTCTTCCGATCGTCTGATGTCTTTCAGTCACGAGCACTGCGATTTCGCGGTTCATTGAAACCTCATCCGCAGGTGCCAAGTCCTTGCCGTTTCAATGCCATGCGATTTAACCGGCGCGCGTTCGCTCCGGCATGCAGAAACCAAAAAGCCGCCCCAATGAATGAGCGGCCGGGTGATTGACGATAAACGGACATAAGCGTACTCAACCCCGCCACCGTCAGCCCCGACATGGCAACCGAGGACGCCCGGTCGCCACGTCGGGGCCGGGCCTCTGCTTACTCTTGAAAATCACGCTTCATTCTATATCTCGAATCATTATTCGATGATCGGAGGAGCCAATGAGCGCACGTCAAATAAGCGAGCGTGATCAGGCCTTGACGTCTGCCAACAGGTCTTGGAGGCGGTGAAGGCGGAATTCCAGCTCCTAGAGGATGACGAAGAAACATCCCGGGCAGGTGCGATTACAATCGAACTTTATCGCCAGGGAGTTCGCAATTTCGACCAATTGACGGTTCTGGTTTTTGCCGCCAGAGGCAAGATTTGATCGGAACCTTTAGTGTCGCTGAAGTTTAGGCAGCATGGGCCGCGCGGCGGAGGCACCTCCCCTTTGACCCTTCAATCAACTATACTGCGCGGTGCCGGCAAGTCTCAGGCGTGTGCCGGCCTGAAGGAGGTGCACATCGATCAACGGTTCCCATCCGTCCCGCCCTCCAACGGCTTAGCGTGACTGTACGATACCGTACGCAAGAGGGCGGGCTGGAACATTGGCGCGCAGCGCTCATTGCCTCTCTACCGCAATGGAAGATTGGGCGATGTCGACTGCCCCGCGTGCCGCACTGGAAGCTGAGATCATCAAACTTCTTCCTGCGCTTTGAAGCTTTGCGCGGCGCTTCGCCAAAAGTGCGACCGACGTCGACGACCTGACGCAGGAAACGCTCCTGAAGATGCTCAGTCATCTCGATCAGTTCGAACCTGGCACGAATCTCGAAAGCTGGTCCTTTACGATCACGCGCCAGAGCGATCTCGATCACCTCGTTGACGAGATCCAGAATGCTTGCGCGAGGGCCGGAAAATTGTTGCCGATGGAGGTCGAAATCTGCGATACTGCGTCCATGAGCACGAACCGGAAGCCCCTATCCTTCGATGATGCGACTTTCCCGCCCATGCAGGACGCGACGGCGGATGTTCGCGCGTGGCAGGCCGAAAAAATCAAGGCCGGGCTGAAGGACGCCGATGCGGGACGCTTTGCCTCGTCTGAAGACGTAAAAGCAGTCATCCAAAAATTCATTCCGAATGGATGAAATTTATTGGACGAAAACGGCGCTGCAGGATCTTGACGATATAGGTTCCTACATCGTGCTCGACAGTCCCCGTTCGGCAGAAAACGTCGTTCGCCGGATCGTCGAGACAGTGTCGGCGCTCGCCTATCACCCGAAGATGGGTCGCCCGGGTCGCGATGAATCGACGCGCGAACTGGTTGTCTCCGGGACACCTTATATCGCGGTCTATCGTCTCCGTGAGCGGGTCGAGATCATTACCATCTTTCACGCCGCAAGAAAGTGGCCGGAACACTTCGCCTGATCGTTCATCGGCATGCCGCCGCTTGCCTGCTTCATTGCCACGCCCGGCTTAAAGGCCGAACTTGCGGCGCAGGAGTGACTGTTTCCCATAATGCAGTGTGGCAGTTCATCCGGCGCGAAGGTCTTCGCTTCAAAGAAAACGCTGTTCGCCCTTGAACAGGCTCGCGACGATATCGCCCGCCGGCGTTTGCGATGGAAGACATGGCAAGGCGACCTTGATCCCGAACGGCTGGTGTTCATTAATGAGACCTGGATCAAAACCAATATGACGCCGTTACTGGGCTGGGGTTAAAAGGGCAAGTCCCTGCGTGCTTTTGCCCACAGGGTCACTGGCGTACGTTGACATTCCTGGGTGCCCTTCGTTGCGATCGGCTGACCGCACCCTGCGTCTTCGGTGGTCCAATCAATGGGCAATGCTTCCGAGCCGATGTCGAGCAGCAACTCGTGCCTGTCCTCAAGCCCGGCGATATCGTTATCATGGACAACCTCGGCAGACACACGTCCRCGGCCATCCGGCAGATCATCAGGACTGCAAGCGCAAGGCTTTGGTTCCTGCCGCCCTATTCTCCAGACCTCAATCCCATCGAACAGGCATTCGCTGAGATCAAACACCGGATGCGGCAGGCTCAAAAGCGAGCCATCGAGGACATATGGCGTCACATTGGCTCGCTCGTGACTACAATCAATCCCGGCGAATGCTCCAACTATCTCGCCAACGCCGGATACGCTTCCGTCAAAACATGAAACGCTCTAGGAAGGCGGTTATGGCTATGAAGTGGCGCGCTTGCCGGCTATCATTTTCCACCGATGTGTCCTCAGTAATCAAAAGCTCTCTTAATCGAAGCAAATCACCATTGAATTCAAGATCGGATTCTCTCCGCCACCAAGGTGTCACCAGGCCTCACATCGAAGATATCAAAAGGCCTGCCATCTATTTCGACTCCTAGCTTCTTCTTCTTCAAAACCTCATTGGTCCTCGCATTTCGAAGCTGCCAATATCTCCCATATGTCCAGATGGGGATTTCAATCCCTTCCCCTGTTGCGGCCCCATACGCGTCATTTAGGAAAGCCGAGACCGTCGTCCATTCGGTCATGTAAAGCTCTACACGTATGTCGCTTTCCCTTCGGCTTGGAAAATCAATGGCTGGAAACAAGAGGGTGACAAATCGCTCATTGACGTCTCGCAAAAGTGTATCGAGCTCGGCTTCATCGAAATTCGCTCTGGAAGGCGCCTTTGCCGGGTCAGCCGGAAGGATTTCGGCTCTGATGTTCTTGGTGACTTGTTCGACGACTGTGCGCTCTCTTTCCGACCTTTCCAAACTGAGCCAAGGCGTAGTTATTGCATCACCCTGATTGACACGCCGCACGAACTCCTCGGCAAGGTCCTTCAGTGGTTGCCTCAATGTGACGAGTACGACCATCGAAACTCCGGCCCAGATCGCGGTTTGCGCCACGGGTGTCAAAGCAACGTAAAAATCAATCCAATTCGTTTCTGCGTCCGCCATGCCGACCTCAATACCCAGGATCAATCTGCGCACTGTGCACATCATGCGAAAAGGGCTCGCTAATTCCTCCCGCACAAATATCTGATGTTATTATAGAAGGGAGAGAAAAGTATATGTGGCCAAAGTCAATTGTATTAAAGCCCAAATACCTGCCAATCAAAAATTAAAAGTCTATTCGACGCGCTCACTTGTCGACGCAAATTGGTCTCGGTGTAGATACGGGCGGACTGACACCGGTTTCCAGCAAAACGATCGGCGATCTATTCATACGGGCTATTGGGGCTACATCTAATGTTGCACTTCGAAATGGTACCTTCGTGCTCGTAGCCGCCGGCTTGCTCGATGGCCGCCGGGCCACAACGCGTTGCAGATCGCAGTCACCGGACCCAGCTAAGTCAGCGGATGGAGCTGAAACGATCGCTTTCACGCACATGGAGTTTGGGATTGCAGATGTAGCAGCGATGCTCAATCCCAGCACATCGAAGGGCGTCACGGGCTACAGGACAGGTCTGTTGAGGGCGTGTCCTGCTACAGAATGCAACTCCGCATGTCCGCTTTTTCGGCGCCTTAATAGAGGATCGGCGGCATCGTAGTGGCGGGATAGGTGTTCGGATTTATTTTCTCGTAGATTGGGGCATCCGACGGCCGTCCGGGATTGTCGACTTGTTGGGCCGGAGCATAAGGCTGAGGGTCAGCTGGCCCTTGGTCGAGTGCAGGGCCGGAGGGGGGCGGCGGTGGCAAATTATTGTAGTCAGTAGGCGGAACGAATACGGGAAGCGTGGGCAGGGCTGGCGAAGGCTCAATCGAATTTGCGGAAGCAGCAGCCGCCATCGCGAGGATCAACAATGTCAAGCTAAGGACTCTCAAGGGTTACACTCCGGGGCTAGTAGGATTTTCGCCACATCTTTGCATGTCTGTTGCAATCCCAAATTACCATATGTGTATACCCATGCAACCGATGCCGATTGCCGCAATAACTGCAGGGTCTGCGAAGCCGCCGTGGCAAGAGGGCACAGGTGGCCACTGGTCCGTCACGGCTAAGGACTGGACTGGGGCTCTCGATCTTGTCGGCCGCGGCGCACGCGACAACGCCTAGCCTGCGTTGAACAATTTTCACCACGCCTCAGACGCGGATTTTCGTGGCGTTTCTGGGAGGTGGAAGCTGGTGTGGCGGTTCGGCCCTTTCAAGGCGGAAGCAGATCCTGCAACGTTCTACAAGTTCGCGTTGGAGGGTTTTATATCACAGGCGAGCAGATCAAAGCCGGTCGAAGCGGAAATTGCGGGTACGACCACTGTTCATCAGCAGGCCGGTGACCCGGCCGTCTCCGTCGCGCGTGAAGGTGAACCGGTCGCCATCACCGAGAAAATGGTCCGGAGCGACGGCTGTCAGTGTGATTTCTCGGGACTTCGCCGATTTGAACACCAGACCCGCCTCCGTGACGTTCACCTCATAGGGCATGTCGTTTTCGACCGGACGATAGGGGCCGGCCAAATCGGCAAGGTCCGTTGGTGAAGGCGTAAATGCCGGCACTCGCCGATATAGGCATTCGTGCTTGCCGTCGAAGAAGGACGTCAGTTCGGTCGCCGCCCCACCTTTTTCTTGCTCCAACTCGATCTCGCTGTTCGGGAAATCGCTGAAACGGAAGCGACGGTCATCCACTGCTTCGAGGGGATAGCCGTCATAGTCGATATCATAGCCGCCCAACAGCTTTCCATCATGCGTCGCGAGACGGGCGACCCGGCCGCCCAGTCGATCCTCGGCGTAATAGCCGGTGAGCAGTTCCAATGCATCCGCGTCTGGCTGCGGGAACGGGTTCGGCGTGGGCTCCGGTACCGGCTGCAATGCATCCGCGAGGTAGATATCGGCGATCCGTCGGACGAGGTCGCTGGGCATGATCGATCCGAAATTGGCGAGGATCGCCACGGAGAAATGCTGCTCGGGAAAACGGATGAGATCGGAGCGGAAGCCGGCATCGCCGCCGGTATGTTCGACGATCGTTATGCCGCGATAGGTACCGATGCCGAGGCCCGCGGCGTAGTCGATTTCACTGCCATCGTTCAGCCGCCCGCGTTCGAGCATCTTTGCGATGACATCAGGCCCGCCCACACGCGGATCGTAGAAATTCTCGTCMCAAAGCGCGAGATCTTCGACTGTCGTCAGCAGGCTGGTCGCGCCCACAGTGTCGAAATTGGTGTTGGAGATCTCTACTCCGCATTCCGTCTCCACATAACCGTCGGCGACATCCCTGACGACCTCGGCATAGTTGTCGCGAAAGAACGTATTGCGCATCCCGAGGGGTTCGAAAATCCGGGCCGAGGTAAAGGCACGCAGGGACTGGCCGCTGACCGTCTTTACGACTTGCGCCAGCAAGGCATAACCCGTGTTGCAATAGAGATGTTCGTCGCCCGGCTGGAAATTCAGATCCTGCTGGCGGGAGACGACGGCAAGGATGTCGTCGTCGGTGATCAAGTCCCTGGAGTAACGCCAGCCTGCGAGGGCCAGCAATTCCCAATGATCGCGGATGCCGCTCGTATGGTGGAGCAGATGTCGCAGGGTGATCGGCGCGCCGAAATCAGGCAGGTCGGGCACGTATTTCCGCACGGCATCATCAAGCGACAGTTTTCCTTCGGCTGACAGCAGCAGGATTGCAAATGCCGCGAACTGTTTGGAGACGGATGCCGAATGAAAGACAGTGGACGGCCCGATCGCGATGCCATGGGCCAGATTGGCCATGCCGAAGCCGCGCTTATAGACAACATCGCCATCGCGTATGACCGCAACCGCGCAGCCGGGCGACTCTTGATTGTTCCAGGCCTCGAATAGTTGATCGACGCGTTCGGCTTCCGTCATCTGTGTCTCCCGGATCATTTTCGTACGGCAAGGAAGCGGAGAGCGGAGCAAATTGCAAGGCGCGTGAAATGTAAATCTGCGAACTGATAGAGGAATTTTCAAATGACAGCCCTTAGATCGAACACTCCAGGCCGGACCTACATCTCTTTAGCAAAAGGAATTCTGATTTAATGGATAGCCAAGCGAGCTTCCTCGAACCGGGGCTGCGGCAAATGGCGATTTCTGGATGGTCGGAGGTTCGTCGAGAACGAATGCCCTTCGTTCATGCCAAAATTATGAATTAGCGTGCAGGTTTGAAAGCGCCTAAAAGGGGTCGGCCGGTAGCCCTCATCCGATCCGATTGCCATTGTCAATTGGCGACCGTTATTCTCGCAGCTGTTTCGGATAATTGATTGAGCCGCGGTGATGCAGCCAGTTCGGCTTTGTTCAGAGGATTGCTCAAAAAAAGGAATGGCCGCTCTCAATCAAGGTCAAATAGCTTCCTATCTTCCGGCCGAACCAATTCTTCATCCATCATCTTCAAGAATACCTCATAGTCCCACAAGCCTCGCCGAACTCTATCAAGAACTATACTGCCCACAAGAAACTGCTTGCGCTTGAGTGCATCACGCTGGTCCTTTGCGGATTTCCTTCTTTCCGCAATTGCCGTCTTTTGAGCGGACTTTAGCTCTTTCAGCTTCGCGTCCGTATATTTAAGTCGTTGGGATAGCAAACTCATCTGTTCTCTCGTGTGAAAGGCCATGTTTATGCGCTCACAGGGAGTTTGATGGAGACACAGAGTGTCGTGTCTTGCAAGTAAAATTGGTGAATTATGCCATGCTTGTAAAGCCCAATAGAGTACGCTCTTCGGAACCATTTAAAGACTGCTGGGTTGCGGTGTTGGAACAAGCGACCGCTTGCTTTCAGGTGCCGCTAGGGCGCGAAATCAGTTGAAAAGGCGAACAATTCATAGGCGCGGTTGCATAGTGTCCGTCGATCAAACATCGAACGTTAGCATCGCAGTAAGTCGTGGTGGGCATTCATTTCGAACTAATCCGCGCCGCTATCTTTTAGTCGGATCGGGGTCTTGGCTGAGGCTGCCTATAAAACTGTGTCGCCCACGTTATTTCGGGGTAGTGACTTGGTGGAGTGTAATAGGACGCATGTCCGTCCATATTTCCGAAATATGTTTCAAGCAGTCCGTTCGCGCAGACACAAATCCTGTGGCAATCCAGCCAGGAGGTAGTTCTCTGTGAGCCCACCAAACAGAGTATTGGCCTTCAGAATTTCGAACAACAGCGTATAGAGGTTCTGATCTATCGCTTTCTTCGTCGAGATACATCTCAGTTCCATCTTCCATGGCGAATGCTTGTGGATTTCCGTATAGCAGCCAAATTGCCCGTTATATAAGCGGGCCGTTTAGTTTGTCTAAGTATAGGCTCTAGGTGTCCCTGTATATTGGTAGAGAAACGGGTATCAGTAGCGGACGTAGATTTTGTTAAAGCGATTGGGTCAGCTCCCGCCTGAGTTCATCTCCACTCAGAGATTCAAGTTCGCGTAATATCTCTTCCTTCTGTTCGGTTGTGTAGCCCGAGAGCATTAAATCCTCTAGGAGCGAGGCGGTAGAAGAAAGCGAGTTCGTCGAATAAAGTTCTTGTAAAGAGCTTTTAATGTTGAAGGACTTCTGAATTAGGAGGTGTGTTTCGAGTAGGGACAGCGAATGTCCGCCGAGTTCGAAGAAGTTGTCGTGGATGCCGACCTGTTCGAGGCCGAGCACGTCGCACCAGATGCGGGCAAGCGCCTGTTCGGTCGGCGTGCGCGGGGCGACATAGTCCTGCGACCTGTAGCCGCCGCCATCGGGCGC
>NZ_JBFTNV010000050.1:0-53718 GCF_056397645.1 Rhizobium sp. 05L429 | reverse complement strand
AGGCACGGAAATGGTCATGCCTGGCGACAACGTCACCGTTGACGTCGAGCTGATCGTTCCGATCGCGATGGAAGAAAAGCTTCGCTTCGCTATCCGCGAAGGCGGCCGTACCGTCGGTGCAGGCATCGTCGCTTCGATCGTCGAGTAATCGCGATATCTCAGATTAAGGAAGAACCCTGCTGGAAACAGCAGGGTTTTTTCGTTTCTGATGGGCGTCTGGCCGTCCATGAGATGTTGTAAAAATATCGTTAAAATTTCCAGACGCAGCACTTTATTCATCTCGCGTTCAGAAAGCGTTTTGCGATCCGGCTTTTATGGTCCAGACTCCTTCTTGTAGAAAGGAGAGCCAGCATGATTCAAAAGGCAACCTTCGTTGCGACGATATTCGCAATGTACGTTTTCACAATGTTTTTCATCGCTGCAATTCCGCAAGAGGTCGTTCAGGCGGCCGGCGTGCAGGTGGATGAGGTAAGCGTCGTCAAGTGATGACCTTGCAGGATCGCCGGAAAATTCGGCGGTGATTGGAAATGACAGCGCAGGTGCTTCCGGTTGGAAGCTCCTGGCCGAAGCGGGTTTGAACCTGCTTGCGTGACGCTCGCTTGCTCTTCGCGCGGAAGAGTTTATCTATGCCTCCGATTTCACGACGCGGAGGATATTTCATGAAAAAGCGCATTCTTTTCACCGGCGGTTCGGGCAAGGCGGGTCGCCATGCCGTGCCGTGGCTCGTCAATGCAGGCTACGAAGTCCACAATGTCGATCTCGTGCCGCTGGAGAGCCCCGGCGTCACCAATCTCATTGCCGACATCACCGATAGCGGCCAGATGTTCAATGTGCTTTCCATGCATCGCGATTTTCCTGATCTGGACGCAGGCAAGGGCGTGCAGTCCTTCGACGCCGTCGTCCATTTCGCTGCGGTGCCGCGCATCCTGATCAAACCCGACAACGAAACCTTCCGAATCAATACGATGGGCACCTACAATGTCATCGAGGCGGCGGTGAAGCTTGGTATCAGGAAGATCATTGTCGCCTCGAGCGAGACCACTTATGGCGTCTGCTTCGCGGAAGGCCATCGCGATTTCCATCAGTTCCCGCTGGAGGAAGACTATGATGTCAATCCGATGGATTCCTACGGCCTCTCCAAGGTCGTGAACGAGAAGACGGCACGCGCTTTCGCCGAGCGCTCCGGCTTCGACATCTATGCGTTGCGTATCGGTAACGTCATCGAGCCGCACGAATACGAGAAATTCCCGACCTACTTCGCCAATCCGGAGATGCGCAAGCGCATCGCCTGGAGCTATATCGACGCGCGCGATCTCGGCCAGATCGTCCATCTCTGCATCGAGAAGGATGGATTGGGTTTCCAGGTCTTCAATGCCGCCAACGATACCGTTTCGGCCAACACGCCGTCGAAAGAGCTCGCCAAACGCTTCTTCCCGAATGTGCCCTTCGCCCGCGATATCGGCGAATATGAAAGCCTGCTTTCCAACCGCAAGATTCGCGAAGTGCTCGGTTTCAAGGAAGAGCACGACTGGCGCAAATACGTGGGTGTGTGAGATTCCGGTTAATGGACATCGGTGCCGGGCGTGTCGCATACTGCGTCCGGCAGCGTAATGCCGCCAGTGCTGATCGCTTTTTCCGGTTGCTTTCGGAGAATGGTTCTGAAAATCGAAAATCGCTCTTGCATATCCCGAGCCGCCGTCTTAAAGGGAGCGCCATGCTTTTCACCGGCTCATGATCGTAAGGTCAACAGGCTGAATGCAAAGCGTAAAGGGGTATAGCTCAGTTGGTAGAGCGGCGGTCTCCAAAACCGCAGGTCGTAAGTTCGAGCCTTACTGCCCCTGCCATTTTCCTTGAACGGAGAGCGCGGACGTGAACGCAGCGTTCCGGCGAGGATTGCGCATATGGCAACAAATTTCGTTAAGCATCGGTTTCCCTCTTGTGTATTCGGGGATCGGTGTTTATTTAGGGTTCAACAGACACGCGGTGCGTGGGGCTGATAGTTTCAGCTTTACGCGCCGTAATTGCGTGGGCAGTCGATGGCATCCAAATCCAATCCATTCGCGTTTCTGCAGCAAGTTCGCGCGGAAACGTCCAAAGTTACCTGGCCGTCGCGCCGCGAGACGATGATCTCGACGGTCATGGTGCTGTTTATGGTTGTTTTTGCTGCGCTGTTTTTCTTTGCCGCTGACCAGCTGATTGGCTGGGCGCTGAGCTTCGTGCTCAATACCKGCAACTGATACGGGTGGAGATGAAAATGGMGGCACGTTGGTACATCGTCCACGCATATTCCAATTTCGAAAAGAAGGTGGCTGAGGACATCGAGAACAAGGCTCGCCAGAAGGGGCTCGAGCACCTGTTCGAGAAGATTCTCGTGCCAACCGAGAAGGTGGTGGAAGTGCGTCGTGGCCGCAAGGTCGATTCCGAGCGCAAGTTCTTCCCGGGTTATGTCATGGTTCGTGCCAACTTGACGGACGAAGCCTATCACCTGATCAAGAATACGCCGAAGGTTACAGGCTTCCTGGGCTCCGACAACAAGCCCGTTCCGATTCCGGATTCCGAGGCTGATCGCATCCTCGGCCAGGTCCAGGAAGGTGTTGAGCGCCCGAAGGCCTCCATTACCTTCGAAATCGGCGAGCAGGTTCGCGTTTCCGACGGCCCGTTCGCATCGTTCAACGGCACGGTTCAGGATGTCGACGAAGAGCGTTCGCGCCTGAAGGTGGAAGTATCGATCTTCGGCCGCGCCACGCCGGTTGAGCTGGAATACGCTCAGGTCGAGAAGGTCTGATTTCGAGATCGGGGTTCGGTCGTCATTGACTGATCCTCGTGCGGCAAACGCCGCATCGCGTGGAAGGTGAGGGGGTCAAGCCGGACCTCAAAGACCCGCACCACGCAACCGCAGCCGCCGGAGTGATCCGGCATCAAGGGCCGGGCGACCGGCCGTCAGTGAAAGGCAGAGAGATATGGCTAAGAAAGTTGCAGGCCAGCTCAAGCTTCAGGTCAAGGCAGGATCGGCAAACCCGTCCCCGCCGATTGGTCCGGCGCTTGGTCAGCGTGGCATTAACATCATGGAATTCTGCAAGTCGTTCAATGCGGCTACGCAGGAAATGGAAAAGGGTATGCCGATCCCGGTCGTCATCACCTATTACCAGGACAAGTCGTTCACCTTCGCGATGAAGCAGCCTCCGGTCAGCTACTGGCTGAAGAAGGAAGCAAAGATCCAGTCCGGTTCCAAGACCCCGGGCAAGGGCGCAAAGGCTGGTACCCTCACCAAGGCTCAGATCAAGACGATCGCAGAAGCTAAGATGAAGGACCTGAACGCAGCAGATATTGAAGGTGCAATGGCGATGATCGAGGGCTCTGCCCGCGCCATGGGCCTGGAAGTGGTGGGTTAAGACCATGGCAGGCAAGCGCACTCAGAAGATCAACGAAGGTGTTGATCCGACCAAGCTCTACGCTCTGACGACCGCCATCGGCATGGTCAAGGAACGTGCCGTAGCAAAGTTCGACGAAACCATCGAAGTTTCGATGAACCTCGGTGTTGACCCGCGCCACGCTGACCAGATGGTTCGCGGCGTTGTCAACCTGCCGAACGGCACCGGCCGTACGGTTCGCGTCGCCGTTTTCGCCCGTGGCCTCAAGGCTGATGAAGCCAAGGCTGCCGGTGCTGACATCGTCGGCGCTGAAGAGCTCGTAGAAATCGTTCAGGGCGGCAAGATCGACTTCGATCGTTGCATCGCGACCCCGGACATGATGCCGCTCGTCGGCCGCCTTGGTAAGGTACTTGGCCCGCGTGGCATGATGCCGAACCCGAAGGTTGGCACGGTTACGATGGATGTCGCTGGAGCCGTCAAGGCTTCCAAGGGCGGCGCTGTCGAGTTCCGCGTCGAGAAGGCCGGTATCGTTCATGCCGGCATCGGCAAGGCGTCCTTCGAAGCCAAGGCTCTGGAAGAAAACATCCGTGCTTTCGCTGACGCTGTCATCAAGGCAAAGCCGGCTGGCGCCAAGGGCAACTACGTCAAGCGCGTAGCGCTCTCCTCGACCATGGGTCCGGGCGTCAAGATCGAAGTTGGCACGGTCACCGCAGCGGCTCCGGCTGCTTAAGTTTCATCGGGCTTCGGCCTGATAACAAGAATTCCGGCCTCGCAAGGGGCCGGAATATTCCGGAGAAATCCGGAATCCTGTCCGAGATTGCAGGTGGTTTTCCCTTAATCACTGTTGCCTGCATGAGACGGGTAAGACCCGAATTGCATGAAGTTATACTTCTAGGAAGTCGGTTCGAGCCTTGGATGCCTTGTGCCTCCTTTGCCTTAAGTGGCGCGGAGCGCGAGGGGACAGGATCCTCAAGCGTCGCTTGGGATCTCTTCTGATCCCAGGAGGCAAAGGCAACCCGGTGGGTCCGTTCAACGGTCCCGCCAACTGGAGATAGGCAGTGGAAAGAGCGGAAAAGCGCGAATTCGTCACGGAACTGAACGATGTCTTCAAGGCATCGGGCTCGGTTGTCGTGGCCCACTATGCTGGTGCTACAGTCGCGCAGATGAACGATTTTCGTTCGAAGATGCGCGCTGCTGGCGGCACCGTCAAGGTCGCGAAAAACCGCCTGGCCAAAATTGCCCTTCAGGGTACGGAAGCGGAAGGGATTTCTGATCTCTTCAAGGGTCAGACCCTCATTGCTTATAGCGATGATCCGATCACCGCTCCGAAGGTCGTCATGGATTTTGCCAAGACCAACGACAAGATCGTTGTTCTCGGCGGCGCCATGGGAACAACCACGCTCAACGCTGAAGCAGTCAAGTCGCTTGCGACCCTGCCTTCGCTCGATGAGCTGCGTGCGAAGCTGCTGGGCATGATCCAGACACCGGCTACCCGCATCGCTGGGGTTGTTGCAGCACCGGCAAGCCAGCTTGCCCGTGTGTTTGCGGCCTACGCCAAGAAGGACGAAGCCGCTTAAGGCGGTTTTTCGCTGTTTATAATCAACCGGTTCGAACCGAACAAAAGGAACTAGTAAAATGGCTGATCTCGCAAAGATCGTTGACGACCTGTCCTCGCTGACCGTTCTGGAAGCTGCAGAACTGTCGAAGCTTCTCGAAGAAAAGTGGGGCGTTTCCGCTGCTGCTCCGGTAGCTGTTGCTGCCGCTGGTGGTGCTGCCGCTGCTGCTGTCGTTGAAGAAGAAAAGACCGAGTTCGACGTCATCCTCACGGATGCCGGCGCCAACAAGATCAACGTCATCAAGGAAGTCCGCGCTATCACCGGCCTCGGCCTCAAGGAAGCCAAGGACCTGGTCGAAGCTGCTCCGAAGGCTGTCAAGGAAGCTGTTTCCAAGGCTGAAGCCGCTGACATCAAGAAGAAGCTTGAAGACGCTGGCGCAAAGGCCGACGTCAAGTAATCTTGAACCGCATCTGGGAGGCGGGGTATTTACTGCCTCCCATTTGCCGTTTTTCTGAACGAATTACCCAAAAGCCGCGTGAAAACGGCTTTTGGGTAATGGGTTCTTCAAGAGCATGGTCTCGAACCGAGGCACCAAGGCAATCCGGCCTGGCTGTTTCGGGAGGTGGGACGAGGTTGAACTACTCATTGGTTGACGGGATCGACTGGCCATCGGTTCCCGTCCGTTGCAGGCCCGGATGCAATTTTTGAAGGAGCGACGATGGCTCAGACCCTTTCGTTCAATGGTCGTAGGCGCGTACGCAAGTTTTTTGGTAAAATCCCCGAAGTCGCAGAAATGCCGAACCTCATCGAGGTTCAGAAGGCATCCTACGACCAATTTCTGATGGTTGAAGAGCCCAAGGGCGGTCGTCCCGACGAAGGCCTTCAGGCAGTCTTCAAGTCCGTTTTCCCGATCACCGATTTCTCCGGCGCTTCGATGCTGGAGTTCGTATCCTATGAATTCGAACCGCCGAAGTTCGACGTCGACGAATGCCGCCAGCGCGACCTGACCTATGCCGCGCCGCTGAAGGTTACTCTCCGTCTCATCGTGTTCGATATCGACGAGGATACCGGCGCCAAGTCGATCAAGGACATCAAGGAACAGTCCGTTTACATGGGCGACATGCCGCTCATGACGAACAACGGCACGTTCATCGTCAACGGCACCGAGCGCGTGATCGTATCCCAGATGCACCGTTCGCCGGGCGTCTTCTTCGATCACGACAAGGGCAAGAGCCATTCTTCCGGCAAGCTGCTCTTTGCTGCCCGCGTAATCCCGTATCGTGGTTCCTGGCTCGATATCGAATTCGACGCCAAGGACATCGTCTATGCCCGTATCGACCGCCGCCGCAAGATTCCGGTGACGTCGCTGCTGATGGCCCTCGGCATGGACGGCGAGGAAATTCTCGACACCTTCTATACGAAGTCGCTCTACAAGCGTGACGGCGAAGGCTGGCGCATTCCCTTCAAGCCGGAAACGCTGAAGGGTGCAAAGGCGATCACCGAGATGGTTGACGCCGATACCGGCGAAGTCGTTGTCGAAGCCGGCAAGAAGTTGACCCCGCGTCTGCTTCGCGCGCTTTCCGACAAGGGCCTGAAGGCTCTCAAGGCGACTGACGACGATCTGTACGGCAACTATCTTGCCGGAGACATCGTCAACTACTCGACGGGCGAGATCTATCTCGAAGCCGGCGATGAAATCGACGAGAAGACGCTGGGTATCATCCTCGCCAATCACTTCGACGAGATCCCGGTTCTCGGCATCGACCACATCAATGTCGGCGCCTACATCCGCAATACGCTGACGGCAGACAAGAACGAGAACCGCCAGGACGCTCTGTTCGACATCTACCGCGTCATGCGTCCGGGTGAGCCGCCGACSATGGAATCGGCCGAAGCCATGTTCAACTCGCTGTTCTTCGATGCGGAGCGTTACGATCTCTCCGCCGTCGGCCGCGTCAAGATGAACATGCGCCTCGACTTGACCGTCGAAGACACCGTCCGCATTCTACGCAAGGACGACATCCTGGCCGTGGTCAAGATGCTCGTCGAACTGCGCGACGGCAGGGGCGAGATCGACGACATCGACAACCTCGGCAACCGCCGCGTCCGCTCGGTCGGCGAGCTGATGGAGAACCAGTACCGTCTCGGCTTGCTGCGCATGGAGCGCGCGATCAAGGAACGCATGTCCTCGATCGAAATCGACACGGTCATGCCGCAGGATCTGATCAACGCCAAGCCGGCTGCTGCAGCCGTCCGCGAATTCTTCGGTTCCTCGCAGCTCTCGCAGTTCATGGACCAGGTCAACCCGCTCTCGGAAATCACCCACAAGCGCCGTCTCTCGGCTCTTGGCCCGGGCGGTCTGACCCGCGAGCGTGCCGGCTTCGAAGTCCGCGACGTTCATCCGACGCACTACGGCCGTATTTGCCCGATCGAAACGCCGGAAGGCCCGAACATCGGTCTGATCAACTCGCTGGCAACCTTCGCACGCGTCAACAAGTACGGCTTTATCGAAAGCCCGTATCGTCGCATCGTCGACGGCAAGGTGACCAGTGATGTGCTCTATCTCTCCGCTATGGAAGAGGCGAAGTACTATGTTGCCCAGGCCAACGCCGAACTGACGTCCGATGGTTCCTTCGTCGACGAATTCGTCGTTTGCCGTCACGCCGGTGAAGTTATGCTCGCTCCGCGCGACAGCATGAACTTGATGGACGTCTCGCCGAAGCAGGTCGTTTCGGTCGCAGCCGCTCTCATCCCGTTCCTGGAAAACGACGACGCCAACCGCGCTCTCATGGGCTCGAACATGCAGCGTCAGGCCGTTCCGCTTCTGCGGGCTGAAGCACCGTTCGTCGGCACCGGCATGGAACCGGTCGTCGCCCGCGACTCCGGTGCTGCCATCGGCGCACGCCGCGGCGGTGTGGTCGACCAGGTCGACGCGACGCGTATCGTTATCCGCGCCACGGAAGACCTCGAAGCCGGCAAATCCGGCGTCGATATCTACCGCCTGCAGAAGTTCCAGCGTTCGAACCAGAACACCTGCGTCAACCAGCGTCCGCTGGTAACCGTCGGTGACGAGGTCAACCGCGGCGACATTCTCGCCGACGGTCCGTCGACCGATCTCGGTGATCTGGCGCTCGGCCGCAACGCGCTCGTCGCGTTCATGCCCTGGAACGGCTACAACTACGAAGACTCGATCCTGCTCTCCGAGCGTATCGTTGCCGACGACGTGTTCACCTCCATCCACATCGAAGAATTCGAAGTGATGGCGCGTGACACCAAGCTTGGTCCGGAAGAAATCACGCGCGATATTCCGAACGTTTCGGAAGAAGCGCTGAAGAATCTCGACGAAGCCGGTATCGTCTACATCGGCGCCGAAGTTCAGCCGGGCGATATCCTGGTCGGCAAGATCACCCCGAAGGGCGAAAGCCCGATGACGCCGGAAGAAAAGCTCCTGCGCGCCATCTTCGGTGAAAAGGCATCCGACGTTCGCGATACGTCCATGCGCATGCCGCCCGGCACCTACGGCACGATCGTCGAAGTGCGCGTCTTCAACCGCCACGGCGTTGAAAAAGACGAGCGCGCGATGGCAATCGAGCGCGAAGAGATCGAGCGTCTGGCAAAGGACCGTGACGACGAGCAGGCGATCCTCGACCGTAACGTCTACGGCCGTCTGATCGACATGCTGCGCGGCCAGTCCTCCATTGCAGGCCCGAAGGGCTTCAAGAAGGGCACCGAGCTGTCGAACGCCGTCGTCTCCGAATATCCCCGCTCGCAGTGGTGGATGTTCGCCGTCGAGGACGAAAAGGTCCAGAGCGAACTCGAAGCGCTTCGTGGCCAGTACGACGAATCCAAGTCGCGCCTTGAACAGCGCTTCATGGACAAGGTCGAGAAGGTCCAGCGTGGCGACGAAATGCCTCCGGGCGTCATGAAGATGGTCAAGGTCTTCGTCGCTGTTAAGCGCAAGATCCAGCCGGGCGACAAGATGGCCGGCCGTCACGGCAACAAGGGTGTGGTTTCGCGCATCGTGCCTGTGGAAGACATGCCGTTCCTGGAAGACGGCACGCATGTCGACGTCGTTCTGAACCCGCTCGGCGTTCCCTCGCGCATGAACGTCGGCCAGATCCTCGAGACACACCTTGGCTGGGCTTGCGCCGGCATGGGTCGTCAGATCGGCGATATGCTGGAAGCCTACAGGGCCAACGGCAATATCGAACCGCTCCGCAAGACGATTGGCGACGTTGTCGGCGATGGTCCGAAGGCCGAACAGGTCAAGGATTTCGACGATGAATCGGTGCTGCGTCTCGCTGACCAGTGGAAGCGCGGCGTTTCGATTGCGACGCCGGTCTTCGATGGCGCTCACGAAGGTGACGTCAACGACATGCTGGCACTGGCGGGTCTCAAGGAAAGCGGCCAGTCGACACTGTACGATGGTCGTACCGGCGAGCAGTTCGACCGCCAGGTCACGGTTGGCTACATCTACATGCTGAAGCTCAACCACCTGGTCGACGACAAGATCCACGCTCGTTCGATCGGCCCGTACTCGCTCGTTACCCAGCAGCCGCTGGGCGGCAAGGCGCAGTTCGGCGGCCAGCGCTTCGGCGAAATGGAAGTCTGGGCACTCGAAGCCTACGGTGCAGCCTATACGCTGCAGGAAATGCTGACGGTGAAGTCGGACGACGTGGCCGGCCGCACCAAGGTCTACGAAGCGATCGTCCGTGGCGACGACACCTTCGAGGCCGGTATTCCGGAAAGCTTCAACGTTCTCGTCAAGGAAATGCGCTCGCTGGGTCTCTCCGTCGAGCTCGAAAATTCCAAGATCGAGGAGCTGCAGGCTGCAGGCCAGCTGCCGGATGCTGCCGAGTAACCACATGATAAGGTGTGCGCCTTAGGGCGCACACCGTTCCCGCCATGGCCCCGTAATGTGTCGGCCGGGCAGGGACGCTTTCGCCGCATTCTGCGGTTATTGTCGTTTAAGCGCTGGCGCGGCTCCCGGGAATTTGCCGCCAACCTCGCAAGCTAAGGGCGCTTTCGCCCATGAAGGAGACAGGCATGAACCAAGAGGTCATGAATCTTTTCAATCCGCAGGTGCCTGCACAGAACTTCGATTCCATCCGGATTTCGATCGCCTCTCCGGAGAAGATTCTTTCCTGGTCCTACGGCGAGATCAAGAAGCCGGAAACCATCAACTACCGTACGTTCAAGCCTGAACGCGACGGTCTCTTCTGCGCGCGCATCTTCGGACCGATCAAGGACTACGAGTGCCTGTGCGGCAAGTACAAGCGCATGAAGTACAAGGGCATCATCTGCGAAAAGTGCGGCGTCGAAGTCACGCTGTCGCGCGTTCGCCGTGAGCGCATGGGCCATATCGAGCTCGCCGCTCCCGTTGCCCATATCTGGTTCCTGAAGTCACTGCCGAGCCGCATCTCCACGCTGCTCGACATGACGCTGAAGGATGTTGAGCGCGTCCTCTACTTCGAAAACTACATCGTCACTGAGCCGGGTCTCACCGCGCTCAAGGAGCACCAGCTCCTGTCCGAAGAAGAGTACATGCTCGCCGTCGACGAATACGGCGAAGATCAGTTCACGGCCATGATCGGTGCCGAAGCCATCTACGAGATGCTCGCATCGATGAACCTCGAAAAGATCGCTGGCGACCTTCGCTCCGAGCTTGCCGACACCACGTCGGACCTCAAGCAGAAGAAGCTGATGAAGCGTTTGAAGATCGTCGAGAACTTCATGGAATCTGGCAACCGTCCGGAATGGATGATCATGAAGGTCGTTCCGGTCATCCCGCCGGACCTGCGCCCGCTGGTTCCTCTGGACGGTGGTCGTTTCGCGACATCGGACCTGAACGATCTCTATCGCCGCGTCATCAACCGTAACAACCGTCTGAAGCGCCTGATCGAACTGCGCGCACCGGGTATCATCATCCGCAACGAAAAGCGCATGCTGCAGGAATCTGTCGACGCGCTCTTCGATAACGGCCGCCGTGGCCGCGTCATCACCGGCGCTAACAAGCGTCCGTTGAAGTCGCTGTCGGATATGCTCAAGGGCAAGCAGGGCCGCTTCCGTCAGAACCTGCTCGGCAAGCGCGTCGACTATTCCGGCCGTTCGGTCATCGTGACCGGTCCGGAACTGAAGCTGCATCAGTGCGGCCTTCCGAAGAAGATGGCGCTCGAGCTCTTCAAGCCGTTCATCTATGCCCGCCTCGACGCCAAGGGTTATTCCTCGACCGTCAAGCAGGCCAAGAAGCTGGTTGAAAAGGAAAAGCCTGAGGTCTGGGATATCCTCGACGAGGTCATCCGCGAGCATCCGGTTCTCCTGAACCGCGCACCGACGCTGCACCGCCTGGGCATCCAGGCCTTCGAACCCATGCTGGTCGAAGGCAAGGCTATCCAGCTGCATCCGCTCGTCTGCACGGCCTTCAACGCCGACTTCGACGGTGACCAGATGGCCGTTCACGTGCCGCTGTCGCTCGAAGCCCAGCTCGAAGCCCGCGTTCTGATGATGTCGACGAACAACATCCTGCATCCGGCAAACGGCGCACCGATCATCGTTCCGTCGCAGGACATGGTTCTCGGCCTCTACTACCTGTCGATCATGAACCAGAACGAGCCGGGCGAAGGCATGGCCTTCTCCGACCTCGGTGAGCTGCACCACGCCCTGGAAAACAAGGTCGTGACGCTGCACACCAAGATTCGCGGTCGCTTCAAGTCGATCGGCGAGGACGGCAAGCCGTACTCGAAGATCTATGAGACAACGCCGGGCCGCCTGCTCATCGGCGAACTCCTGCCGAAGAACGGCAAGGTGACCTTCGATATCTGCAACCAGGAAATGACCAAGAAGAACATCTCCAGGATGATCGACGCGGTCTACCGTCATTGCGGCCAGAAGGACACGGTCATTTTCTGCGACCGCATCATGCAGCTCGGCTTCAGCCATGCCTGCCGCGCCGGCATTTCGTTCGGCAAGGACGATATGGTCATTCCGGACACCAAGGCGAAGATCGTCGACGACACCGAAAGCCTGGTCAAGGAATACGAGCAGCAGTACAATGACGGTCTGATCACTCAGGGTGAAAAGTACAACAAGGTTGTCGACGCTTGGGGCAAGGCGACGGAAAAGGTCGCCGAAGAGATGATGGCCCGTATTAAGGCTGTTGAATTCGATCCGGCGACCGGTCGCCAGAAGCCGATGAACTCGATCTACATGATGTCCCATTCGGGCGCCCGCGGTTCTCCGAACCAGATGCGTCAGCTGGGCGGCATGCGCGGCCTCATGGCCAAACCGTCGGGTGAAATCATCGAGACGCCGATCATCTCGAACTTCAAGGAAGGCCTGACCGTCAACGAGTACTTCAACTCGACGCACGGCGCCCGTAAGGGTCTGGCAGACACCGCGCTCAAGACTGCGAACTCGGGTTACCTGACCCGTCGTCTCGTTGACGTTGCGCAGGACTGCATCGTCACGCACGTCGATTGCGGCACCGAAACCGGCCTCACCATGACTGCCATCGTCGATGCCGGCCAGGTCGTTGCCTCGATCGGTGTCCGTATCCTCGGCCGTACGGCTCTTGACAATATCGACCATCCGATCACCGGCGAGCGTATCGTCGATGCCGGCAGGATGATCCTCGAGCCTGATGTCGTCGAAATCRAAAAGTCTGGTATCCAGTCGATTCGTATTCGTTCGGCACTGACCTGCGAAATCCAGACGGGCGTCTGCGCGGTCTGCTACGGCCGCGACCTCGCACGCGGTACGCCTGTTAACATGGGTGAAGCCGTCGGCGTTATCGCGGCTCAGTCGATCGGCGAACCGGGCACGCAGCTCACCATGCGTACGTTCCACCTTGGTGGTACGGCAACCGTGGTCGACCAGTCGTTCCTGGAAGCCTCGTACGAAGGTACGGTGCAGATCAAGAACCGCAACATCCTGCGCAACTCCGATGGCAACCTCATTGCCATGGGCCGCAACATAACCGTCCAGATCTTGGACGAGCGTGGTGTGGAGCGTTCCTCGCAGCGTGTTGCCTACGGTTCGAAGCTGCATGTCGACGAAGGCGACAAGGTCAAGCGCGGTCAGCGTCTGGCGGAGTGGGATCCCTACACCCGTCCGATGATGACGGAAGTAGCTGGTACGGTTCAGTTCGAAGATGTCGTCGATGGCCTCTCCGTTCTCGAAGCGACCGACGAAGCCACTGGCATCACCAAGCGTCAGGTTATCGACTGGCGTTCGACCCCGCGCGGTTCGGACCTGAAGCCTGCCATCGTCATCAAGGATGCAAGCGGCAATGTCGCGAAGCTTTCCCGCGGTGGCGAAGCCCGCTTCCTGCTCTCGGTCGATGCAATCCTGTCGGTCGAGCCGGGCACGAAGGTCTCTCAGGGTGACGTTCTCGCGCGTTCGCCGCTGGAAAGCGCCAAGACCAAGGACATTACCGGTGGTCTGCCGCGTGTTGCAGAACTGTTCGAAGCCCGTCGTCCGAAGGACCACGCCATCATCGCAGAGATCGATGGTACGATCCGCCTCGGCCGCGACTACAAGAACAAGCGTCGTGTCATCATCGAGCCGGCAGAAGACGGTGTCGAGCCTGTCGAATACCTGATCCCGAAGGGCAAGCCCTTCCACCTTCAGGAAGGCGACTATATCGAAAAGGGTGACTACATCCTCGACGGTAACCCGGCTCCGCACGACATCCTGGCGATCAAGGGCGTGGAAGCCTTGGCTTCCTACCTCGTGAACGAAATCCAGGAAGTCTATCGTCTGCAGGGCGTTGTCATCAACGACAAGCACATTGAAGTGATTGTCCGTCAGATGCTGCAGAAGGTGGAAATCACCGATGCAGGCGACTCCACGTACATTGTCGGCGACAATGTCGACCGTATCGAACTGGAAGACGTCAACGACCACCTCATCGAGGAAGGCAAGAAGCCTGCCAGCGGTGACCCGGTTCTGCTCGGCATCACCAAGGCATCGCTGCAGACCCCGTCCTTCATCTCGGCCGCTTCCTTCCAGGAAACGACCAAGGTGCTGACGGAAGCCGCGATMGCCGGCAAGACCGACGGTCTGCAGGGTCTGAAGGAAAACGTCATCGTCGGCCGTCTGATCCCGGCTGGTACCGGTGGCACCATGACCCAGATCCGCCGCATCGCGACGGCTCGCGACGACCTGATCCTGGAAGAGCGCCGCAAGGGCTCCGGGGCAGGGGTCGCAACGCCGATGCTGCAGGACCTGGCGAACGAAAGCGCCCCGGCTGCCGAATAATCGGCAACTCGGTATCTCTCAAATTCAAAACCGCCCGGAGAAATCCGGGCGGTTTTTCTTTGTCCGAAAGATCGTGGGAGATGGGGTGCCGCGCCGATAAACAGCGTTGCGACGATGGCGGCAAGATAGACGGACCCGGAGCAGATCAGGATGCCTGTTACGCGGCTGGAGCGGGCTGCTGACGGCAGCAATGCGGACAGATGTCGGACGTCCGGAATTTTAGTATCGCATACCGGTGGCGCTTCATGGCAGTAAAAGACAAAGCCGCCGGCAACGGCCGGGCGGCTTCGCTGAAATCGTTGCTGAGGCTTAAAGACCGAGCGCGCAGCACAACTCGGTCTTGGCACGCCAAAAGGTGGTTTGTCAGCGGTCACCGCGAGCGCAGGCCAATATCGAAGGGCAGGCGGAAGATGCCTGAACGCAGACGGACTGCGGCCTGCAGTTCGGGATACGCAAAAAAGGAATGCTGCACTTGCAGAGACCGCTGGCGACGGTATTGCGAGAACCCGCCGCACGCTCGCCGCCCTCATTGATATCGGCCAAAATGGAAAAGGTGAGGGTGGGAGGATTGGGCCCGCGCCGGCGCGCAGGCTTTGTTCTTTATATATAGGTCTAGCTGAAGCGGATGATCGAGACTTCGCCGTCCAGCGCACCCTGGTAGGCGGATGCATGCGGCTCTTCGGAGGGCACTTCGGTCAGCATGCCGATCTGGTCGAGATCGGCTTCGATGAAGCCTTCCTCGGCGAGCGCGTTCAAGGCTTCGCGCACGGCGCTGTCGTCATCGGCGGCTTTCAGCATGACGTGCAGGTCCACGCCCTCGCTCGTATCGGATTCATAGCCCTTGCCGATGATGATGAAGATCATCGGTCCGTCGAAATTGTTGTCATTGTCCGGTGTCCCGATCATCTTTTTGTCCTTCGGCTGTCTGAGAATCGCAATATGCAGATCCCATATAAGGGCTTGATGTCTGCAAATACTGATTCCTATCCGTTTTTGCTGCAATGCCCAAGTTTATCTTGCCGGGTATCTTTAACCGGCCTAAAGAGCCTGTAAACAGCGTGTTCACAGGGCTTTTCAAGCCGTCGGGGCGGAGATTATTTCTTAACCGGCCTTGACGAAGAGGGCGGAAACCAGTAGTACGCCGGCCATCGGATCCCATGTGAGGTTTGGCTGTTCGGGGCGACGCGCCCTGAAGATCGCCTCAAACAAGGTTCTAAACGCACGTTGAAGTCATGATGCTGCACGCATGACGCATCTTTTTTGCGTCCTCTGCTCTATGTGGTCCATCTGCGGAAGCGGATCGGGCCATATTTTGCGCATTGAGGGAAAATATGTGTGGCAGTGCCGGAGACGGCGAAGTTCGAGCCCGTAAGGGCTGTTGAGACAAACGTAAGGGATGGTTGAATGCCTACCGTAAACCAGCTGATCCGCAAGCCTCGCCAGGCGAACGTAAAGCGTAACAAGGTTCCCGCTCTTCAGGAGAACCCGCAGAAGCGTGGTGTTTGCACCCGCGTTTACACAACGACGCCGAAGAAGCCGAACTCGGCTCTGCGTAAGGTCGCAAAGATCCGCCTCACCAACGGCTTCGAAGTCATTGGTTACATTCCCGGCGAAGGTCACAACCTTCAGGAACACTCTGTCGTCATGATCCGTGGCGGCCGCGTCAAGGACCTTCCGGGTGTCCGTTACCACATCATCCGCGGCGTTCTCGATACCCAGGGTGTCAAGAACCGCAAGCAGCGCCGTTCCAAGTACGGTGCGAAGCGTCCGAAGTAATTTCGCCCCGGGCGATATCGCCCGGAAAGGCTTGGAAGTGAGATCCCCGGCGCTGCGCGAAGTCCTCCGCGTGGTAGAGCGCCTTAACAGTTAAAGAGACGAGAAGTATGTCCAGACGCCATAAAGCAGAAAAGCGCGAGATCAATCCGGACCCGAAGTTCGGTGACCTCGTTGTCACGAAGTTCATGAACGCCATCATGCTCGACGGCAAGAAGTCCGTCGCTGAAAGCATCGTATACGGCGCGTTTGACTCCGTGCAGGGCAAGTCGAAGCAGGAGCCGCTGACGGTTTTCCATTCCGCGCTCGACAACATCGCTCCGCACGTTGAAGTCCGTTCGCGCCGCGTCGGTGGTGCGACCTACCAGGTTCCGGTCGATGTCCGTMCGGAGCGTCGTCAGGCTCTTGCCATCCGCTGGCTGATCGCTGCTGCTCGCAAGCGCAACGAAACCACCATGATCGATCGTCTCTCGGGCGAACTTCTCGATGCCTCGAACAACCGCGGTTCTGCGGTCAAGAAGCGCGAAGACACGCACAAGATGGMTGACGCCAACCGCGCGTTCTCGCATTATCGCTGGTAATCCCGAACGATATCGAAAGGCAGTCCATTATGGCTCGCGAATATAAGATCGAAGACTACCGCAATTTCGGTATCATGGCGCACATTGACGCCGGCAAGACCACGACTACCGAGCGTATTCTTTATTACACCGGCAAGTCGCACAAGATCGGCGAAGTCCACGACGGCGCAGCCACGATGGACTGGATGGAGCAGGAKCAGGAACGCGGTATCACGATCACGTCCGCTGCTACCACGACCTACTGGAAGGGCCGTGACGGCAAGACCCGCCGCTTCAACATCATCGACACTCCCGGCCACGTCGACTTCACCATCGAAGTCGAGCGTTCTCTGCGCGTTCTCGACGGCGCCATTGCGCTGCTCGATGCCAACGCCGGCGTTGAGCCCCAGACGGAAACCGTCTGGCGCCAGGCTGAGAAGTACAATGTTCCGCGCATGATCTTCTGCAACAAGATGGACAAGACCGGTGCGGACTTCTACCGCTCCGTCGAGATGATCAAGACCCGTCTCGGCGCAACGGCTGTCGTCATGCAGCTGCCGATCGGTGCAGAAACCGAATTCAAGGGCGTCATCGACCTCATCGAGATGAACGCTCTCATCTGGCGCGACGAGTCGCTGGGTGCTCAGTGGGATGTCGTCGAGATCCCTGAGGACATGAAGGCCAAGGCTGAAGAATATCGCGAAAAGCTGATCGAAACGGTCGTCGACATCGACGAAGCCGCGACGGAAGCCTATCTCGAAGGCATCCTGCCCGACAACGACAAGATCCGCGAACTCGTTCGCCGCGGCACGATCGACGTCAAGTTCCATCCGATGTTCTGTGGCACAGCGTTCAAGAACAAGGGCGTTCAGCCTTTGCTCGACGCTGTCGTGGACTACCTGCCGTCGCCGATGGACATTCCTGCGATCAAGGGCGTCGATTTCAAGACGGACGCTGAGATCGAGCGTCACGCCGATGACAGCGAGCCGTTGTCCATGCTCGCTTTCAAGATCATGAACGACCCGTTCGTCGGTTCGCTCACCTTTGCACGCATCTACTCCGGCAAGCTCGAAAAGGGCGCGTCGGTCATGAATACGGTCAAGGACAAGCGCGAGCGCGTCGGCCGCATGTTGCAGATGCATTCCAACTCGCGTGAAGACATCGAAGAAGCCTTCGCTGGCGACATCGTCGCTCTCGCCGGTCTTAAGGAAACCACCACTGGCGATACGCTCTGCGACCCGCTGAAGCCGGTTATCCTTGAGCGCATGGAATTCCCCGAGCCGGTCATCCAGATCGCCATCGAGCCGAAGACCAAGGGCGACCAGGAAAAGATGGGCCTCGCGCTCAACCGTCTGGCTGCTGAGGATCCGTCCTTCCGCGTCAAGACCGACCAGGAATCCGGCCAGACCATCATCGCCGGTATGGGCGAACTGCATCTCGACATTATCGTCGACCGCATGCGTCGTGAGTTCAAGGTCGAAGCAACCGTCGGCGCGCCGCAGGTTGCCTACCGCGAAACCATCACAAAGGCACACGAAGAAGACTACACGCACAAGAAGCAGTCCGGTGGTACCGGCCAGTTCGCTCGCGTGAAGATCGTCTTCGAACCGAACCCGGATGGCGAAGACTTCAAGTTCGAATCCAAGATCGTTGGCGGCTCTGTTCCGAAGGAATATATCCCCGGCGTTCAGAAGGGTATCGAAAGCGTTCTGTCTTCGGGTCCGCTCGCTGGCTTCCCGATGCTCGGTGTCAAGGCGACCCTCATCGACGGCGCCTTCCATGACGTCGACTCGTCGGTCCTGGCGTTCGAAATCGCTTCCCGCGCTTGCTTCCGTGAAGCAGCGAAGAAGGCCGGTGCTCAGCTCCTCGAGCCGATGATGAAGGTCGAAGTCGTCACCCCGGAAGATTATGTCGGCGATGTCATCGGCGACCTGAACTCCCGTCGTGGTCAGATCCAGGGCCAGGAAAGCCGTGGTATCGCTGTTGTCATCAACGCCAACGTTCCGCTGGCGAACATGTTCAAGTACGTCGATAACCTGCGCTCCATGTCGCAGGGCCGTGCTCAGTACACGATGACCTTCGATCATTACGCGCCGGTCCCGTCGAACGTCGCAACCGAAATCCAGGCAAAGTATTCCGGTCAGAAGTGACCGGAATACCAATTGACCGATAACAAGAATTAGCGCCCTTCGGGGCCAAAAATGGAGAGCCGAAAATGGCAAAGAGTAAGTTTGAGCGCAACAAGCCGCACGTCAACATCGGCACGATCGGCCACGTTGACCACGGCAAGACGTCTCTGACGGCAGCGATCACGAAGTATTTCGGTGAATACAAGGCGTATGACCAGATTGACGCTGCACCGGAAGAAAAGGCGCGCGGCATCACCATTTCGACGGCTCACGTCGAGTATGAGACGCCGGCCCGYCACTACGCSCACGTCGACTGCCCCGGCCACGCCGACTATGTCAAGAACATGATCACCGGTGCTGCGCAGATGGACGGCGCGATCCTGGTCTGCTCTGCTGCTGACGGCCCGATGCCGCAGACGCGCGAGCACATCCTGCTCGCCCGCCAGGTTGGCGTTCCGGCGATCGTSGTGTTCCTCAACAAGGTCGACCAGGTTGACGACGCYGARCTKCTYGAGCTCGTCGAGCTCGAAGTTCGCGAACTTCTGTCGTCCTACGACTTCCCGGGCGACGACATYCCGGTCGTCAAGGGTTCGGCGCTTGCTGCTCTTGAAGATTCTGACAAGAAGATCGGTGAAGACGCGATCCGCGAGCTGATGGCTGCTGTCGACGCCTACATCCCGACGCCTGAGCGTCCGATYGACCAGCCGTTCCTGATGCCGATCGAAGACGTGTTCTCGATCTCGGGCCGTGGTACGGTTGTGACCGGCCGCGTCGAGCGTGGCATCGTCAAGGTTGGCGAAGAAGTCGAGATCGTCGGCATTCGTGCGACGTCGAAGACGACKGTTACCGGCGTTGAAATGTTCCGCAAGCTGCTCGATCAGGGCCAGGCYGGCGACAACATCAGGCACGGAAATGGTCATGCCTGGCGACAACGTCACCGTTGACGTCGAGCTGATCGTTCCGATCGCGATGGAAGAAAAGCTTCGCTTCGCTATCCGCGAAGGCGGCCGTACCGTCGGTGCAGGCATCGTCGCTTCGATCGTCGAGTAATTCATTCGGCTGCTCCGGTGGGGCAGCCGATTCGATGACATTATTATGATGCAAGCGGCGCTGGCCGCTTGCTTATTACACAGAAATGTTGCAAATGGCGCGCGAGCGCGATTTGCGTACCGCTTTGGTAGACGAAGCGGCGACTAAAGAAACAATAAGGTGGGTCAAAAGGCCCTGAAGAGTGGATAGGGATGCCGTAACAGGCGTCTCTCTCGATCTTTGAAACCGGTGGTCCGCCTTAGGAAGAAAGAACAACCCGTGTCTTGCCCAAAGACATGTGGAAAACAAACACAAGGATAACGTCGAATGAACGGCCAAAATATCCGCATTCGCCTGAAGGCGTTCGATCACCGGATTCTCGATGCTTCCACGCGCGAGATCGTGTCGACGGCGAAGCGCACCGGTGCTAGCGTCCGGGGCCCCGTTCCGCTTCCGACCCGCATCGAGAAGTTTACGGTCAACCGGTCCCCGCACATCGACAAGAAGAGCCGCGAACAGTTCGAGATGCGCACGCATAAGCGCCTGCTCGACATCGTAGATCCGACCCCGCAGACGGTAGACGCGCTGATGAAGCTCGATCTCGCCGCAGGTGTCGATGTTGAGATCAAGCTCTGAGCTTGCTCGAGCTGAGTTGGAAGGATTGAACCGATGCGTTCAGGTGTGATTGCACAGAAGGTGGGAATGACCCGCGTCTACAACGACGCCGGCGAGCATGTCCCGGTAACGGTACTGCGTTTGGAAAGCTGCCAGGTCGTGGCCCAGCGCACCGTAGAAAAGAATGGCTATACCGCGCTTCAGCTCGGTGCTGGCCAGGCCAAGGTAAAGAACACGTCCAAGGCCATGCGCGGCAACTTTGCCGTCGCTAACGTTGAGCCCAAGGCCAAGCTGCAGGAATTCCGTGTTTCGGAAGACCACCTGCTCGACATTGGTACTGAGATCAAGGCTGATCACTTTGCTGCTGGCCAGCTCGTCGATGTCACAGGCACGACGATCGGTAAGGGCTTTGCCGGCGCCATGAAGCGCCACGGCTTCGGCGGTCTGCGCGCCACGCACGGTGTGTCTGTTTCGCACCGCTCGCATGGTTCGACAGGTTCGCGCCAGGATCCGGGCAAGGTTTTCAAGAACAAGAAGATGGCTGGTCACATGGGCCAGACGCGCGTGACGACGCAGAACCTTGAAGTCGTTTCGACCGACGAAGATCGYGGTCTGATCCTGATCAAGGGTGCAGTACCCGGTTCCAAGGGTGCCTGGATCATCGTGCGCGACGCCGTCAAGTCGGCAGCGAAGTAAGGGAGCCAGACCAATGGAATTGAACGTCAAGACCCTCGAGGGAAAAGACGCTGGGAAGGTTTCCCTTTCGGAAGCGATTTTCGGCCTTGAGCCCCGCGAAGATATTCTCGCCCGCGTTATCCGCTGGCAGCTTGCTAAGAAGCAGCAGGGCACGCACCAGGCAAAGGGCCGCGCAGACGTCTGGCGCACCGGCGCCAAGATGTACAAGCAGAAGGGTACGGGCCGCGCTCGTCACCATTCGGCTCGTGCTCCGCAGTTCCGCGGTGGTGGTAAGGCCCACGGCCCGGTTGCTCGCAGCCACGAACACGACCTTCCGAAGAAGGTTCGCGCACTCGGCCTGCGTCACGCGCTGTCCGCCAAGATCAAGGCAGACGAACTGATCATCATTGATGATCTGGTCGCCAACGAAGCAAAGACGAAGGCTCTGGCCGGCGTATTCGCAACGCTGGGCCTCACCAACGCCCTCTTCATCGGCGGCGCCGAGCTCGACGGTAACTTCAAGCTCGCTGCCCAGAACATCCCGAACATCGATGTTCTGCCGATCCAGGGCATCAACGTTTACGACATCGTCCGCCGCGGCAAGCTCGTGCTTTCCAAGGCTGCCGTTGAAGCGCTAGAGGAGCGATTCAAGTGACCGATCTCCGCCACTACGATGTGATCGTTTCTCCTGCGATCACCGAAAAGTCCACGCTGGTATCGGAAAACAACCAGGTTGTTTTCAATGTCGCCAAGAAGGCGACGAAGCCGGAAATCAAGGCTGCAGTCGAGGCGCTCTTCGGCGTCAAGGTTACCGCCGTCAACACTCTGCTGCGCAAGGGCAAGACCCGGCGTTTCCGCGGTTTTGTCGGCAAGCAGCAGGACGTGAAGAAGGCTGTCGTGACGTTGGCCGAAGGCCAGACGATCGACGTCTCCACCGGTCTCTGAGGATAAAAAAATGGCATTGAAAACATTCAATCCGACGACCCCGAGCCAGCGCCAGCTGGTCATCGTCGACCGTTCTGGCCTCTACAAGGGCAAGCCGGTTAAGGCGCTGACGGAAGGTCTGACCAAGAGCGGCGGTCGTAACAACCTCGGCCGCATCACGGCCCGCTTCATCGGMGGCGGTCACAAGCGTACCTATCGCATCATCGACTTCAAGCGTCGCAAGTTCGACGTCGAAGGCACTGTCGAGCGTATCGAATACGACCCGAACCGTACGGCTTACATCGCGCTCATCAAATACGCCGATGGCGAACAGGCCTACATCATCGCTCCGCAGCGTCTTGCTGCTGGCGACAAGGTCATCGCTTCCGACAAGGTTGTTGACGTCAAGCCCGGCAACACGATGCCGCTGCAGTACATCCCGGTCGGCTCCATCATCCACAATGTGGAAATGAAGCCGGGCAAGGGCGGTCAGATTGCCCGCTCCGCCGGTTCCTACGCACAGCTCGTCGGCCGCGACCAGGGCATGGCGATCCTTCGCCTGAACTCGGGCGAACAGCGTCTAGTGCACGGCACCTGCCTTGCTTCGATCGGTGCAGTGTCGAACCCTGACCATGCCAACATCAACGACGGCAAGGCCGGTCGTACTGTTTGGCGCGGCAAGCGTCCGCATAACCGCGGTGTCGTCATGAACCCGGTCGACCACCCGCACGGCGGTGGTGAAGGCCGCACCTCTGGTGGTCGTCACCCGGTTTCTCCGTGGGGCAAGCCGACCAAGGGCAAGCGCACCCGGTCGAACAAGTCGACCGACAAGATGATTATGCGCTCGCGTCATCAGCGTAAGAAGTAAGAGAGGAAGTCTCCAATGGCTCGTTCAGTATGGAAAGGTCCGTTCGTTGACGGCTATCTTCTCAAGAAGGCTGAGAAGGTTCGTGAAGGCGGACGCGCAGAAGTAATCAAGATCTGGAGCCGTCGCTCCACGATCCTGCCGCAGTTCGTCGGTCTCACCTTCGGCGTCTACAACGGCAGCAAGCATGTTCCGGTCAGCGTCAATGAAGACATGGTCGGTCACAAGTTCGGTGAATTCTCTCCGACCCGGACCTATTACGGTCACGGCGCGGACAAGAAGGCAAAGAGGAAGTAACGATGGGCAAGGCAAAAACAGAACGCCGGCTCAAGGACAACGAAGCGCAGGCAGTCGCCCGCACGCTTCGTGTCAGCCCCCAGAAGCTTAACCTGGTTGCTGCGGCCATCCGCGGCAAGAAGGTCGAGCGTGCACTCGCTGAGCTGGAATTCTCCCGCAAGCGCATTGCAGGCGCCGTCAAGAAGACGCTCGAATCTGCGATCGCCAACGCTGAAAACAACCATGACCTCGACGTCGATGCTCTCGTCGTCGCCGAGGCTTATGTCGGCAAGTCGATCGTCATGAAGCGCTTCCACGCTCGTGGCCGTGGCCGCGCATCGCGCATCGAACGTCCGTTCGCTCACCTGACGATCGTCGTTCGTGAAGTGCAGGCACAAGAGGAGGCCGCATAATGGGTCAGAAAATCAATCCTATTGGTTTCCGTCTTGGCATCAACCGTACTTGGGATAGCCGCTGGTTCGCGGACAATGCCGAATACGGTCAGCTCCTGCACGAAGACCTGAAGATGCGGAAGTTCGTCATGAGCGAACTGAAGCAGGCCGGTATCTCCAAGGTGGTTATCGAGCGCCCGCACAAGAAGTGCCGCGTCACGATCCACTCGGCCCGTCCGGGCCTGATCATCGGCCGCAAGGGCGCCGACATCGACAAGCTCCGCAAGAAGCTGTCGGAAATGACAAATTCCGAAACGCACCTCAACATCGTTGAAGTGCGCAAGCCGGAAATCGACGCGACACTCGTCGCTCAGTCGATCGCCCAGCAGCTCGAGCGCCGCGTGGCTTTCCGTCGCGCCATGAAGCGCGCCGTTCAGTCCGCGATGCGTCTTGGTGCCGAAGGCATCAAGATCACCTGCGCCGGCCGTCTCGGTGGTGCAGAAATCGCTCGTACGGAATGGTACCGCGAAGGCCGCGTTCCGCTGCACACCCTGCGCGCCGACATCGACTACGGTACGGCTGAAGCCGAAACCGCATTCGGTATCTGCGGCATCAAGGTCTGGATCTTCAAGGGCGAAATCCTTGAGCACGATCCGATGGCTTCCGAACGTCGCGCGCTGGAAGGCGACGCACAGGGTCCGGCAAGCCGCGAACGCGACCGTGGCGATCGTCGCCGCGAACGCGATAACGCGTAATTAGCGCTGGCGAAAGATAAGCTCGGAGAAGTAAGAAAATGTTGCAGCCAAAGCGTACTAAGTACCGCAAGCAGTTCAAGGGCCGCATCAAGGGCGTAGCCAAGGGTGGTTCTGATCTGGCCTTCGGCGAATTCGGCCTGAAGGCTCAGGAGCCGAACCGCGTTAACGCACGTGAAATCGAAGCGGCCCGCCGCGCGATCACGCGTTACATGAAGCGCGCCGGCCGTGTTTGGATCCGCGTGTTCCCGGACGTTCCGGTAACCGCAAAGCCCACCGAAGTCCGTATGGGTAAGGGTAAGGGTTCCGTGGAATACTGGGCATGCAAGGTCAAGCCCGGTCGTATGATGTTCGAGATCGACGGTGTCTCCGAGGAAATCGCGCGTGAAGCGCTTCGCCTCGGCTCGGCCAAGCTCTCGGTCAAGAMGCGCTTTGTACAGCGCATCGCAGAGTAAGGAGAAGGCACGATGAAAGCCGAAGAAGTACGCGGCCTCACGGCCGACCAGCTCAAGGACAAGCTCGCCGACCTGAAGAAGGAGCAGTTCAACCTGCGCTTCCAGAAGGCGACGAACCAGCTTGAGAAGACCTCGCGCATCAACGAAGTCCGCAAGGACATCGCCCGCGTCAAAACCATTGCCCGCCAGAAGGCGGCAGAAGCAAAGGCCTAAAGGAAAAAAACATGCCGAAGCGCATTCTGCAGGGCGTCGTGGTTGGTKACAAGAACGAGAAGACTGTCGTAGTTCGCGTTGAGCGTCGTTTCGCTCATCCGCTGCTCCAGAAGACCGTTCGTCGCTCCAAGAAGTACAAGGCCCACGACGAAAACAACCAGTACAAGATCGGCGATATCGTCTCCATCGAGGAGTGCGCACCGATCTCCAAGGACAAGCGCTGGACGGTTATTGCCGCCCAGGCCAAGTAAGAATTTCACGCGAGGCCTTGCGTCTCGCGGAAATTTCTGTATGAAGCAGCGTCGGAACGCTCGAATGCCGGGCGTTCTTTTGCTTTAAGCGCACGGAAGGTCCCATCTGGGAAACCACCCTGGCAACGATCTATCCCGCGCTATTCAAGCTATTGCCGTGTTTTCGCTGTCCTCACGACGAGCGGCCGGTAGAGAATTCTCATAAGCCGGGAGAGGGGGCATTGCCCAACCATTCCGGTAAGAACAAGAAGGCGACCTGATATGATTCAGATGCAAACAAACCTCGACGTCGCGGATAATTCCGGCGCCCGTCGTGTCATGTGCATCAAGGTGCTGGGCGGCTCGAAGCGCAAGTATGCCTCGATCGGCGACGTCATCGTCGTTTCGATCAAGGAAGCTATTCCGCGCGGCCGTGTGAAGAAGGGTGACGTGATGAAGGCGGTTGTCGTTCGTACCGCCAAGGACATCCGTCGTCCGGATGGCTCTGTCATCCGCTTCGACACGAATGCAGCAGTCCTCATCGACAACAAGAAAGAGCCGATCGGCACCCGTATCTTCGGACCGGTTCCGCGCGAATTGCGTGCGAAGAACCACATGAAGATCATCTCGCTGGCTCCCGAAGTACTGTAAGGAGCGGGAACGATGCAAAAGATTCGTAAGGGCGACAAGGTCGTCATGCTCGCAGGCAAGGACAAGGGCCGCACTGGCGAAGTCCTTCAGGTCCTGCCGAAGGAAGATCGCGCCGTCGTTCGCGGCGTAAACCTCGTAAAGCGCCACCAGCGCCAGACGCAGACCCAGGAAGCCGGGATTATTTCCAAGGAAGCTTCGGTTCACCTGTCCAACGTCTCGATCATCGACAAGGACGGCAAGCCGACCCGCGTCGGCTTCAAGGTTGTTGACGGCAAGAAGGTCCGCGTGGCCAAGCGTTCGGGAGAAGTGATCGATGGCTGAGGCAAAGTACGAGCCGCGGCTCAAGAAGGAATATGTCGAGCGGATCCGTAAGGCGATGCAGGAGAAGTTCTCCTACGCCAACGAGATGATGATCCCGAAGCTCGACAAGATCGTTATCAACATGGGTGTGGGCGAAGCCACGGCTGACTCGAAGAAGCCGACCGTTGCTGCTGCCGACCTGGCTGCCATTGCTGGCCAGAAGCCGGTCATCACCCGTGCACGCAACTCTATCGCTGGCTTCAAGGTCCGCGAACACATGCCGATCGGCGCGAAGGTCACCCTGCGCGGCGCCCGCATGTACGAGTTCCTGGATCGCCTGGTCAACATCGCGCTTCCGCGCGTTCGCGACTTCCGCGGCCTGAACCCGAAGAGCTTTGACGGCCGTGGCAACTTTGCCATGGGCATCAAGGAGCACATTGTGTTCCCTGAAATCAACTACGACAAGGTTGATCAGATGTGGGGCATGGACATCATCGTTTGCACGACGGCCACGACCGACGACGAAGCTCGCGCACTCCTCACGGAGTTCAGCTTCCCGTTCCGTCAGTAACCGTAACGACGAGCGTAGAAAAGGAACCTGACATGGCGAAGACAAGCGCAGTTGAAAAGAACAAGCGCCGCCGTACTACGGTCGCAAACCAGGCCAGCAAGCGTGCTGCCCTGAAGGCGATCATCATGAACCAGGCTCTTCCGATCGAAGAGCGGTTCAAGGCCTCGATCAAGCTGGCATCCCTGCCGCGCGACGGATCGAAGACCCGCATTCGCAACCGTTGCGAAGTGTCCGGTCGTCCGCGCGCTTATTACCGTAAACTGCGTATGTCGCGTATCGCGCTACGTGAACTGGGCAATCTCGGCAAGGTGCCGGGCATCGTCAAGTCGAGCTGGTAAGGAGCAGGTTAGATGACAATGACTGATCCGTTGGGCGATATGCTCACCCGTATCCGTAACGGTGCTTCGCGTCGCAAGTCGTCGGTTTCGACGCCTGCTTCCAGGCTCCGTGCACGTGTTCTCGATGTCCTCCAGTCCGAAGGCTACATCCGTGGCTACTCCGTCGTCGATTTCGGCAACGGCAAGTCGGAACTGAACATCGAACTGAAGTACTATGAAGGCGCATCGGTGATCCGTGAGATCGGCCGTGTGTCCAAGCCGGGCCGCCGGGTTTATGTCTCGGTCAAGTCCATTCCGCAGGTCGCGAACGGCCTCGGCATCACCATCCTTTCGACTCCGAAGGGTGTGATGGCCGATCACCAGGCTCGCGAACAGAACGTTGGTGGCGAGGTTCTCTGCTCGGTCTTCTAAGACTGCGCAGGGTCTCCATAGCGAACAGACAGGATTGAAACATGTCTCGTATCGGTAAGAAGCCCGTTCAGGTACCTGCTGGGATCACGGCTACGGTCGATGGCCAGAAGGTTACTGCGAAGGGCCCGAAGGGCGAGCTGTTCTTCGTCGCAAACGACGAAATCAGCCTCAAGCTTGAAAACAATGCGGTCGTCGTAACGCCGCTCAGCCAGACGAAGGATGCTCGTTCGAAGTGGGGCATGTCCCGCACGATGATCGAAAACATCTTCAAGGGCGTCAAGGACGGCTACGAGCGCAAGCTCGAAATCAACGGCGTTGGTTACCGTGCCTCCCTGCAGGGCAAGAACCTGCAGCTGGCTCTCGGTTTCAGCCACGACGTGGTCTACGAACCGCCGCAGGGCATCACGATCGCTGTACCGAAGCCGACGGAAATTATCGTCACCGGCATCAACAAGCAGCAGGTCGGCCAGGTCGCCGCCGAGATCCGCGAATACCGCGGTCCGGAGCCCTACAAGGGCAAGGGCGTCAAGTATGCCGAAGAGCGGATTGTCCGCAAAGAAGGCAAGAAGAAGTAAGGATCACGCGAAATGGCTAGCAGGAAAGAAGCACTTGCACGTCGTGCCAACCGCGTGCGCCGTCATCTCAAGTCGGTGGCCAATGGCCGTCCGCGCCTGTCGGTTCATCGCTCCTCGAAGAACATCTACGCTCAGGTCATCGACGATGTTGCCGGCAAGACTCTTGCCGCTGCATCGACCCTCGACAAGGATCTGCGCGGTTCTCTGAAGACCGGTGCCGACACAGCAGCAGCAGCCCTCGTCGGCAAGCTCGTTGCTGAGCGCGCCTCCAAGGCAGGTGTCACTGAGGTCGTTTTCGACCGTGGCGCCTTCATCTATCACGGCCGCATCAAGGCCCTGGCAGATGCAGCCCGCGAAAGCGGCCTGACCTTCTAATCAGTTTCCGGCCGAAGGCTTTTTAAGCCTCGGCCGGATTTCACCGGACCGCAAACCGTTCCCTTGAGGAAGACGATGCGGTCCTCGTTTTGTTTGCCGATTGCACCCGGAAAAGAAAAAGGAAGAGGACAATGGCACAGGAAAGAAGGCCGCAGCGGGAAGACCGCCAGAGCCGCGAAGAGCGCGATAGCGAATTCGTCGACAAGCTTGTCGCGATCAACCGCGTCGCCAAGGTCGTCAAGGGCGGCCGTCGTTTTGGTTTCGCAGCACTCGTCGTCGTTGGCGACCAGAAGGGCCGCGTCGGCTTCGGCCATGGCAAGGCACGTGAAGTGCCGGAAGCCATCCGCAAGGCAACCGAAGCCGCCAAGCGCGAGCTGATCTTCGTACCGCTGCGTGACGGCCGTACGCTGCATCACGACGTCCATGGCCGTCATGGCGCCGGCAAGGTTCTGCTGCGCTCGGCCAAGGTTGGTACCGGTATCATCGCCGGTGGTCCGATGCGCGCCGTTTTCGAAACGCTCGGCGTCCACGACGTCGTCGCCAAGTCGACCGGTTCGTCGAACCCTTACAACATGGTTCGCGCCACCTTCGACGCTCTGAAGCACYAGGTTCACCCGAAGGACATCGCAGCCCAGCGCGGCATCAAGTATGCTACGCTCCAGGCTCGCCGTGCCGCTTCCGGCAACGCCTCTGAAGAATAAGAGGAGCTGACCAATGGCCAAGGCTACCAAGAAGGCTGAAGCGAAGACTGTTACGATCGAACAGGTCGGCAGCCCGATTCGCCGTCCGGACGTCCAGCAGCGTACGCTGATCGGTCTCGGACTGAACAAGATGCACCGCCGCCGCACGCTGGAAGACACTCCAGCCGTTCGTGGCATGATCCGTGCAGTCCAGCATCTCGTTCGCGTCGTYGACGAGAAGTGAGTCCGGAGTAAAGCTCATGAAACTCAATGAAATCAAGGATAACGAAGGCTCTACCCATAGCCGCAAGCGCCTCGGCCGCGGTATCGGCTCGGGCTCCGGTAAGACCGGTGGTCGTGGTGTAAAGGGTCAGAAGTCCCGTTCGGGCGTTGCCATCAACGGCTTCGAAGGCGGTCAGATGCCCATCTACCGTCGCCTGCCGAAGCGTGGCTTCACCAACATCTTCGCAGCCGACTACGTTGTCGTATCGCTCGCACGCATCCAGGCTGCCGTCGATGCCGGCAAGCTGGACGCGAAGGCAACGATCGATGCGGCTGCTCTGAAGGCTGCCGGCGTCATCCGTCGCCCGAAGGACGGCGTTCGCGTTCTGTCCGATGGCGAGCTCAAGGCTAAGGTCACGCTCGAAGTTGCAGGCGCTTCCAAGTCTGCCGTCGAGAAGATCGAAAAGGCCGGCGGCAAGATAACGCTTCTTTCTGCCGCAGCGGCAGAATAATAAACACATGATATATCGCCCGGGGTGCTTCACACCGGGCGATTTTGCTCCCATATGTGAGCCTCATTAAACCTGCTTGGACGCGGCTCGCGTCGGTGCGGTAAGACTGAAAACAAGGGTGAGGCACAGGGTTGCGCCAGCAATCCGTCCAAGGCCCGGTTTTTAAAAGAAATTCATACTGATTCCGGTGCCGGCCAATTCGAGAGCGCCGGAATTGGTAGCGCGGAGAATCGCATGGCTTCTGCAGCGGAACAACTGKCCTCAAACCTCAACTTTTCGACCTTCGCCAAGGCCGAGGATCTTAAGAAGCGCCTGTGGTTCACACTGGCAGCTCTCCTCGTCTACCGGCTGGGCACCCATATTCCGCTTCCAGGCCTTAATCCGCAGGCCTACGCCCAGGCATTCCAGGGTCAGGCCGGCGGCATTCTTGGTCTCTTCAACATGTTCTCGGGCGGCGCGGTGCAGCGCATGGCGATCTTCGCGCTCGGCATCATGCCCTACATCTCCGCTTCGATCATCGTGCAGCTCATGACCTCGGTCGTGCCGGCGCTCGAAAATCTGAAGAAGGAAGGCGAGCAGGGCCGCAAGATCATCAACCAGTACACCCGCTATGGCACGGTCATCCTCGGCGCGCTGCAGGCCTACGGCATTGCTGTCGGTCTCGAGAGCGGCAACGGCCTTGTTGTCGATCCGGGTTGGTTCTTCAAAATTTCGACCGTCCTGACTCTGCTCGGCGGCACCATGTTCCTGATGTGGCTCGGTGAACAGATCACCTCGCGCGGCATCGGCAACGGTATTTCGCTTATCATTTTCGCAGGAATTGCAGCCGGTCTTCCGACCGCTCTTGCCGGCACGTTGGAACTCGGCCGTACCGGTGCGCTGTCGACGAGCCTCATTCTGCTCGTCATCGTTGTCGCGATCGCGGTCATCGCCGTCATCGTCTTCGTCGAGCGTGCGCAGCGCCGTCTGCTGATCCAATATCCGAAGCGCCAGGTCGGCAACCGGATGTTCCAGGGCGATACCTCGCACCTGCCGCTGAAACTGAACACTTCGGGCGTCATCCCGGCAATCTTTGCGTCCTCGTTGCTGCTTTTGCCCGCGACGATCGCAGGTTTTGCCGCCACGACAGCGATGCCTGCCTGGGCCACCTCTATCGTTGCTGCCCTCGGCCATGGCCAGCCGCTTTATATGCTGCTCTATGCGGGCCTCATCGCCTTCTTCGCCTTCTTCTACACGGCCATTGTCTTCAATCCGAAGGATACGGCCGACAATCTGAAGAAACATGGCGGCTTCATCCCCGGCATTCGTCCGGGTGACCGCACCGCTGAGTATATCGACTATGTGCTGACCCGTATCACGGTGATCGGCGCTATCTATCTCGTCTTCGTCTGCATCCTCCCCGAGATTCTGGTGTCGCAAACCGGCATTCCATTAGCCCTTGGTGGGACTTCGCTTTTGATCGTGGTTAGCGTAACTCTTGATACGGTGGCGCAGATCCAGGGCCATCTGATCGCACAGCAGTACGAAGGCCTGATCAAGAAATCGAAGTTGCGTGGAGGAAAGAGGGGGCGATGAGACTTATACTTTTGGGGCCGCCGGGCGCGGGTAAGGGGACCCAGGCCCAGCGGATCGTGGAAAAGCACGGCATTCCGCAGCTTTCCACGGGTGACATGTTGCGCGCCGCCGTTCAGGCCGGTACTGAAGTCGGCAAGCGCGCCAAGGCTGTCATGGACGCCGGAAATCTTGTCTCGGACGAGATCGTCAACGCCATCGTCTCTGAGCGAATCGATCAGCCCGATTGCGCCAATGGCTTCATCCTCGACGGTTTCCCTCGCACGCTCGTGCAGGCGGATGCGACAGAGGTGATGCTCAAGGCCAAGGGCATGGACCTTTCGGTCGTCATCGAATTTCGTGTGGACGACAAGGAGTTGGTCCGCCGCGTGGCTGGCCGCTATTCCTGCGCTCAGTGCGGCACGGTCTATCACGACACGGACAAGGTCCCGGTCAAGGAAGGGGTTTGCGACAAGTGCGGTTCTACCCACTTCAAGCGTCGTCCCGACGACAATGCCGAGACCATGACCAAGCGCCTCGAGGTCTACTACAAGGAAACCTCGCCGCTGATCGGCTACTATTACGCCAAGGGCAAACTCACGTCCGTGGACGGCATGGCCGAGATCGATCAGGTTACGGCCGAAATCGAAGGCATCCTTTCCAAGCTTTAAAGCTTTGAAAATAAACTTCGCGGGAGCGGTTGCTTTTTTGCACTGATTCCGTTAAACCGCGCCAACTCGCGACATTCCCTGCGATCGGCGCGGATTTCCCGAAGGAAATCCGGGTTCGGTCGTTTTGCGATGTTACGAACCCGAATTTGAACGAGCGGCCTTTGGCTGCATAACGAAGCCCTATTGCCGGATGGCAACTGGAATGCAAGGAGAACAGGCGTGGCACGTATCGCTGGCGTCAACATCCCGACTGCAAAGCGCGTTGTCATCGCGCTGACCTATATTCACGGGATCGGACAGAAATTCGCGCAGGAAATCGTCGAGAAGGTCGGTATTCCGGCTGATCGCCGTGTTCATCAGCTCACGGATGCTGAAGTTCTTCAGATCCGTGAAACCATTGACCGTGACTATCAGGTCGAGGGTGATCTTCGTCGTGAAACCTCGATGAACATCAAGCGCTTGATGGATCTCGGCTGCTACCGCGGCCTGCGTCACCGTCGTGGCCTTCCGGTCCGCGGTCAGCGCACGCACACCAATGCTCGCACCCGCAAGGGTCCGGCAAAGGCGATCGCTGGTAAGAAGAAGTAATTTCCGGGAAACCGGAGTGGGGAGGCTGGCGGTCTGCGCCGGCCTCTTTTGAGTTTGGAGCGGGGCCGTACAGGTGCCGTTCCGGTGTAGCCGCTGGGATTACGGCGGTGAAGAGATCAACGAAAGGAATACCATGGCTAAGGAAGCCGTCCGCGTTCGCCGTCGCGAGCGCAAGAACATCTCGTCGGGTGTCGCTCACGTCAACTCGACCTTCAACAACACGATGATCACGATCACTGACGCGCAGGGCAATGCAATTGCCTGGTCGTCTGCTGGCGCCAAGGGCTTCAAGGGCTCGCGCAAGTCGACCCCGTTTGCTGCTCAGATCGCTGCCGAAGACTGCGCCAAGAAGGCCCAGGAACACGGCATGAAGTCGCTGGAAGTCGAAGTCTGCGGTCCGGGTTCCGGCCGTGAATCGGCTCTGCGCGCGCTCCAGGCTGCCGGTTTCATGATTACGTCCATTCGCGACGTGACCCCGATCCCGCACAATGGCTGCCGTCCGCGCAAGAAGCGCCGCGTCTGATCATCGCTATCGTCACCGGTGAGCGCCTCAGCGCTCCCGGTGGTTTTCAAGCTCGGTTGTCACGATTGGATAGTGGCAACGAACGGAAGGCAAAATCATGATTCAGAAGAACTGGCAGGAACTGATCAAGCCGAACAAGGTGGAGTTCTCTTCGAGCTCGCGCACCAAGGCGACTCTCGTTGCAGAGCCGCTTGAGCGTGGCTTCGGCCTCACCCTCGGCAACGCGCTGCGTCGCGTTCTGCTCTCCTCTTTGCGCGGTGCCGCTGTTACGGCCGTGCAGATCGATGGCGTGCTGCATGAGTTCTCGTCGATCCCGGGCGTTCGCGAGGACGTTACGGACATCGTACTCAACATCAAGGAAATCGCCATCAAGATGGATGGCGACGATGCCAAGCGCATGGTTGTGCGCAAGCAGGGTCCGGGTGTTGTAACGGCTGGCGACATCCAGACGGTCGGCGATATCGAAATCCTCAACCCCGAGCATGTGATCTGCACGCTCGACGAGGGTGCCGAAATCCGCATGGAGTTCACCGTCAACAACGGCAAGGGCTACGTCCCGGCTGAGCGCAATCGTGCGGAAGATGCTCCGATCGGTCTTATCCCGGTCGACAGCCTCTACTCGCCGGTCAAGAAGGTGTCCTACAAGGTTGAAAACACCCGCGAAGGACAGGTTCTCGACTACGACAAGCTGACCATGTCCATCGAAACCGATGGCTCTATCTCCGGCGAAGATGCCGTCGCTTTCGCGGCTCGCATCCTGCAGGACCAGCTTGGCGTCTTCGTCAACTTCGACGAACCGCAGAAGGAAACCGAGGAAGAGGCAGTCACCGAACTGGCCTTCAACCCGGCACTCCTCAAGAAGGTGGACGAACTCGAGCTGTCCGTTCGTTCGGCAAACTGCCTGAAGAACGACAATATCGTCTACATCGGCGACCTCATTCAGAAGACCGAAGCAGAAATGCTCCGCACCCCGAACTTTGGTCGCAAGTCGCTTAACGAGATCAAGGAAGTTCTCGCTTCCATGGGCCTGCACCTCGGCATGGAAGTGCCTGCATGGCCGCCCGAGAACATCGAAGATCTCGCCAAGCGCTACGAAGACCAGTATTAAGAAACAAAAAAGGCAGGCTTTTTACGGCTGCCTTTCCCCGTCAAACAGCAGGCCTATCGCCTGCATGTGCCAGGAAACGGCAGGCCCAGTTAGCGTAAGGGCACCTGCATTAAAGGAGAATAGCAATGCGCCATGGTAAAGCCGGCCGCAAGCTGAATAGAACTGCAAGCCACCGCAAGGCGATGTTCGCCAACATGGCGGCTTCGCTCATCACCCACGAGCAGATCGTCACGACCCTGCCGAAGGCCAAGGAAATCCGTCCGATCGTCGAGAAGCTCGTCACCCTCGGCAAGCGCGGCGACCTGCACGCTCGTCGTCAGGCGATCTCGCAGATCAAGGACGCTGTCGTCGTCAACAAGCTGTTCGACACGATCGCCTCGCGCTACGCAACCCGCAATGGCGGCTACCTGCGTATCATGAAGGCCGGCTTCCGCCAGGGCGACAACGCTGCTCTCGCCGTCATCGAATTCGTTGACCGCGACACCTATGCAAAGGGTGCAGCCGACAAGGCTCGCGTCGCTGCTGAAGAGCAGTCTGTCGCTGCCTAACATTTTCCGCTTACGGGAACAGGAAAGCCGGGCTTTGCCCGGCTTTTTGCGTTTGTGCGTTTGAGCCCGCTTCTGTTCAAGCTTTGACAAGCGGTTGATTGATCATGGCTTCGATATTGTCGCCATCGGGATCGAGGATAAAGCAGGCATAATAATCGGGCGCGTAGTCCGGGCGCGGGCCAGGTGCGCCATTGTCCCGCGCGCCGGCTGCAAGAGCGCCTTGATAGAACGACTCGACCTCCGCCTGTTGCCGGCTCGAAAGGCGACGTGGACGCGCGTCAAAGGCGGGGTGCTATCGGCCTGCTGGATTTCGAACAGGCAGCCATTGCCTATATCGAAGGCCCAGAACACTTTCTCCTTCAATGTGTATCCCAAAGGCGCGAAGGCGCTTTGGTAAAAGAGCCTGCTCTTTGTGAGATCGCTTACAGAGACGGGATATGGTCAATCAAGCTTGGCGCTCCCTATGAGTTGACAGGAATGGCGAGATAAAAGCCGGTCCGGCGTTCGCTCCGCACATATCCTGGTTCTCTGCCCGTTTTCGGAAATTCATTCAGGCACGTGGATCTTGTGTTTGATATGCTTGAGGTTCGCAACGATCGTAAAGGTCATGATCACCAGCAGACACCACGAAGTCCATTTGCCGATATGCACGGTCGACCACGCGCCGATCTGGTTTGGATAGCGCCACACGCCGAAGAAGGTGCTGATATTCTCTGCGAGCCAGATGAAGAAGCCGATCAGGACGAAGGCGAGAAGCAGGGGCATCTTGCGGTCTTGATCATAGGGCCTGAAGATGACCGTGGTGCGCGCATAAAGACCGAGCGTGCAGGCGGCGATGTACCAGCGGTAATCGCCGATATAGTGGTGGGTGAAGAAGTTGACGTAGATCGCCAATGCCATGAATCCTGCCATCCAATAGGATGGATGGTGTCTGACGCGCAGATCAAACAGGCGCCAGGCCTGGATGACATAGCTGCCGACGGCCGCATACATGAAGCCGGAAAACAGCGGAACACCAAAGAGCTTCGTATAGGCGAAATCCGGATAGCTCCACGACTGGATGCTGCCGGACGTCTTGAAGGCCTCCAGTGCAAAACCGACCACATGGAAGACCGAGATCGCCTTCAACTCATCGATAGTTTCGAGTTTTGCCCAGACCATCCCGGCCTGGATTACAACAGCGATGAGCAGCAGCAGATCGTAGCGCGGGATACCGATGATGCCTGCACGCGGAACCAGGAAGACCGACAGAAAAAACAGGCCTGCGAAGAGGCAGGCCCGAGCCTCCTTGACGCCGAAATAGAAGAATTCGACAACGAAGCGTTCGATGCCATTGCGTGGAAGATCGGCCGGCCGGTCGATCAGATGCTTGTCCAGTAGGGGGAGTAATCCTTGAAGCGCGGCGACTTTCGGCATGTTCTTGCGAGTGATCCCAGACTCGTTTCGAAGTATCGGGAAGCTATCAGGCTCGACTACGCTGGGATAGCGACGGCTTGATAATTTGCTGCTTCGCGGTTAGGCCGTCCAAATCAGTCGAGAGGATGGTGGTCAATTGCAATTGTGCAGAGTGGTTCAAGGCGCGCAGTTCCAGCGCCTCGCGGCCCTACTCCTGATCATCATTTTTGGTTTGATGCTTCGGCGGTTCGGCTATTCCGTCGGGCTGCCCTTCGTCGTCGTCAAGTATGGCGGATCGCTGCTTTGGGGATCGATGGTGTATTTCCTGTTGGCATCTGCTGTTGCAGGTTTCGTCACAAAAGTTCGCCCCCCGGGAATTGCCGCCATGGCAACGGTTGTCGCCATTTGCGTCGAACTGTTTCGGCTCTATCACTCGCCCTGGCTTGATGCCTTTCGACTGACGACCGCAGGCGCCTTATTGCTGGGACGGGTATTCTCGCTCTGGAATATCCTGGCATACGCTATCGGGATCGCGGCCGCGTATGCGCTTGATCCAGTGCATAGAAAATCATCACCTTCGCGGCCTTAAAGCGGACCTTTACGAAGCCGATGACGCCACGGCGCGGGCGCGGCTTGATCGTCCTTGACCCTTTTTCCTGCTCCGCCCGATTGGCTTGTAGGAGCGGTAGAGGATCAGCGCGATGACCAGGCCAACGTAGATATACTGCTCGAGATCGAGGATTTTCGTCGACAGCGCAAAGTGCAGCGCTGCTGAGGCCGCGATGATATAGATGAGGCGGTGCAGCCAGATCCAGTTCTTGCCGAGCCTGCGGATCGAGAAATTGTTGGATGTGACGGCGAGCGGCACGAGCATCGCAAGGGCACCCATGCCAAACATGATGAAGGGACGCTTCAGCACATCGTCGATGACGGCAGCGATATCAAGCGCCTGGTCGAGCACCATATAGACGGTGAAATGCATCAGAGCATAGTAGAAGGTCAGAAGGCCGAGCGCCCGGCGGTAACGCAGATAGTTCCAGCCGAGGAGATCGCGGGCAGGGGTAACTGCCAGTGTCAGGATGAGGAAGCGGATGGTCCATATGCCGAGGAAAAGCTCGAAGGTCTTCACCGGATCGGCGCCGAGCTGATCCGTCGCGCCGAGATAGAAAGTCCAGGCGGCGGGCATAAGCCCGACGACATAGAGCAGCCAGACGGAAGCCGGCTGCCAGCGCTTCGGAATGGCGAACGAAAAAGCCGCCATCAGAAATTCGCCTTTAGATCCATGCCGGAATAGAGGCTGGCCACGTCATCGGCATAGCCGTTGAAGGGCAGGGTGGGGTGGCGGCTGGCGCCGAAGAAACCGCTTTCGCCGATGCGCCGCTCTGTCGCCTGGCTCCAGCGCGGGTGATCAACCGCTGGATTGACGTTGGCGTAGAAGCCGTATTCCTGCGGGTTGGTGACCTGCCAGGTATTCTTCGGCTGCTGATCGGTGAGCGTGATGCGCACGATCGACTTGATGCCCTTGAAACCGTATTTCCACGGCACGACGAGGCGAACCGGGGCGCCGTTCTGGTTCGGCAACGTCTCGCCATAGAGCCCGACGGCAAGCAGCGTCAGCGGATGGCGAGCCTCGTCTATGCGAAGGCCCTCGACATAGGGCCAGGCCAGTGACTGGAAGAAGCCGGCCTGACCGGGCATTTCCTCCGGCCGCACGATGGTCTCGAAGGCGACATATTTGGCGCTGCCCTGCGGCTCCACCTTGTCGAGAAGTGAAGCAAGCGGAAAGCCGTCCCACGGAATGACCATCGACCAGGCTTCCACGCAGCGCATGCGGTAGGTGCGGTCCTCGATCGGGAATTCCTTCATCAGCGTCTCGATGTCGAAGGTGCCGGGTTTGTTGACCATGCCATCGACCTTGATCGTCCAGGGCAGCGGCTTGAACTTACCGGAAAGTGCAGCCGGATCGCCTTTGTCGAGGCCGAATTCATAGAAGTTGTTATAAGTGGTGACGTCCTTGATCGGCGTCAGCTTTTCGTCGACCGTATAATTGCTCTTGATAGTCGAAAGTGCCGCAGCGCTCGCCTTGCCAGCGCCATAGAGCGCCATGGCGCCGAGCGTCGCCGCGCCGAGAAACTCCCGGCGCTTCAGGTAAACCTCGCGCGGTGTGATTTCCGAGGAGCGGATTTTGGGCGGACGATAGCTTGGCATATCGAATTCCTCTTGGGCGGGGCGGCCCTTGTGAATCTTTAAACGCAAATTGCGCGTTTCGGATCAGTGTGTATGCCCTGAATATTAGCGGCGAAAAGCCAATTTTTTGTGTTCGTCCGTGATGGAATAGTCCGTAACAAAAGAGCCCTTGCATCCGTATATGCTTGATGGTGCCCGTACCGCTTTGGGCATTCCCGGTAGTGACAGCTTGGGCCGATTGGATTAGGACAATTCCAAAAAGCAGCGACTGCCCGGCCTTCGCAAATCCTTTGCCGCCTCGCATCGCCAGACCATTCCTGGATATTGAGGAAGACACCGATGCCAGCTTATCGTTCCAGAACCACGACCCACGGCCGCAACATGGCAGGCGCGCGCGGCCTTTGGCGCGCCACGGGCATGAAGGATTCGGATTTCGGCAAGCCGATTATCGCGGTGGTGAACTCCTTCACTCAGTTCGTGCCCGGCCACGTTCATCTCAAGGATCTCGGCCAGCTCGTCGCTCGCGAAATCGAAGCGGCCGGCGGTGTCGCCAAGGAGTTCAACACCATCGCTGTCGATGATGGCATCGCCATGGGCCATGACGGCATGCTCTATTCGCTGCCTTCGCGCGAACTGATAGCCGACAGCGTGGAATACATGGTCAATGCGCACTGCGCCGATGCCATGGTGTGCATTTCGAACTGCGACAAGATCACCCCCGGCATGCTGATGGCGTCGCTGCGCCTCAACATACCCACTGTCTTTGTTTCCGGTGGCCCGATGGAAGCCGGCAAGGTCGTCCTGCATGGCAAGACCCACGCACTCGACCTCGTCGACGCCATGGTTGCTGCTGCCGATGACAAGATCTCAGACGAAGACGTCCAAGTCATCGAACGTTCGGCCTGTCCGACCTGCGGTTCMTGCTCCGGCATGTTTACCGCAAACTCCATGAACTGCCTGACGGAAGCCCTCGGCCTGTCGCTGCCCGGCAACGGCTCGACACTCGCCACCCACGCCGATCGCAAGCGTCTCTTCGTTGAAGCCGGCCACCTGATCGTCGACCTCGCCCGCCGTTATTATGAGCAGGAAGATGAAAAGACCCTGCCACGTGTCATCGCCTCGAAGCAGGCGTTTGAGAATGCCATGACGCTTGATATTGCCATGGGCGGCTCCACCAACACCGTTCTGCACATTCTGGCGGCTGCCCATGAAGGCGAGGTGGATTTCACCATGGCCGACATCGATGCGCTGTCGCGCCGCGTTCCCTGCCTTTCCAAGGTCGCACCTGCCAAGTCCGACGTGCACATGGAAGACGTTCACCGCGCAGGCGGCATCATGTCGATCTTGGGCGAGCTCGATAAGGGTGGCCTGCTCAATCGTGACTGCCCGACGGTTCATGCCGAAACGCTCGGCGATGCGATCGATCGTTGGGATATCACGCGCACCACCAGCGATACTGTGCGCAACTTCTACCGTGCGGCACCGGGCGGTATCCCGACACAGGTCGCCTTCAGCCAGGAAGCTCGCTGGGACGAGCTTGATACCGACCGTGTCGGCGGCGTCATTCGCTCGGTCGAGCATCCCTTCTCCAAGGATGGCGGCCTTGCTGTCCTCAAGGGTAATCTGGCGGTCGATGGCTGCATCGTGAAGACTGCCGGTGTCGATGAATCGATCCTGAAATTCTCTGGCCCGGCCCGCGTTTTCGAAAGCCAGGATGCTTCCGTCAAGGCGATCCTCGCCAATGAGGTCAAGGCCGGCGATGTCGTTGTGATCCGCTACGAAGGCCCCAAGGGCGGCCCCGGCATGCAGGAAATGCTCTATCCGACGAGTTATCTGAAGTCGAAGGGCCTCGGCAAGGCGTGTGCGCTGATCACCGACGGCCGGTTCTCCGGCGGCACCTCCGGTCTTTCGATCGGCCATGCTTCGCCGGAAGCGGCAAACGGCGGCACGATCGGCTTGGTGCGCGAAGGCGACATGATCGACATCGACATTCCGAACCGGACGATCAGCCTGCGCGTCGGTGACGAGGAACTTGCCGCCCGTCGCGCCGAGCAGGATCAGAAGGGCTGGCATCCGGCCGAGCCGCGMAAGCGCAATGTTTCGACTGCGCTCAAGGCTTATGCGGCCTTTGCAACCAGCGCCGACCGTGGTGCGGTTCGCGACCTGAACGCGCGCTGAGCGAACAACCTCTCAAACTGAAGATCCACTGATTAAACGTCAGTGGGTCTTTTCATGTTCAGAGATGCCGCGTTTCTGCAGGCACAGTCCACCAGCTATTGTTCCTGCCATCATAATATTGCAACGGCGCCTCGGCGAGTTCGGCAGGGTCGAGATCGTCAAGGCAGGCGAGATTGATTGACACATAGGCGCCACCCATCGCCTCGATATAACCGTCGCCATAAGCCGGTACTCCGCAATTGGCACAGAAGCGGTGATGACCGGAGAAAGTGCCGAACTGGTAATCGCTGATGCCAGTTTCCTCGCACAGCAGGCGAAAGTCCTCTGGCTTGATATTGGTGCCCCAATAGCGGAGCTTCCAGCAGATCGAGCAATTACACTTTCCCGTCCCGGCCTGAAGGTCGATATCGGCCTCGTAGCGGATCCGGCCGCAGTGACAGCTTCCGTGATAGGTCTTCTTCATATGCTCCTCCTTGCGTATCGCATTGTAGTATGACAACATATTGTCATTATCGATGTATGACAATATGTTGTCAAGATGACAAAAAAACGTACGCCCGATGGCGATGCCTTTGCTGCACTTTCCATAGCGGTGCTCCGCTTCTCGGCCCATTTGCAGGCTGTGGGCGACGCGCTTGCCAAACCCGCCGGGCAGACGAGCGCGCGCTGGCAGGTGCTTGCCGCAGCCGATCATGCGCCCATGTCGGTTGCCGATGCCGCGCGTGCGCTCGGCCTTGCGCGCCAGGGAGTGCAGCGCATTGCCGATCTGCTGGAAGGCGAGGGGTTGATTGCCTACCGCGCCAATCCTGTCCATCAGCGTGCCAAGCTGATGGAACTGACCGAGGCGGGGAAGAGGGCGCTTGCCGATATCTCCGGCCGCCAAGCCGTCTGGGCAAACGAACACGGCGCGACTTACGGCGAAGAACGGGTACGTCAGGCGGCCAGTCTCATCAACGAGATKATTGCCGATTTCCAGGGTCAGAGCACACCGGACTGAATGTCTTTAGAGTGGACGATTGATGTTCTTGTAGGTTTCGTCCATCTGCTTCAACCGCTCCTGATAGGCAGCGCCAATGCAGGCGGCATCCGGACCACAGGCCTGCCGCTTCTTCAGCCACGCGGTCTGCTCGTCCTGCAGCGTACCGCGTGCGCCCATGGCCAGCAGGCCGGACAGCAGCTCGAAGGTGGTCACCATCTTAACATCGGCGTCGTTGAGCGACCGGTCCTCGCAGATCACTTTCTCATCCGGCAGCAACTCCTTTGCATCGCAGTTGAAGCTTGCCGCCTGCGCACCGTGTGGCGCGAGCGATAAGAGAGTGGCGCAAAGCGTCGCTGATAGAATGGCTGTCTTCATGATCTTTCCCTGCTTCGTGGACACGATATTCGGTCTGCAGGAAGATGATGCAGGTTCGGTTTATGGCAAGGACGAAACCCCGCCTTCCAGCCCGATACACGCCTGCCGAATAATATCTCTCTCCGGTGACTCTGCGCAGCTTTTGGGTTTAAATATCAGCAACATGATTGATTTTCCTGATTCAAATTCCCAGATCCGGAATGCCTTATCTTCCATGCTTCCGCCCTCTTTCCTTTCTAGCGTCGGGCGCTACAACATTTTCTTGAGAGCATTTCAAAAGGATTCCCATGCAAGGCCTGTTCAAGCGCGCCTCCGTTTCCCTTCTGGCATTGACACTTCTGCTGCCGGCTGCCGCCGAAGCGCAGACCAAGACCGTGCCGGAAAGTCAGATGCAGATGCAGCTTTCCTTCGCGCCACTGGTCAAGCAGACGTCAGGCGCCGTCGTGAACGTCTATGCCGAAAAGACCGTCCGGCGTCAGTCGCCTTTTGCCGGCGATCCCTTCTTCGAGCAGTTCTTCGGCCAGCAGATGCCGAACCGGTCCGAGAAGCAGTCTTCGCTGGGGTCCGGCGTCATCATCGAGACGAACGGCACTGTGGTGACCAATAATCACGTCATCGAGGGCGCCGACGACATTAAGGTGGCGCTCTCCGACGGCCGGGAATTCCCCTGCACGGTCGTGCTGCGTGACGACCGTGTCGATCTCGCCGTGCTGAAGATCGACAGCAAGGCGGACTTCCCGGCATTGCCGATCGGCAATTCCGATGCTGTGGAAGTCGGTGATCTCGTACTGGCGATCGGCAATCCCTTTGGCGTCGGCCAGACGGTGACCAGCGGCATCGTTTCCGCACTTGCCCGCAATCAGGTCGTCAAGAACGAGTTCGGCTTCTTCATCCAGACGGACGCGTCGATCAATCCCGGCAATTCCGGCGGCGCGCTGATGAACATGAAGGGCGAACTGATCGGCATCAATACGGCGATCTTCTCGCGTGGCGGCGGTTCCAACGGTATCGGCTTTGCCATTCCCGCCAATCTCGTGAAGGTCTTCCTCGCTTCTGCCGATGCCGGCGTCAAATCCTTCGAGCGACCCTATATCGGTGCGAGCTTCGATCCGGTGACCTCTGAGGTCGCCGATGCACTCGGCCTCGACAAGGCGCGTGGCGCGCTGATCGCCAAGCTCAGTCCGGACAGTCCGGCAGCCAAAGCCGGCCTCAAGGTGGGCGAGATCATCACCGCCGTCGATGGTGTCTCCGTCGAGCATCCGGATGCGCTTCTCTATCGCCTGACGACTGCCGGTCTCGGCAAGTCGGTCAATCTGACCGTCGTCGAGAACGGGCGTGAGGAACAGATGCCGCTTGTGCTCGCCCGCGCGCCGGAAACCCAGCCGCGCGATCAGCGCACGATCGGCGGACGTACGCCCTTCACAGGTGCCGTGGTGGAAAACCTGTCGCCCCGCGTCGCCGATGAACTCCGCATGCCGCTGGATTCGACCGGTGTCGTCATCTCCGACGTGACAGGGGACTCTCCAGCTGCCCGGCTTGGTTTCGAGCCGAAGGATATTATTGTCTCCATCAATGGCGCTGAAGTGAAGACCAGCCACGACCTGCAGGAGATTGCCGATTCCGATCCGGGCCTGTGGCGGGTCGAGATCGAGCGTGATGGTCAGCGTATCCGGCAGTTCTTTCGATGAGCAATGATCTCTTCGCGCCGCGTGTTCCGGAAGAGGTCGCCAGCCGGCGCCCGCTTGCCGATCGCTTGCGGCCGAAGACGCTCGGCGAAGTCACCGGTCAGGAACATCTGACCGGTGAAGATGGTGTTCTGCGCCGAATGATCGAAAGCGGCTCACTCGGCTCCATGATCTTCTGGGGGCCGCCCGGCACCGGCAAGACGACGGTCGCGCGGTTGCTTTCCGGCGAGGCGGGTCTGGCATTCGAACAGATCTCGGCGATCTTCTCTGGCGTTGCCGATCTGAAAAAGGTCTTCGAGACAGCCCGCCTGCGTCGCATGGACGGCCGCCAGACGCTTCTTTTCGTCGATGAGATCCATCGTTTTAATCGAGCCCAGCAGGACAGCTTCCTGCCGGTCATGGAGGATGGCACGGTCATCCTCGTCGGCGCTACGACGGAAAATCCGTCCTTCGAGCTCAACGCCGCCCTTCTGTCGCGCGCGCGGGTGCTGACCTTCAAGTCGCATGAGGAACAGAGCCTCGAGGAATTGCTGAAACGTGCCGAGGCTGTCGAGCAGAAACCGCTGCCGCTGACCGAGGATGCGCGCGCCAGCCTGATCCGTATGGCCGATGGCGACGGCCGCGCGGTGCTGACCCTTGCCGAGGAAGTCTGGCGTGCTGCCCGCGAGGGCGAAACCTTCGATACCGAGGGCCTGACGCGTATCGTCCAGCGCCGGGCGCCAGTCTACGACAAGGCACAGGACGGTCATTACAATCTGATCTCGGCACTCCACAAGTCCGTCCGCGGCTCCGATCCCGATGCTGCGCTCTATTATCTCGCCCGCATGTTCGATGCCGGTGAGGATCCGCTCTATCTCGGTCGCCGGCTGGTGCGTATGGCGGTGGAGGATATCGGCCTTGCCGACCCGCAGGCGCTAGTGATCTGCAATGCCGCCAAGGATGCCTATGACTATCTCGGTTCACCGGAAGGCGAGTTGGCGTTCGCGCAAGCCTGCGTCTATCTCGCGACCGCACCGAAATCGAATGCCGTCTATACCGCCTTCAAGGCGGCGACGATGGCCGCCAAGCAGAACGGTTCGCTATTACCGCCCAAGCATATCCTCAACGCGCCGACCAAGCTGATGAAGGGCGAAGGATATGGCGATGGCTACCGCTACGACCATGACGAGCCGGATGCCTTCTCGGGCCAGGATTATTTTCCGGAAAAGATGGGCCGCCAKACCTTTTATGATCCGCCCGAGCGCGGTTTCGAACGCGAGATCCGCAAGCGGCTGGACTGGTGGGCGAAACTTCGTAAGGAGCGCAATCAGCGCTGATAGGGTTCCGCGCTGAGATCAGGAAACGCGCGACTGCGTGACGGGCGCGTTGATCAGCTTGACCGAGGAATCTGCAAGCCCGTGATGGCCTTCCATGTCGACGACAATATGCCAGTGGCCGCTTTCGGGAATGGCGAGCCTGATCGGTGATTTGCGCGCGACACCGCCGATATATTTGAAGTCGAGCACTTCGGTGAACCGCTGGAAGTTCGGGGCAGTCATCAGCCGCACATTGTTCACAGCGCTCAGCGACACCTCGACAATCGTTCCGGGGCGCTGTTCCTTGATATCATAATGGGTGAAGCGGAAGTTTGGTTTCGGCATCGGTCTCGCGGCACATGTAGTCTCTGCACGCGGGACTCTATCAGGACGGCAGTTAAGGAAAAGTTGGAAACCTTGGGCCTGGTGCCGTTCCTGCTGTGCCAAAATGGCAGGAACGACACGGTATTTAGTGGATATTGCCGGCACCACGCGCAAGAGGTGCAAAATCGAGCACCGTGCCCGTTGCCGCGCGGCAGATATCAGCGGGATTGTGGTTGCACTCTTCCGCAGCGAAATGGAGGGCTGCGGCTTCATTGACGAAGAGGCCGCCGACGAGCCCCTCGCGATCCTGGACGATCCAACCTCCGCCCTTGGCGCGGCCGACAGTGAAGCGGGCCGGACGCGTGGTGAGGGGAGCCGAAAACTGCCGGCGTTGCTGTGCATTTGCCATTGTCGTGATCCTCGATCCGGCGCTCACTGGGAGATAAGGTGAAAGCTTACCTGCACGAGCCCGGCAAAGGCCATGACGACGCCGAGCCGTGGTGCGACGGCTGCAAGGCCGACAAGTAGCGGGTGGGAGGGATCGACCGCAGCTGTATGGGCGCTTACGCTACGTTGCAGCGGGTCGGTCTTGGCATTCGTATCGGTCAGGCGTGACATCGTTTGTCCTTTCGAAGTCTAAMTCAACCGCCGTTTGAGTTCCGCGGCGGTGTCACGCTGATAAAGATAGATGCTGGCGGATAGGGTTTCCATTTGGTGCCAAAAGCGAAAATATTAAAATCTCATAGGGACAGCGCCATGCGCTGAGCGCCGCCGCCGACAAAAGGAGAAAGCGCGGCTATAATCGCGACGCGGCTTTCGGCCTCGGCCGATACGAGTGGCAGACGAAGATCGGCCGACGTGCCGCGCAGCACCTGCAACGCATATTTCACTCGGGCAGGATCACTCTCCGAACCCAGTGCCGCGACGAGCGGATGCAGCCTGTCGTTGAGCGCAAACGCTGCGGAGATATCGCTCCCATAAGCTGCCTGCTGCAGCGAGGTGACGAGCCGCGGAAGGATATTGGCGGCCGCCGACACGATGCCGTTGCCGCCCGCCAGATGAAAGKAAAGCGCCGTGCCGTCATGGCCGGACAGGAAAAGGAAGCGGCGTCGCAGTGCAGGCGGTAGGTTGGCGAAGCGGGCAATATCCCCCGTCGCATCGACGATAGCGACAATCGCATCGAGTTCGGCAAGTCGCTCCAGCGTTTCCGCCGTCAGGTCACTCGCCGTGCGAGCTGGCGCATTCTCGATCAGAACAGGCAGATTGCTTGCCGCAGCGATTTGCTGGAAATGATGGAGAATGCCCTTCTGCCCTGGCTTGGAATAATAGGGGACGGTGATAAGCACAGCGCGGGCACCGCATTCTTCCGCATCCCGGATAAGCGCGATCGTAGTCTCGGTGCAATTGGTTCCGGCCGCGGCGATCACCGGAATACGGTCCGCCGCGGCCCGGATGCAGATGTCGAGCACCATGCGGCGTTCCCGAGGTGAAAGGCTCAGCCCTTCACCCGCCGCCGTGCAGAGGGCGAGTCCATCGACGCCGCTCAGCACCTGCCATTCAACAAGAGCTTCCAATGCTGCGCTGTCGACTTCGCCGTTGCGGAACGGCGTGACGAGCGCGGTGATCGCGCCACCCGGGCGCAGTCTTCCTTTGCTGTTCATGATGGGGTCTCAGAGCGAGCCGAGGATCACATAGAGTTCGACACAGGCGAGCACGATGCCGAAGATCATCAGCGTCTGGGCCGTGCGCTTCTCACGCATCTGCCGCTTTCCGCGCGTGATGTGGTAGGGGCGAAGCGGCAAGTATCGGGAGGACATGACATCTCGCATGGCGGTAACCTTTGCTGTTGTGGCAAAGGCTACTGCCGCCTCCGATAGGAAATCCATTCGGAGTGGAGATCGAAGATATAGGAATCGCATAAAGAGGCCGATGTCAGCCGCCCCGCTGGTTTTCCTTGTCGAGCTGCGTGACCAGCGCGAGCACGACTTCCGAGACGGGCGTCGGCACGTTGGCAGTGCGTCCGAGTGCCACGACCATACCGACGAGCGGCACGATTTCCAGCGCTTTGCCGGCCAGAAGATCTTGAAGCATTGATGTGCGTACAGGGCCGATATTGCGCGACTGCTCGAGCCTTTCCTCGATGGTGATGCTGAATTTCGCGCCAAGGGCACTTCCAACGGCGCGCACTTCCTTCATGATCTTGCCGACCATGTCGAACAGCGACGGATCGGCCATGATGTCGGTCATCAAGGCGCGCGTCAGGGCGCTGAGAGGGTTGAAAGCCGCATTGCCCGTCAGTTTGCTCCAGATCTCGTCGCGAATGCGTGGCGTGGTCGAAACATTGAGGCCTGCCTTGGCAAAGAGGCCGGCAACGGTTTCGAGATCGGTCGACATCTCGCCCGACGGTTCGCCAAGCACGAAACGACCAACATTGGAAAGGCGGATCTCGCCGGGATTGACGACCTCGGCGCCCTGCAGTGCCACGCAGCCGATCACCCGCTCCGGCCCGATCAGGTGCCACAGCTTACCGCCGGGATCGAGCTCTTCGAGCTGAAGTTCGGCATGGCCGCTTTGCGTATCCCGGTGGAAATACCACCAGGGAATACCGTTCAGCACCATGACGACGCGGGTGTTTTCCTTCAGCAGGGTGGCCATGTCTTCTGCCGCAGGACTAAGTTGATGGCCTTTGAGGCCGGTGATGATGAGGTCTTGCGGGGGCAGCGTTGTCGGATCGTTTGTTGCCGTGATCCGTACATTGATCGGCCTGTCTGCATCTGCTTCATGAAGGGAAAGGCCGCGTTCACAGATCGCGTCTAGATGCGCACCCCGCGCGACGACCGAGACGGTCACGTCATCGCCGAGCCGGCTTGCCAGCTTGACGGCGATTGCACCTCCGAGTGCGCCGGCTCCGTAGATGCAAATGGATTTGATAGTCATGCCTTGCCCTTCCGCATTCGTGATGACGCCCGTAGATTTAGGTCATCGCTGCGCCGGCGCGAGTGAAAATCTTGCCGATGCGACGATCTTCACGCCGAAATGAATGAAGCGCGCCGGAGGGCGCGCTTGTTGCTGTGGGAAAGTCAGGCCTTCTCAGGCAGTCTGTTCGAAATCCGTGGAGACGGCGAGCTTGCGCCACTGGGCCAGTTCCTTCTCCACGCTGGCATTTTCTTCTTCGATCTTGGCAACCGTATCGCTGCCGAAAGGCATGCGCAGCGGCGGGTTGGCCGAGTTCACCATCTCGATGATGCCGGCAGTTAACTTTGCCGGGTCGCCCGGCTGGGCATGGTTGGCGTCGGCTGCGAAGTCGCGCATGTTGCCGGCCGGCGTGCCGACATAATCAGGAATGGAGGCCGGGCTGACCGCCAGCGAATTGTCATGCAGGAAGTCCGTGCGGAAGAAGCCGGGCTCGACGATCGTGACCTTGATGCCGAAGGGTTCGACTTCGGTCGCCAGCGATTCCGACAGGCCTTCGACGGCAAACTTCGTGGAGCCATAGACGCCCCAGCCGGGGAAGCCGTAGTAACCGCCGATCGAGGAGAAGTTCAGGATATGGCCGGCGCGCTGGCGGCGCATATAGGGCAGCACGGCGCGGGTGACCTTTAAGAGGYCGAAGACGTTGGTGGCATAGATCTTTTCGATCTCTTCGGCAGTTGCTTCCTCGACAGCGCCGAGCAGGCCGTAACCGGCATTGTTGGCGAGGATATCGATGCGGCCGAAGCGGGCGATGGCGGCAGCCGCGGCTTGCCTGGCTTGGTCTTCGTTGGTGACGTCGAGAGCGACGGCAAGCAGGTTCGCATGATCGCCGAACTGTTCGGTGATAGTCTTGGGGTTGCGAGCGGTGGCAACGACAGCGTCGCCGGCGGCAAGAGCGTCCTTGGTCATCAGCGCGCCGAAACCACGCGATGCACCCGTAATGAACCAGACTTTCATGGCAATTCCCTTTCGTCAGAGTGTTTGTTTCAGCAGTGCGTTGCTGACGAAGAGGAATTTGACGCAAATCTCGCTGATGTATAAGATTTGTTATTTGAGATGCTATGATGAGTGAAATTCAGCAATGAGAGCGACCGAGCTTTCCGAAATGGCGGCTTTTGTCGCTGTCGCCAGGCACAAGAGCTTTCGCAAGGCGGGAGAGGAGAGGGGTGTCACAGCCTCCGCGATCAGCCATGCCGTGCTCAATCTGGAAGACCGCATCGGCATTCGCCTCTTGAATCGTACGACCCGCAGCGTTTCGCTGACAGAGGCTGGCGAACTGTTGCGCTCTCATCTCGATCCGGCCTTCGGCGAGATCAATTCTGCACTCGATGCGCTGAACCGTTTCCGCGATACGCCCTTCGGTCGTGTCCGCATTAATGTCGGCAATTCCATTGCGCCCTTCGTCGTCGGCCAGGTCATCGGGCCGCTATTGATGAAGAACCCGAACCTGCAGCTTGAAATCGCGGCAACGGACCGGCTGGTGGATATCGTCGAGGAGGGGTTCGATGGCGGCATTCGCTTCGGCGAGCGTGTCACCGAAGGGATGATCGCCGTGCGCATCAAGCCGCGCATGCGCCTCGTCGTCGTCGGGGCACCCGCCTATTTCGAAACCCGGCCGAAGCCGCAGACGCCACATGACCTGAAGCGGCATATCTGCGTCCAGAACATGTTCCCCTCAGGCGTGCGTTACCCCTGGGATTTTGAAAAGGACGGGCAGGCCATAACCTTCCACCCAACCGGCCCGCTTTCCCTAGACGATCACGAATTGATGACGGCGGCGGCGCTCAGCGGCGTTGCACTCGCCTATGTCTGGGAGGGCAGGGCGGTGCCGTTGATCGCGAGCAATCAGTTGATCCAGGTACTGGACGAATGGTGCCAGCCGGAGGAGCCGCTTTATCTCTATTATCCCAGCCGACGACATATTTCGGCAGGATTCCGGACAGTGATCGACGCGATCCGGGGTGATTGAGTGGTCAGAGCTTGCGGAATTCCAKCCGGTAGACGACATCCTCTCCCGTGACCGGATCGGTGCCGGGCGCGTCACTGATGACGAGCGTGTCACCTTCCATATGTAGAGGCCGGACGAGAGGGCGCTCCCATGTCGGGTTCCAGGCGGCCTCGACATGATGGATCACCCTGTCGCCCTCCAGCGTATAGGCAGCCGTATAAGCCAGCATTGTATCGAAAAGCGCTGCCTTTTCATTATCGCTGGGGGCCTTGCCGTTGGGTTTCGGCCTGCGGCGGTTGGTGACGAAAGCCATCATCCGGCCATCGGCATGATAGGCGATATATCCGATGGGATCGGCACCCATGGCGTCGCTGACTTCCCCCGTCGCAACGACGGTTCGTGTCCAGGAAATCATTCGCCACGTCCCGAGCAGAGCGGCTCTATCCATGATCTTCCCCTCCTTAAAGTAGTCTAGCACAACTAAAAAATGCGAACTACGAACCCGGAACCTTTTGTGGTCGGAATGCTCCAGTCTGACCAGGAGAGGCTCCTGGCAATCACCCAAAACTCCCTTTTGACTCTCGGTGGCGAAGTGGTGAAGATGCGCCGCACAAAAGAAGATCAGCGCCGGAGGGGCGAATGAGGAAGCCGATTTTTTCTGCCAACAGTCGGTGGAAAGTGGAATGTCGCACGGGCCTGCTGTCAGCGCTTGCAGCCGTGGTTCTGTCTGCTCTTCCCCTCGGGGCAGAGGAGATGCCCGCACAGACACCGGCCTCTCAGGAGCAGGTGGAAAAGCTGCTTTCCCACCGGAAGGATCATTTCAAAGGTGCCGAGACCCTGCGGGACCGGCGCACCGCGTTCCGCGATTTCATGGAATCGCTGCCGGAGCCGACACGCATTCAGATCCGGCATGTCGATGCCGGCGGGGTCGAGGCCGAGCTGATCTGGCCGGCGCGCCTTCACCACCCGATCGGCCGGCGCGCGATCCTTTTCATCCATGGCGGCGGCTTTTACAGCGGCTCCATTCGCAGCCATAGCCTGCTTGCCGGCTCGCTTGCCAAGGCCGCTTCCAGCGACGTGCTGCTCATCGATTACCGGCGGACCCCGGAATACGGCTATCCCGCGCAGATCAACGACGCCTTGAGCGCCTACCGCTATCTGCTCKACAGCGGCTACAGCAACGGAAATATCATTGTTATGGGTGATGGTGCAGGCGGCAATCTCGCACTCGAAACTGTGCTGCGGCAAATGCGCTCCAGACAGCCGCTGCCGGCCGCCGTCGTGGCGCTGAGCCCGATCACTGATCTGGCTGTATCAGGCGCATCGGTCACGTCGAACGCCGCTAACGATCAGGTACTGGACAAGACTGCGCTGGAGGCGCTCCGCAAGGCCTATCTCGGTAATAATTCCGCGACGGATCCCGACATTTCCCCGCTCTATGCCGATCTCTCGGGTTTTCCGCCATTGCTGCTGCAAGTCGGTTCCGGCGAGCTGCTGCTCGACGACACGCTGCGACTTGCCGACAAGGCGCGCAAGGATGGCGTCGATGTGACAGCGCAGGTCTGGCCGGGAATGCCGCATCAATGGCAGCTTTTCCCATCCGTGCTGGATGACGCCGACAAGGCCGGCCAGAAGATCGCCGAGTTCGCGATCACGCATTTTGCAGACCCGCCAGCACAGTAAGGACCAATCCAATACCGCACGATCGCAGCTCTTACGAATGGTTCGAATTCAGCCCCTCGATCGGCCGGCCGATGGTAAGCTTCTGACGAAGCTTGGGATCGAGCCGTTCGGCATAGGCATGATCGGGCGCAGCACCCAGCGCATCCAGCATCTTGGAGAAGAAACAGCGCGCTGCCGCTGCCGCGGTCACGTCGAAGATCTCCGCGTCGCTCAGTTGGAGGCGCTTCAAGCCATCGATGTCCTGCTGGGTCACCGAGGTCGCGTCGCGCGCCACCTTGGCGGAAAAGTCCATGATCGCCCGCTCGACCGTATCGATCGGCGCTTTCTCGCTGCCGCCGGCGACAGCCGAAAGACTGTCATTGGTAAAGCCGTCGCGCAGCAGCACCGAACCATGTGCCAACATGCAATAGGACGACTTCAGCTCCCTGGCTGCTGCCAGCGTGACCAATTCATAACGCCGCTGGCTCATATGGCCGCGAATGCTGGCGAGCAGCGTCCCCCAGTGTTCCATCACCTCGGGCCGGTGGCCGAAGGCGCGGTACATATTCGGCAGATAGCCGTAACTCGCTTCGGCCGAGGCGTACATCGAAGCCGTCTTCTCGCTGGCAGATGCATCGGGGGTATGAATGAAGGCCATGGCATGATCCTCCCTTGATCAATTGTGAGAATAGAGCAGCATCGGATGACATCAATCTGCGCGCCGAACGCTTTGCGCAAAACGGATGCCGGATACCTTAACCGGCTGCCCGGCTCTTCCGCCGGCGATAGAATGGCAGGATGTGGCGTTCCGTCAGCGACGCCATGATGATCTCGCCCGGTTCGGCCGGTGATATTCAACGTATCTCCTCAATCTCCACTGTTGCTTCGATGTCGTCATCCTCCACATGCCGCAGGAAGACATCAGCGATGAGCACATGATCCGGCTCGCTGGCCGTTGGCGCCTGAAACTGTTCCAGACGGCCACGGTGCCGCGCTTGCGCACCAGAGGCATACGGCGTCACTGCGCAAGAGGAGGGCAGCCGATATTCTGATCGTCTTCGTCAAGCGTAAATCTGATCGGATTTGCTGCCGCAATTCAATGCTGCGCTCCCGCTCGACCGTTTGTCAAAACCCGCCTGGCCGCCTATATCAGCGGTTCAGAAACAGGAAGTGGACGTGATAATGTTCCAGGCGGCATCGATCAAGGTGGATAATAAGGCCGAATTCTATCGCGAGCTCGCCCAGCAGCTGCAGGGACTGCTCGAAGGCGAGCCGGATATGATCGCAAACGCCGCCAACACCTCGGCACTGATGTTCCAGACGATGGCCGATCTCAACTGGGCGGGCTTCTATCTTCTGAAGGGCGAGGAACTGGTGCTTGGCCCGTTCCAGGGCAAGCCCGCCTGCGTGCGCATTCCTGTCGGCCGCGGCGTGTGCGGCACGGCGGTCAAGGAGCGCGCCTCGATCCTCGTGGCAGATGTTCATGCGTTTCCCGGCCATATCGCCTGCGACGCCGCATCCCGATCCGAACTCGTCGTTCCCGTCCGCAACGGTGATAAGATTATCGGCGTCATTGATCTCGACAGCCCGATTCCCGCCCGTTTCGATGCCGACGATCAGGCTGGCATCGAACGCCTGGCGGAAATCTTTGCTGCGGCAACCCGCTTCTGAGCGGACTGGTGTGGCGACGATCAGCCGCCGCGTCTCTCGCCGAGTTTGATCCTGTATTCACCTTCGGGGAAATCGTGCTAGGTCACTGATCGAGCGGCGCTCGCGTTCAGGCTAGGCTGGTTGTTGGGAGAGAACCATGAAGAAGCTGATCAACGATCCTTCCTCCGTCGTACGGGAAATGCTGGAAGGGGCCGTTGCACTCAGCCCGGCRGCCATATTGCTGGCCGACGAAAACGTCGTGATCCGGTCAGATCTTCCCGAACCTGCCAAGCGCAAGGTCGCCGTTCTCTCAGGTGGCGGCAGCGGCCACGAACCTGCCCATGCCGGCTATGTCGGCAGCGGCATGCTG
>NZ_JBFTNV010000049.1:0-34619 GCF_056397645.1 Rhizobium sp. 05L429 | reverse complement strand
AAGGAGCGCAGGTCTACGCGACCAGCCGCAAGGGGGCGGAGAGTACATCAGAGCCTGCGGGAATGGGCAGCATCCTCGCGATCCAGGCGGATGCCAGTAACAACGCCGATCTTCAGCGCGTCTTCGAGCAGGAGCAGCGTCTGCCGGCCCGGCATGCCGCCGGGAATATCGGCGAAGGCAGGATGGGACTTCTCGGACCTGGAATGCGGAGCATGATCGGTTGCCATGATGGTGTCAAACCTTCCGAAAGCACGTGCTCCCAGCGCCTCGACGTCCTCGCGATCGCGAAAGTCAGCGATCCCTTGAGGTCTGCAACGGTTCGGCCGACATCGTCGACCCGATACCGTTAACCTTCTCCAAAAACTCTTCTGGCGAATATAGCCGGATAATCGCTGCCGATGCGAGGACGGCCCAGCGGTGCCGCAGCCGTCAATGTGCATGGAAAATCGCGCTTGTGGCCATTAGGGTGGGGCCGAGGAAGTTTAAGTCTCTCCCTTGCGGCTTTGTTTTCTTTCAGCAACGTGGTCGATCCGTTTTGGCGGCGCCTTTTCATCATTCTCGACACGATCACGGTAAAGAGCAGCACGCGCAAGCATCATCAGAGTGATCGGCGTCGTCGCCGTTACAAAAATCCCGATCAGGATCTCGTGAATCTCAAGTCGTCCTGAACCGACTGAGAAGAAAATCATCGAGGCGAGCATGATCCCGCCGATCCCCCAACTGGTTGCGAGCGTTGGCGCGTGAATACGTTCATAAAATGTCGGGAGGCGCAGGAAGCCTATCGCTCCGATCAATGCCAGGGAAGCGCCACCGAGAAGAAAGAAGGCGACAAAGATGGCCGCCCACAACGGGATATCTGCAGCCGCAGTCATTCTATCACCTCACCCCGCATCAAAAACTTGGCCAGCGCGACGGAGGAGACAAATCCCAAAATCCCGATCACCAATGCCGCTTCGAAATAGACGACGCGACCCGTGCCGACGCCAAAAGTCACAAGCAACAGCATGGCGTTGATGTAAAAGGTGTCGAGACCGACAATCCGATCTTGAGCGCGAGGCCCGATGACTATGCGCACCGAAACAATCGCCATCGACGCGACCAGCATCAACTGAGCGATCGAAACGGCGCTGAACAAGATAATTGCGCTCACGCGAAGATCTCCATCAGCAGTTTCTCATATCGATTTTTGATCGTGTCTCGCCACACGGTCTCGTTCTGGAGATCGAGGACATGGAGAAGGACGGAATTCTCGTTGGAATCGTATTCAAGCCAGGCAGATCCCGGCGTGCTTGTCAGGATCACTGCAAGAACGGCCAACGCGAACGGGCTTCTCATTTCGAGATGAATGGTCAGAAATCCCGGATCGTGCTGGCGCGAACCGCTCCGGATAATAATGCCCGCGACCGCAATGTTGGATTTGAGGATGTCGTAGAGTACGACGAGAAAAAGTTTGGGCAGCAGGTACCACTTCACCAATCGCGGCTTTTGCGGACGCAAGGACGCCATCGCCCAACTGGCGAACACGGCGACGAAGATACCCAGAATAAGATGACCGAGCGTAAAGCCGTTGAGCAACAGCCACATGACGAGCAGCGACAGCGAAAGAACGGGATAAGGCAGCATCAGTTGCTCTCCGTTCCGGGCGCCGCCGGGCCCCGATAGCCCGGGACCTGTAGCGCATTGTGGACCGCATCGATATAGTTTGCAGGCTTGCTCAGCGTGCGAATGGTTACGTCCATATATTGCAGGACCGGCCCAGCTTGCACGGTCAAGACAAGGGTGAGCACCAGCAAAAACAGCACGGGGACGATCTCGATCACAAGGACACGCGGAACCGTGCCTTCGATCGAGCTCCAGAAGGTACGAATGCCGGCGCGCGTCATGGAAATCAGCGCCGCGATACCGGAGAGGATGACGAGCACGATCAGTGTCCAGATTGCCGCCGTCGGCGGCACCCCGATCGCACCCGTGCCCATCATTGCCGACAGCATTGCAAATTTGGCTATGAAACCGGAAAGCGGCGGCAGACCGGACAGCAGGATCCCGCAGGCAGCAAAGCAAATGCCCAGTATCGCCATCGTCCCGGGCATCGTGACACCCTCTTCTTCATCGGGGGTTTGCTCGTCGGCGTCCCCGTAGGCTTCCATCGTTACCGCAAGGACGTTGGCGCCGGCGTCCTGTCCGCGCTCGACAAGTTCGATCAGCATGAAGAAGGCACTGATCGTCAGTGTTGAACTGACGAGATAAAGGAGCGCACCGGATGATACGGCACCGTCATTGACGCCGAGGACCATCAACAGGGTGCCCGACGAGACGAGTACGGAAAATCCCGCGAGCCGGCCGAGCGCCTGAGATGCCAGCACGCCGATCGTCCCGAAGACAAGTGTCGCCACACCACCGTACAGGAGCACGATCGCGCCAAAGCCGGCCAGCGGCCCCTCTCCGAACAGAAGCATCGTCAGKCGCAGGATTATGTAAATCCCGAGCTTGCTCATGATGGCAAACATTCCAGCCACTGGAGCTGACGCCGCACTATATGCTGTCGGCAGCCAGAAACAGAGCKGCCACATCCCCGCCTTGATGAGGAAGACTACGCCCAAGATCGCCGCTCCTGCCTCCATGAGCATACGGCGATCGCGCTCCATTTCGGGAATGCGCGCTGCGAGGTCCGCCATATTGAGGGTCCCGGCCGTGCCGTAAATCAGACTCACACCGATGAGGAACAACAGGGCTGCCACCAGGTTGACGGCGATGTAGTGCAGGCCCGCCTTGACCCGAAGCGGACCGGAACCGTGCAGGAGCAGACCATAGGACGCCGCCAGCATGATCTCAAAGAACACGAATAAATTGAACAGATCACCGGTGAGGAAGGCACCATTGACGCCGACCAACAGGATCTGGAACATGCTGTGGAAATGCGCGCCGACCGCGTGCCAACGCGCGAGCGAGAAGATCAACGCAGGAACGGCTAGCAACGCCGTCAACAGCAGCATCAGCGCCGACAGCCCGTCAAGTACCAGGACGATACCGAAAGGGGCCGCCCAGTTACCGAGCAGATAGATGCCGTCGAACGCGTTTGGGCCGCTTTCAATGCGAAACAGGCAGATGGCGATGGCCGTCAGAACGAAGGTCGATGCAAGACTGATCATCGCCTTGGCTAACCGTTGACGCTCGTCCACGAGCAGCAACAATGCGCTGGCGACCAGTGGTACGAGTACCGGAGCAATGATCAGATGGTGGGCCCAGGCATTCATCGCGGCTCATTTCTCCCGTCGACATGGTCGCTTCCCGTCAGACCGCGCGACGCCAGAAGTACGACCAGAAACAAGGCGGTTGTCGCAAAGCCGATGACGATAGCGGTCAGAACCAGAGCCTGTGGAACCGGATCGGCCAGAGGGCCCGCCGCATCGTCAGTAAGAATAGGCGGGACGTTTGCCTTGACGCCGCCGACCCCGAAGATGAACAGGTTGACCGCGTATGAAAGCAGTGAAAGGCCGACGATCACCTGGTAGGTTCGCGGGCGCAAGATAAGCCAGACACCACAACTGGTCATCACCCCTATGGCAATCGACAGGATCAGTTCCATCAYGCCTCCTCCGATTTCGCCGCGTCGATCATCCGCAGCCGGTTGATGCGCAAGGATTGGTGTGCGAGTGCGACAAGAATGAGCACCGTCGATCCGACGACAAGGCAGAAGACGCCCAGATCAAAGAGCAGCGCAGTGGCCGCGGGCACTTTTCCGATCAGCGGCAGATCGAGGTAGCGGGAGTGCGAAGTCAGGAACGGATAACCAAGGAACCAAGCCCCGACCCCGGTTGCAACGGCGGTCAGCAGTCCCGCGCCCATCCAGCGGAGCGGCAGGATGCGGATGCGATCCTCTGCCCAGCGTGTTCCTCCCGCCAGATACTGCAGCAGAAAGCCGATCGACAGCGTCAGGCCTGCCGAAAAGCCGCCGCCCGGCAAATCGTGTCCGCGGATGAAGAGGTAGACTGAGAAGGTGATGATGACTGGAAAAAGCCACTGCATGATGACCGATGGCACCAGCAGATAGTCGCGCACGGTATCGCCGGCAGACCGCTCTGGCCGCTCCTCGTCAAAGCGGTTTTGCGCTTGCTGCTGCTCCGGCGCCCTCATGCTGTCTTCGGCAGGCCGGAAACGGCGCAACAGCCCGTAGACGGTGAGCGCAACGACACCGAGAACGGCGATCTCTCCCAACGTATCGAAACCACGGAAATCCACCAGAATGACATTGACGACGTTGCGGCCACCACCCTCGGAATAAGCGTTCTCCAAAAAGTAGTTGGCAATCGCGTCCGGCACCGGCGTCGTCATCACGGCGTAGGCGGCGAAGGACATGGCGACGCCGCAGAGAACGGCCAGTGCAAGGTCACGAAACCGGCGAAACCGTGCTCTCAACGTCATCGCCTCGCCGAAACCCTCAGACCGTTTGGGCAGCCAGCGCAGGCCGAGAAGGATCAGGACGGTCGTGACGATTTCGACGAGCAACTGGGTAATTGCGAGATCGGGCGCCGAAAGCCATATGAACGTGATGCAGACGACGAGACCGACACCGCCGAGCATCACCAGTGCGGCCAGACGGTGGTATTTCGCCGTATACGCTGTGCCAAGCGCAAGGCACACGCCGATGATCCAGATCGCCGTGAAGGCGGGATCGACGCTCGCGTAAGTAATTGGCCGGCTTTCGAAGCCACTCAGATAAAGCGGCAACGTGCCTGCGGCAAAACCAGTCACGACCAGCCAGCGCAGCTGGGGTTGCAGCTTGCGTGTGCCCAAGCGCCCCTMGGCGAGGCGCGCCCATCGCCAGGATAGTTCGACTATTACGCGCTCGAAGACCCGTTGCCCCTTGAGCCTGCGAAACAGCGGCGGGCCGTCATCGCAACGATTGAGGTAATCCTTCAGCAAAAAATAGATAAGCGCGCCACCGACGAGTGCGATCGCGCTCATTATGAGCGGAAGGTTGACGCCATGCCAGATCGCCAGGCTGTATTCGGGCGTAGCCGTCCCGAGCACGCTGACCACGGCGCTGTGAAGAAACGGACCAATCGATATAGCCGGAATGATGCCAACGATCAGGCAGACGATGACGAGGAACTCGACCGGAAACCGCATCCATCTGGGGGGCTCGTGTGGACGGTTGACCGGCAGATCGGTCGGCGGCGGACCAAAGAAAACCGTGTGAATGAACCGCAGCGAATAGGCCACGCTGAAGGCGCTGGCGAGGGTCGCGACATAGGGAAGAATACGGTCGAGGATCGAATCGGCATGGGTCTCCACCGCCTCGGCAAAGAACATTTCCTTGGACAGGAACCCGTTGAGGAGGGGCACGCCAGCCATTGCGGCACTTGCCACGATCGCCAAGGTCGCTGTGAACGGCATGAAGCGGAACAGACCACTGAGCTTGCGCATGTCGCGTGTGCCGGTCTCGTGATCTATGATGCCCGCTGCCATGAAGAGCGACGCCTTGAAGGTCGCGTGATTGAGCATATGGAAGATGGCGGCCACGGTCGCCAATGGGCTGCCGAGGCTCAGCAGTGTCACGATCAATCCAAGATGGCTGATGGTCGAATAGGCCAGGAGGCCTTTCAAGTCGCGCTGGAACAGCGCAAAATATGCGCCCAGCAGCAGGGTTGAGATCCCGGCGACGCCGACGATCCAGAACCATTCGTACGTCCCCGAAAGCACCGGCCAGAAACGCACCAACAGGAACACACCGGCTTTGACCATGGTCGCCGAGTGAAGGAAGGCCGAAACCGGCGTCGGGGCAGCCATGGCGTTGGGAAGCCAAAAATGGAATGGAAACTGCGCGCTCTTTGTCAAAGCGCCTAGCAATATGAAAATCAGCGTTGGCAGATAGAGAGGATGACTGCGAACGATGTCGCCGGAATCGAGTATCTTGTCGACGTCATAGCTGCCAACCACGTTGCCGAGCAGAATAAAGCCGATCAACAAGCAAAAGCCGCCAATCCCGGTAATCGTGAGTGCCATTCTGGCGCCATCGCGGGCATTGGCATTATTGTGCCAATAGCTGATGAGCAAGAACGAGAAGATGCTGGTCAGTTCCCAGAACACGGACAGCAGGATCACATTGCCCGAGACGACAATGCCGAGCATGGCCCCCATGAAAGCAAGAAGGAACGAGAAGAACCGTGGAACCGGATCCTCCTCGGACATGTAGTAGCGCGCATAAAGCACCACGAGAAGGCCGATTGCGGTGACAAGCATGGTGAAAATCCATGCAAAACCATCCATGCGCAACGCGAAGTCCAGGCCGAACTGCGGCAGCCATTCGGCGCGAAACCGCATTACCCCGCCGTCTGCGACCGCCGGATACAAGCTTCCTGTGAGCAGTAACAAAGCGGTGACGACGATAGCTGCCAAACCTGCAGGCAGGCGTGGCGAAGTCGTCTTGAGTAAGAGAATGGAGAGGAGACTTCCKACGAAAGGCAGAAGCAGCAGAACGACAAGCAAAAATGGTTCGGCTGTTATCCCAATGCCTCAATCCTCCAGAAAATCGGTACCCATCGCTTGGGGCAACTGTTCAACTGCCCTCTAGCAATCGGGGCTTTGTTGCTCTATATGGCTTATATCAACCAATATGGGCGACTCTGAGCGATGGGTCAAGCAAGCGGGACAACGATTTTGACACCGGAGCTGTGCCGCGCTGCTCGCGGTCTCCTGGATTGGACACAAACGGACCTTGCCGAACGCGCGGGCGTATCGCGCAGCACCATCAGGGACTTTGAAGGTGGCCGGCATGATGTCCATCGTGCCACCGAAGCTCAGTTGCGTCTTGCGCTTGAAGTCGGAGGGGCGGTTTTTATTCCCGTCGAGGGCGGCAAGATAGGGTTATGTACCGGCTGACATCGCATGGATGGCGCGGAGCCTAGGAGAGAGACCGATGAGCGCCTCGAGAGCGTTGCCGAAAAGCTCGCTGCGGTCCTGCGGGTCACGTGCGGGCGTGAGGAAAAGTAGCGGCAGAAGCAGCGATCCGAAGGAAACGCGGGACCGACTGTCCCACGGTTTCGGGCCGGTCTCKATGACGCCGCCGCGACATCAATCAGAGATGGCCCAGCCGAAGTCCGCGCAGGCTCGACACGATTTTGTGCAAAGCCATTTCCAGTTCGCCATCCGAGATCGTCAATGGAGGCGAAAAGCCGATCGCGTTGGCGCCCTTCATCGTCGTCGAAACCCCGTGCTCGAGGAGCGTGTCGACAAGCCCGCCATCATCCGCGTCGAGCTGCGATCGATCAATTTCCAGCGCCAGCAGAAGTCCCCTGCCCCTTACGCCCAAAAGCGATGGTTCAATGAGTGCCAGATCTGAGACACGAGCGCGCACCACATGTTCGAGATGGGCAGCTCGATCGGCCAGACGATCTCGAAGGATGATGTCGACTGTGGTCAAGGCAGCCCTTGTCGTCATCGGGTTTTTCTCATGTGTGTAATGTCCGAGAGAAAGTTCGGGTGCGATATCGAGCGCTTTATCCGCAATAACCGCTGCGATCGGCAATATGCCTCCCCCAAGCGCCTTTCCGAGCACCACGATGTCCGGGATCGTTCCGAACTGCTCGAAGGCAAAGAAGGTGCCGGTCTTGCCAAGGCCCGACGGGATTTCGTCAAAGATCAGCCTGGCGCCGGCCGCATCGCAAAGTCTGCGTACCTCGGGCCAGAGGCCATCTGGTGGCACCTGACAATTGGACCGCATGGGCTCGGCGATCACCGCTGCTATGCCACCGTCCGTCTCCTCCAGAGCGGCTCTCAAATCCGAAATCATTGCGTCGGCACCGCCCTCGCGCCAGTAGGGGCGAATATGCACCCGATCAGGCAGGAAACTGCCAAGGCGAGGATCGGGGTTGGCGCGCGACAGTCCGAAGGAACCGAACCCATGACCGTGATAGGAGCCTTCCAGCGAAATGGTAGCACTGCGTCCGGTGGCGACACGGGCGAGCTTGATGGCGATTTCGATCGCATCCGAGCCGCCGGTCGCCAACAGGACCTTGGCCCTGCCGCCAGGCCATTGCCCGACAAGACGTTCGGCCAGCAAGGTCGCCGGTTCGTTCGTGTACCGGCGCGGCGCAAACGGCAATGTGTCAAGCTGCGCTTTGAGTGCGGCGACAAGCTCCGGATTGGCGTGACCGATATGGTGCGTCGTATTGCCATGCAGGTCGATAAAGCGCCTGCCGTCAAGGTCCTCGATCCAGACGCCGGAAACCCGCTTCAGCGCCGCAAGACAGGGGCTCGATCCCTCCTGATGGAAGAAACTGTCGGCGTCACGCGCAACGAACATGGCATTGGCCGAAGGACCGTTGTCATCGTGTTCGCGGTCCATCAAAAGGTTCCTCCCATGCCGGTCACTGTCAATTGCGTGCCGTATCGTTTGTCTGCGGCGGGATCGGCTGCCAGCCCCTGTGCGCGCCGCGTGCTTTTCTCGATCCACCAGACGGTCCCCATGGCCAGAACCGAGACGGCGAGCAGGCCGACGCTCTTTGCGGCCGCATAGCCATAGCTGGAATCCTGCGCCGCATTGAAGATCGCGACCGATGCAAGCTGGACGTTGCCGCTGACGAGGAAGATGATCGACGACAGCGTCGTCAGGCCATCGACGAAGACGTAGAGTACGCCGAGGAGAGCTGCGATGCGCAACATCGGCAGCGTCACCTCGTAGAAGCGTCTGATCATGCCGGCGCCCAGGCTCTCCGCTGCCTCGTCGACCGCCTGATCAATGCGCTGCAAGGCGGCACGCGCAGCCAGCACGCCGACATAGAGATTGCCGAACATGATGTTGATGATGAGGATCGCCTGCGTGCCGGACAGCGACAGCGCCTTGATGCCGAAAGGTGCGTTGAAGGCGATGATATAACCGACACCGAAGATGATGCCCGGAAGGATTGCCGGGATCATCGCCTGGAAGGCGATCACATCTCCGAAGGGGGCGCGCATCCTTTCGGCAACATAACCGATCACAAGTGCAAGTAGCCCGCCGATCGGCGCGGCAACAGCCGCGATCCGCACACTGTTCCAGACCTGTTCAAGACCGCCGCTTGCCGATCCGTAATTGGTGCCGGCAAGACCGGATCCGATCCCTTCCGGCGTGAAGTAGGCAAGCGTGAAGCTCCAGTCGACGCCCCAGATACGCGTCACAGAGCCCAGAATGACGACGCCATAGATGGAGAGGATGAGCAGGCAGAAAACACCCGCAAGCCCCGCAAGACCCGCCCTGACGAGGAGCGGCTGAAATACTTCGGCTGGCGTGCCCGCATCGGCGCTGACATAGCGCTTGCGCCGGCCGATCTGTTCGAGCGCCAGATAGAAGATGAGCGACGGGACGATCAGCCAGAGGCAGATCGCGGAGGCGAGCGGCGTATTCTGGAAACCGGTGATCTGGTCGTAGATGACGCCGGCAAGAACTGGCGTATCGCGTCCGAGGATCATCGGATTGCCGAAATCCGTCAGGCTCTGGATGARGACGAGCACGATCGCCCGCTTCAGGCCCGGCCAGCTCAGCGGGAAGGTGACATTGAAAAACAGCGCCAGCCGTCCGGCGCCGAGCATCATGGCTGCCTCCTCCAGCCGCCCGTCCTGGCGCCGCATGACATTGTCGAGAACGATCAGCGTCGTTGGCAGGAAGGATAGCGTCTGGGCTATGACGATGCCGAAGGGTCCATAGAGATTGAAGGCGTCCGCATCGGTTAGGCCGAGCGTCTGGTCGAGCAGGGTAAAGGTAATGAGCCCGCGCCGACCGAAGAGCATGGTGGTCGCAGTCGCCACCAGCACCGGCGGGGCGACCAGCGGCAGCAAGAGTATTGTTCGTGTGAGGGCGGGCCGGGCGATGCCGCCGCGATTGAGCCCGTAGGCGATTGCATAGGCAATCGAGACCGTGAAGAGGACGGAAACAGCGGCCAGCCAGAGGCTGTTGAGAGCAGCCTTGCGCAGATAGGGATCGGCGAGGACGGCGACATAGTTGTCGAGCCCGTAGCGCGCGGCTCTGGCGGTGCGCAAAAGATCGAATTCGGAAGGTGCCATCTTGTCGCGCACGGCAAAGGCAAGCGCTATGCGCTTGTGCAGCATGATCTGGGCGACCGGAAAGGCGGTTTCAACAGCCGCCCGGTCGGACGGCGAGAGGCTCGAGAAAGCCTGCTCGATCGCTGCCTGCTGCTGGTCGAAGGGCTGATCCGTGCGCCAGGTAACTTTGGCGCCGGCAAGCTCGTAAGCGGTCGCAGTCGCTTTGACACGTTCGGCCTGCGTCGCGTCGGTCACCCATTTGTCGATTGCCGCCTGCCGTTTCTCAGCGGGCAAGAGGGCGATGGCATCCTGCGTCATCTCGGCGAGACGCCATGCCGGCAAGGGGCCGGAATTGTCGAAGCTCTTGATGAGCACCAGCGTGACAGGCACGACGATGAAGGTCAGCAGCAACAGCATGACGGTCACGGCTGCCGCAATTCCTGGAAGGCGGCGCAGTAGATGTCTGTTCATGAGATCGGCCGATCGAGGAGAACGAGCTGCGCAAGATCGGGCTTGACGGCAATTGCAGCATGGCGCTGAAGACCGGCCCAAGCCGATGTCGAGGGCTGCTCGGCGATGAGCTTAAGATTGTCCGGGCAATTAATGAGGACGCGCAACGTCGAGCCCAGAAAGGTGACGGCTTCGACCGTGCCGCAAACCGCACCGGGATCATCGATCGCACATGGCAGCATATGCTCGGGGCGGATCATGACGGTGAGGGTCTCACCTTCTGCGATGCCTTCTGGAAGGGCAAAATCCCACAGAGCATTATTGACGGCAAAACCGCCCATGGCAGCCGTGCCATTCAGTATATTCGACACGCCGATGAAGTCGGCGACGAAGCGCGAGACCGGCCGATGGTAGATTTCGTTCGGTGTGCCGATCTGTTCGATGCGCCCGGCACGCATGACGGCGACCCGATCGGACATGGCGAGCGCCTCCTCCTGGTCATGCGTCACGTAGAGCGTCGTGATCCCCAGCCGATCGACCAAACCGCGAAGCTCGGCCCGGAGCTTGGCGCGAATACGGGCATCGAGTGCTGACATCGGTTCATCGAGGAGCAGGATTTCCGGCTCGGCTGCAAGCGCTCTGGCAAGCGCCACGCGCTGCTGTTGGCCGCCGGACATCTCGTGCGGGTAGCGGTCGAGCAGCCGGTCGATTTCGACTATTTCGGCGAGCTCCCTCACCCGTTTACGGATTTCGCCGCGCGGACGACCGGCCATGCGGGGGGCAAAGGCAATGTTCTGCTCGGCGGTCTTGGTCGGAAAGAGCGCGTAGGACTGGAAAACGAAGCCCATGCGACGCGCAGCGGGCGCCAGATAGGTGACATCCTCACCGTGGCGCAGGATCCTGCCACCGTCCGGTGCGGCAAAGCCCGCGATCATGCGCAAGAGCGTGGTCTTGCCGCAGCCGGAATCTCCAAGCAGCGTGACGAATTCGCCAAGCCCGATTTCAAGATCGACGCGGTCGACAGCGGTAAAACCACCGAAGCGCTTGGCAAGAMCTTCCACGACCAGATGCGGCCCGCCTCTATCGACGGGTCGCCGGCTGGCAATATGATCGGCGCGCTGAAGCATCAGCCGCCATTCAGGAAGCGAGCGGAAAATTCCTTGCGGAACTCATCCATGTTGACCGGACGGCGCATCGTCCAGGTGCTGACCTGATCGAGATCGACGAGACCATATCCCGGCACGGCGGTCGCGCCGACCAGTTTGCCGAGGACTTCGGCCGCATCCTTGCTAGCCATGAAATCGAGGAAGAGCTTGGCCTCTTCCGGATGCGGAGCACCGGCGAGAAGTCCGCCGCCCTCGCTGGTATTCGGCGTGATCCGGCCGAAGACGATCTCTACAGGACGTCCGGCGGACTTGGTCGCATAGCAGGTCGTGTCGTAGGAAAGCCCGATCGTCACCTCGCCCGTCCCGGCAAGCTGGGCGCCGCCCGAACCGCCGTCGGAATATTGGTAGACATTCTCGTTGAGGTTTTCGACGAAAGGCCAGCCGAACGCATCGACAAAGGTCGTCAGGATCGCGCCACCCGTGCCGGACTTCATCGGCGACGGAAGCGAGATTTCCTTCTTGTAGACCGGCTTGATCAGGTCTTCCCAGGTCGTCGGCATCGGCAGATGCTTTTCGGCAAGACGGTCGCGATTGACCACCATGCACATCGTTGTTGCGAAGTAGCGGGTATAGAAATTATCCGGATCGCGGAAACTGTCTCTGATGTCGGTGCTCGCAGCCTTGTAGGGTTCGAAGGCGCCGGCGTTCTTCAGCTGCTCGAGCGCATCGCTGTTGACGAGATAGACGAGGTCGGCCTGGGGGTTGCCCATTTCGGCGATGGCGCGCTGAGCGATCGGCCCCGTCGATCCGGAAACGACCTGAAGCTTGATGTCGGGATATTTGGCGCTGAAGGCGGCCGTCAGCGCGTTGCTGACATTTTCAGAGGCGTTATAGATGACGAGGTCGCGGGCTTCGGCCTGCGCCGAGAACAGAAGAGCGACGGCACCCGCCGCGGCAAATTTGAGTGTGTTCATGTCGGTTCTCCAATATTTTTGGCGAGACGGTGGAAAATTCGAAATGCCCGGGAGTTGCCGAGCTGTTATAAGTTTGATATATAGTTAAGATGCATGAATTAAGTGACACTTATTTGACGATGGATATCCGACGATGAATTTTTCGCAGCTGCGAGCCTTCTACGCCGTCGCTCAGCACGGCACTTTTTCCGCCGCCGCCCAGGCGCTCAGCGTCAGCCAGCCTGCGGTTACTCAGCATGTGCGGGCGCTTGAAGAGGCGATCGGCAACAGACTGTTTCACCGGCGCGGCTCTGGCGTGGAGCTGACGCCCGATGGTGTCGATCTGCTTCCGCATATCCATCAGATTATCAAGGGATTGGAAGATGTCGCCGCCAGGATCGAAGGGGGCAAGGAACTCCGCACGGGGCATCTGACCATCGGGCTCTGCAGCCCGCATGTCGCAATGCCGCTTATCCGCAGGTTCCGCATCACTAGGCCGGGCATCCATATCGAGACGCGCATGTCGAATACCAGCACCCTGCTCGATCTCGTTTCCCAGCAGCGCGTCGATGTCGCCGTCGTGACCCTGACCGAGCCCCGCGACGATCTCTACTGCCATCGCCTGGTGGGGCAGGAGGTCCTCGTCGTCGTGCCGGCCGATCATCGATGGAGTGGGCGAGATGCGATCGGAATCGATGAACTCCAGGACGAGCCCTTCATCCTGCGCGAGGCGGGCTCGATGACGCGACAGATTTTCGAGCGCGCCCTTGCCGACAAGAACATCCGCATCCGTCAGGAATTGGTGCTGGCAAGCCGGGAGGCGGTCAAGGAAGCCGTCGCCAACGACCTCGGCCTCGGGATTGTTCTCGACAAGGAACTCGGCAACGACGAGCGTCTGGTCGGGCTGAAGATCGCCGGTGCATCAGTCGCGGCAAGCGAGTATCTCATTGCGCATCCCGAAGTCAGCGATCTCGGCGCTGTCAGGGAATTTATCTCATCGGCACAGCACGGCACCACAGCGGAGTTGACGGGCTGACCGGATTGTTCCCGGAGCTCGGCTCTTCTATCAGACAGGGCCCGGCACCGCCGGCCACACTCTCGTGCCGCGTCTGACCGAACCAATCGTGCAGGCAAACTGTGCCAGACTTGTGCTTTGGTTGGTCGCCGCCACGCGCCGCCTTCAGCAGGTTCTCGGCCGGACGGATTGCCTTGTCGATGCGTTCGACCACTCTGCCATGCATCGGGTTCTTCTCGGCAATCGGTCGGGCAGACCTCAAAACTTTAAGAATGAGCTCCAATCGTTTCTGCATGTCATCTCCATGCGAAAGGAAACCGGTTTGGAGCTTAGCATTTCGGTGCATTGCGGCGACCCTATGCTTTCGAGGGTGTCGCCAGGATATGCCCACAATTCGGCGGTGGAACCGTATCGCCTGCATGAATGTTTGCTGCCCTCACCTGCCCGGCCGCACCAGCGATCTGGCGATATCGATGATATCGTCTCGCGAGGCAGTCGGGTCCTCCCTGTTCCAGGCGACACCGAGCCCGATCTTGAAATCGACGCCTTTGACTTTCCTCAGCTCGAAGCCGCGGTTCGGCAGATCCTGCGTCCATTCCGGCACGAAGCCGATGCCAAGACCGGCCGAGACCAGTGACACCAGCGAGAAGGTGTCATCGCAGGTATAGGCGACATTGTCGGTCAGATCGTGCTCCTCGAATTTTTCGGCGAAATAGCGTTCGCTGTAGGAGAGGTTCTGACGGGAAAAGGAGATGATCTTCTCGCTTCGCAGATCCTCGAGATCGATCTCGCTCTTGGCAGACAGCGGGCTCTCCTTGGCCACAGCCAGAAGATAACGTTCATGAGCAATCGAGAAGAAGCGCAAGGAGCCGATATTCTCCACCGGCCGGATGAAGCCGAGATTGATGCGGCCTGCCTCGATATGGCGGATGATTTCATCGGTGGTGCCGCTTTCGATATGCAGGCGGATATCGGGATATTTGCGGGCAATGCGCGACAGGACGATCAGAAATCCCACGGGCACAGGAGATTGAGAGCCGTCGTTTCGAAACCCTTGAGATTGCGTGTGGCCAGCCGTCCGCCATTCACCCGGGCGACTGCAGCGATCATTGCATCAGGTGCTGACATTGCGCGTCCTCGACGAACCGCCTCCGCCACGATTTCCCCATAAGCGAGGGCGCTTCTTCCTCAGCTCAAAGATCCGATCGGCAAACCGGCGACGCCACTCTACAAGACCCTGTTCCAGACGATCGGCCCGTTGGTCCGGTCTGATCTTCTGGATACCGAAAGCGATCTCGGCGATTGTCACAGTTGGCAGGGCCAATTGGGCATCGAACCGAACCAGCCAAGCCATGACAGCTTCGTCTGGAGCCTTCCTMAACGTCTCGGAGACGATGTTGGTATCGACAAATATCAAAGCTCGATGCCTTGATGAGGATGACGATTTTCACGGATGACAGCATCCAGATCGATGTCCGTGGCAGCTTCTGCATTTATACGCGAATAGAAACTAGAAGCAGGCTCGCGCCCCGCCTCACGCGTCTCGTAGGCCTCAAGCGCGCGTTCAACCACTTCGGCAATCGAACGATTTTCACGGCGTGCTAGCCTGTGAGCTAGATCCCTTGCCTTGGAGCTTCGGACAGAGAGTTGTGGTGCGGCCATTGTGATGGTCTCCTTTTGGCCAAATATAAGCCATTGGCCACCTGCCATCATGATGGCACCTGATGGCTTGCCATCGAGTAAATCGGGACACGCCGAACCACAGTACACGGCAACCTGCACACCTTCATCATTTAATATTTGCCAAACCGCGCGCTCGTTGCTGGTCGGGTCAACGACGTGACCCAAGCCTAGTTGACCTTCGACAAGGCTGATTTTCGACTTTGAGCGCTGGTAAAGCACGGTCTTGCCGATCTTTACACGAGCGGCAGCTTCACGAAGATTGGGGCTGGATGCCGGATACTGAAGGGCTTTCGCGAGCTTCTCCGGTGTTATCACCATCTAGCGACCATCGCGCCGGCCTCGTTTCTCTGAGGCTTGCAGGCGGGCGCGGGTTCTCTCCCGGATAAGATCGCGCTCGAACTGCGCCAATGCCCCGAACAGATGGAAAAACCAGGCGCCCGCTGGATGTCGTGGTGTCGATGTTTTCGGTGATGGAGCGCAACCCGACACCCTTGGCTTCCGGCTCGGCGATAATCTTGATGCGGTGCTTCATCGATCGGCCGAGGCGATCGAGCTTCCGGACCGTGAGCGTACCGTCCCGGAGACAGCGAATGGCATCGGCCATCCCAAGCCGATCAATCTTCACGCCGGATGCCTTGTCCTCAATCGGGCGGCCGCTCACGTGACGCGGTCGGTTCGAGAGGCGCAGAAGCCCCTGAAGGATGTTTCGAAAGCCTACCATGCAATCATAGAGGCCAGAGAGAAAGGCGAGGACATCGCCAAGGCGATCGAGCGCCCCATTCAGTGGCCGGCCTTCCCATCCGCGGACCTTTCCCGCGATCGACCTGCTCGGTGTTTTTGGACTTCCAGAAGAATCGTGAAAAGTGCCCACCTATAGTAGACGTTTTGACCGTGACAGCTTATTGTTTACTTCGTCAGGGTTGGGCTTGTCATCTGCTGGGAGGGGTATGCTGTTCAGCAGCAGCTTGGTACTGCCGCTTTATTGCTCGCAATGACATCATCGTGAATTTGGCCGTCGTGCCGAAACAGTCGTGATTGGACCAGTGGTTCACGCGTGCTGCGCAGCGTCTGTGATTGCGATCAGGTCTTGCGGTGACCTGGCTGTTCGAGACCCGCCTCCCACGTACGAACAGGCCTGGCCCCTCCCCGGGGGCCGACCCTTATCGGCTGATTGCGCGCGAGAACGGTTTGCGCGCCCTTGGCCTCTCAAACGGCGGACCGGCCGTTATTGCTGTCCAGGAAAGCCTCGCAGACGACATTTCATATCTGATCGACTCAGATTGTCGCGAAGAACTGTTTCGTGTCCGGAAAGGGGTTGTCTCTCGTCGAAGCCTGATCGTTGTCGCTCGCTACCAGGGCCGATCGGTCGACAAATCCCCCTACCCTCGCGCAGGAGCAATAGCCATGAAAGCGAATTGCTGGGTGCAGTACTCGGGGGAGATTGCCGACGATCTGAAAGGACAGATCGCGGCTGCTCTGGCAAAGGAAGGCATCGTGGTCGTCTCGGCGCATGACAGCGATACGGGATCACTCGGATTGTGTTTTATCGCGCCTCCGGCTGGGGCATTAAAAATCCTGTTTGGCAAGGACGCGGACTACGTCATCGCAGTCGTCCTGAAATCAGCCAATACTTCCAGAGCTGAAGGCTGGGACCTGCTCCGGGCCGGAGCAGCCGACGTCATCTACTGGAGCGATCTCGGGAAAGTCGCGTCCCAGATCAAGGCCCGCTTCCAGCGAAAATTGTCCGTCGATCAGCTTTTTGAAAAATCCGTGTCAGGGAATGTTGTCGTCGGCAATAGCCACAAGTGGCGCGGCCTTCTGCGCGACATCGCCGAGACCGCCCATTTCGGCGACACACCGATCCTGCTGACGGGCGAAAGCGGCACGGGCAAGGAAGTGACGGCAAGGCTTGTTCACGACCTCGATCCACGTCCTCAAAAGCGCGACATGGTGATCCTCGATTGCTCGACCATCGTTCCGGAACTATCCGGAAGCGAGTTTTTCGGCCATGAGCGCGGCGCCTTCACCGGTGCGCTGAGCGACCGTCAGGGGGCATTCGCGCTCGCCGATGGCGGCACACTGTTTCTCGACGAGGTCGGCGAACTTCCGCTTGCGCTGCAGGCCCAGCTGCTGCGTGTCATCCAGGAGCACGCCTATAAGCGTGTGGGTGGAAGCACCTGGCATCGCACGCGTTTCAGGCTGGTCTGTGCCACCAATCGCGATCTTGGCGACATGGTTGAGCAAGGCACTTTCCGCGCCGATCTTTATTTTCGCATTGCCGGTTTCGTGACGCGCCTGCCGCCGCTTCGCGAGCGCACCGAAGACATCATCCCGCTTGCCCATTATTTCATTCGCAAGATGTCCGGCACGAAACGCCCGCCGGTGCTCGATGAAGCTGTCTGCCGATACCTGATGGAACGCAGCTATCCGGGCAATGTCAGGGACCTCCAGCAGGTCATCGCCCGCCTCATGTATCGTTGCGCGGATGACGGCATCATCAGCATTGGCTGTGTGCCGCGCAACGAGCGCCCGGTCGATCCGGCAAGGCTCCAGGACTGGCCGGACGACACATTCGAGACCCTCATCCAGCGGGCGGTTCTGCTCGGCGTCGGACTGAAGGAAATCGGACGCGCCGCCGAAGAATGCGCCATTCGATGCGCGACACGCCTTGAGAATGGCAGCCTGCAAAAAGCCGCTCAAAGGCTCGGCGTCACCGATCGAGCCCTGCAGATCCGGCGAGCCCATACCCGCGACCTTCCAGATCGACGACTTGATGACGTCAGACCTATCAACTGATCGTTTCGGTCATCGCATCGATGGCGCCGCGATAAAGAGTCCGCGCGATCAGTTCCATGTCGTGGATGATCGGTGACAAACGATAGCAGCAGGTTCCTGCCGCTATCGCCAAACATGTGCTCCATCGATCGAGGCCTAGCTATCGAACCGGCGGAGGTTGTTCTGGCGCATGATCTTGATCAGCTGGGTGGCGTAATCAGGGCCTGTCGCATATCCAGCCTTGTGGATCTCGCGCGCAAATGCCTCCGCATCGCCTTTCACAGCGAGAGCCTTGGCATAGCGCTTGTTGCGCAGGAAAAAGCGCGCGTGCTCGGTAATGCTTTCCTCGAAACTGTTGTATCTGGCGAAGGCAGCCTGGATCGTGACCCATTGACCTCGAACATATTCCTTGGTCGGCACGGTCACGCTGCCCGCGGGACCCTTGCCCTTGATACCGAAGAGATTTTTGGCCGAGCCGATCGTGTGTTTGCCCCAGCCCGTTTCGACGATCGCCTGGGCCACCGTGACGGAAGCCGGCACTCCGGTTGCAACCATCGCCTTGCGAGCCCTGACACCAACGAATTCGATGAATGCGGCGTGACTCAGCGATTTCAGGTCATCCGGTTCGCCTGATGGAGCCGGCTGCGGGCCTGGCTGCGGCGATGGTCCGGGACCGGGCGAACCGCGCGTCCGCAAGAAGGCTGCTCCCTGAAGGCGCTCCTTCCAGTGGGTGATGGGAACGTAGTTGTGGCGCGCATCCCTCGACGGCAGAACGATCGCGTTGGCAACGCCTTTGTTGCGCAGGGATTCGGCCAGCTTCGCGGTGGGCGACCCCTTGATGTAATAGATGAAGCAACGCGCACTCGGACGCCTTCTGGCCCAATCAGCCCAGAAACTGTCGTCGCCGCTGTTATAGGTGCAATCGAACCCCCAGCATTCACGCAGGTTTGCCAGCGCCTTGTCGCTACCGCCGGCAATCCGCCGCATCGGCGAACCGCCACCGCTGTGGCAGGCCAGAACGAGATTGCCGAGCGCAGACGGCACGCCCTGCCCCAAGACCCCCAGGACCTGAGAGAGGAACTTGTCCAGTCCGCCGGCCTTCACCAGCGTCCCGGCCTCYGAACGCGACCCGAGCGTCGGGGCGACCAGCACGATGTTGCGATCGCTGTCGTTTATGCCTTCGCGGAAGGCGCCATAGGGCACGCGGCTGGCGTTCCAGTATTGATCGATCGTGAGCCGACGGTTGCTGTCACCCTTGTGGCCGTGCAGCCAGAGGACGATGTCCGTGGCGCGGCCGCTGACGAAGCCGTTGGGAACGAAAATGCCGGTTATCGGGTCGGCCTTGATACCGAACTTGTCGACAATGGCGAGATCGATCTTGGTGTAGAGCGTCGTACCCGGCGGTACATGCTCGGTCCTCGTGACCGGTGGCACGGCGACGCTGGGCAGCGGCACGACGGACGGACCGGGTCCCGGAGAAGGCTGAGGTTGGGGCAAAGGTCCCGGCCTGACGGATCCGCCCGCGTCTTCGGCGCGGATGATACCGTAAAACTTGGCACCCTTCAGGCGGCCATTTGCATCGATCGGCACCTTGACCATCAACACGGTGCCGTTCAGGCCCTTGTTGCCGCCGATCGCCAGCAGGTGATCGGGCTTGACGGCGACGACCACGTCGCAATGACCGGGATCACCCGGTTTGACGCTGTCATAGGTGACCGGCCTGTCACGCCAGTTGCAGATCAGGTCGCCCGGTCGTGGCGCGATCTCGGTCGGACGGTAGGCCTTGAACGGATTGTCGTTATTTTCCGCGCGATTCTTGCGCGCAGCCGCAAAATAGACCGAGTGGGAGGCTGCATATTTGAAGGCGCTGCCGGCCCCGGCCTTGCGCATGACCCAGCTGATGAAGGCAGCACTCCAGTAATGTGCCTTCTGGAAAGCCGGAGAGGCCAGCTGCGTCGTGGTGTAGCTGATGCCGAGCCCTGTCTTCCAATAGTCCTGGAGCATCGGCAAGGCGCGAGGCTGTGTCTCGGAGAGCTTGCCCTTGTCCCAGAGGTCGAATTGCTTCTGGGCGATGCTTGCCGCATTGGCCGCAATCGTCGCGGCCGGCAGGGGTGCAGGCCCCGGAGCAGGTGAGGGTTTTGTCTTCTTCGGCGCCGGCCGCTTGCGACGGCGCTGCGGGTGATAGGCCTCGATATCGAATTCCAGTTCGCCGGGAGCTGCGCCGTCGGCGGGTGGCGCCGCGGAGCCAGGCGGCGAGGGCTCGGGGGCCGGCGACGCGGGTTCTGCCGCAGGCGGGCCGCCTGGGCCGGGGGCACCCGTGGCGCCGGCCCCACCCGGCCCTTGTCTCAGAGCAGCCTGGGTCTCGGGTCCGACGAGACCGTTGACGGGCAGTCCTTGTCGCTCCTGGAAACTGCGCACCGCGCCGCGCGTGGCCGCCGACATGACCCCGTCGACAGGCAGACGCAGTCCGAGCTGATCGTTGAGGCTGGATTGGATCCAGCTCACGAAATCGGACGGCATGCCGCCTTCATAGGGGACTGTGGGGGCAAAAATCCCATCCCGCCACGGATTGCGCCAGCCGTGATAGCCACGGTCGAAATGGCGCTGGCTGTGCTGCGTTGCCCACGGATGGCGTTGTTGTGCGCCGCCTCTGCGGGATGGCCCGAAACCACCCCCTGGTGTCTGGAAGGACGAACCCGTCTGACCACCGAAACGGCCCTGTCCGGTCCGAAACTGGGGACGGGGGCCCGATTTCCGCAACGGTATGCGAGATGTCATGCGATAGCGCGATGGAGGACTGTACGCGGGGCCGGGCCGCATCGAACCTCTCCTTCCGCCTCGGCCACGGAATTCCTCCTCCATATCGGCTTCGTTTTCGAACTCGTGCTCGAAATATTCCATTTCCAGTTCCGGGCCGAAGGGCTCGGGATTGAAGCGCAACAATCTGTCCATGGCTGTTACTCCTGGATTTGCAAGGCTGGTTTCTGTCGCGTGCAGGCAGTGAGGAGCAGATGCAGGGCGACAAGCCCCACTTCTATGTCTGCGAGCCCGTGGCTCGCGTTCAAAATGAAGCTGACGAGGGCTCGACCGCCGCGACGGGCACGATGGAGAACGGTGGCAACCCCCAACCAGTCGAGTGCCGTGTGCAGTCCGGTGGCCTTCATGCGCGCCGGCAGGATTAGGGTCTGGACCGGAAAAAACCCGCCATGGGCCCCCATGCCCAAGCTGCTCAGCCCCTGTCGAAACGAAGAAATCACGTTGATCAAGCGCTGGCGAAGCGTTTCGCCATGCCGTGCGTTGATCATCAACGCTCGCCGCGCCGCTGCAATGTCCGCCTGGGAGGGCGGACTGCAGTGCACGCGCGTCTTGCTGATCGCCTTGAAGCGTTCGATGAGCGAGCGGCTGCCGCCGATCAGGGCAAGTGGCACCCCAAAACCCTTGGCAAGCGAGGCGACACGGATGAGGTGCGGGTCGGCTAGCTCGAACCATGCTGGCGTGCCCGCCCCGCCGATGCCCAGGGGACGGGCGGCACTTGCCTGTCTGCCAAGGATGCCAATTGCCTGTGTGTCGTCAAGGACGAGCCATCCTTTGCGTTGTCGGACAAGATCAAGATAGTCCGGCAGCGGAGCTGGCTGCCCCGTGAGCGGGTTCAATCCATCCACGAGCACGAGAGGCCTCCGGTTTGCCGACCGCAACGCAAGCGAGGCCCGAAGCGCGCTGCGATCGTGGGAGGCGAAGGCAAATTGCGGCACTCCGCGTGCGCCAACGGCGTCGGCCGCCCAGTGCGCGATGGGATATGCGCCGCTATCCCTATGGATTGTAATGTCGTCGGCAAACATGTCGAACAGGTCCCAGAACAGGTGAAATGTCGAAGGGCCGATCGCAACCGCGCCGCAGCCGAGAAACTCGGCGAGCGCGGATTCGAGGTCTTCGACCTCCCGCAGGGAGCCGAGCGCCGCCGGGCGCCCGGTTGTCAGCTGCCGCCACGGCCGCAGCGCGCCATGGTCGTGGGTCAAGCCCAGGTAAAGGGCCGAAGTAAAGTCGGGCATGGTCCTGCCCTACTTCTCGGCGAGATATTTCTGGGCAGGGCGCAGCGGCTGCATTTCCTCAGGCGAAGCAGCAGACGAACCGATCGTGCGCATGCCGCCCGGCCGCCGTCCTGGAGAACCGCTGTGCTGGGCCAACAGGCGTCGCTGCAGCAGCTTCGACGGTTGGGTGAGCCGTCCTGCGCCATCCTGCGCCTCGGTCGTCTCGGCGCCAAGATCGACACCTGTCACGGCCTGATAGCCGTGCAGATAGCGCTGGATCTCGGGTTTGCAGCTCCGGGCCCAGTTTTTGGCCTGCTCTTCGATATTGTTAATATCGACCCAATCCCCGTAACGGATGGACAGCAGGATGCGCTCGCCCGTCACGGCCAACTCGTGGAAATGCGTGATCGACGTATCGGACCAGCCTTGCAGCTTCTTCATGCAGTCGACCGCACCCATCCACCCTTCCTGATAGGGTACCATGTAGCGGCCGCGCAGGAATTCGCGCGTCTCGGGTCGTGCGAGCATCCATTGATTGATCAGCATTTCACCGCGCGCGGTCCAGGTCAKATCGCCGAATTGATTATGGGCACCTTCGGCGAGAATAAGATGAACCTCCTTCAACGCGTTCAGCAGCGGGAAGGCATCAGCGATAACGGTCGTGTCGCGATCTTCCCGATAAAACAGGCCGGCGCGATATAGCAGATTATGGAACGCCTCGATGAATTTGGAACGCGTATCAGCCGGAACCATGCCGCGGACCGCCTTGCCCTGCAGGATGAGACCATAATGATGTTGGTATTCATAGGCACGGCGCGACACCGTGAGGCGATTGTGCTCGTCCTGGATATAGCCCCAGAGAAGATTGTTGAGCGGTCGCAGAGGATCGAATTCCAGCTCGCCCAGCGGATCTTGCGGTGAACTGCGGCGGTTCTGGAATCGCAGGGCAATCGCGTTGATCGTCTGGACCAGCATGCCCTCCTCCAGCCAGTAGGACCAGATCAGCTCTAGCATGCTGGGAGCGGTGAAACGGTGTTTCAGGATGCCTTCGCCGAACGGCGAAGTCTCCGGTTTTGCCGGATCATCCCTATCCAGGCTGATGAAGGCTCGAACGATGCGTTTGAGATAGGGCAAAGCCACGGGCTGTCCGTCGGACGTCCTGAGATAACTGCGCAGGCGCCTTTCCAGACCGCGCGCGGTGACGCCCTCCCGTTCCATGCGCACGTCTTCATGTTCGGCGCTGAAAATGTCATCGCTTTCGCCGAAGGCATCGCGTTCACGGATCGCAACGCCGCTTTCAAGCGTCAAAAAAGCCTGGGTTGCGAGTTTGAGAATTCCGTATGCATGTGGACCGAACACACCGAGCGACTGGCGTCTTCCATCTACGTCCAGATCGCTGAGTTCGCGCTCCACCGTCTGGACGGCCTTGTCGAAACCGCCCTTGTCGACCAGCAGCGTGTTGATGAAGCGTTGATAGCGGGGAAAGCTCATCGCCGACGTGCGATTGCGGATMGCCGCCCAAAGCGCTTGGTCGGGCGTCGGTGAAGCGCCCGAACGCTGCAATGCCACCTTCGTGGGCAGATCGTGCCTCGCCGAGATTTCGATATCGCAGCTATTCTCCAGGATGTCGGGGAGTGCAGGCAGATCGGAGTAGCGCTTCAGCCGCCTGATATTGGCAGGAAAATCCTTAAGCCGACGCATCGTGACAGTCAGGACATGCTTTCCGTGAAAGACGTCCGGCACCTTGAACTGATCCGGGTTGTCGAAAAACTCCAGCTGATCGTCATTGAGGAGGGTTTTGCCGTCAAGCGTGAACCGGTATTCGTAGAGACCATAAAGTTCGGGGTGCGTGCCTATGTCCACATCTCCGATCTCGAGGTGATTCAGCAAGACGCCAACATCGACCGGCAAACCCTCATGGAGCTTCGCGGGTGAATAGATGATACGGCAGTTCCAATCGGTCTGCGAAGAAGTGGCTACGGATGTCATGCTCGTTACTCCAGCGTCAGATTGCAGGGATGGTTTTCGGTTGCCGGCCGGGCAAACCAGTCCAGACCGGGACGACATTCAATGTGCTTCCGATGGCCCAATGGGTCAGGAGCCGCGCCAGCAGCTCGCTCTCGTCCTCCGGGCCGAGACGGCCGTCCGCCTTTGCCTGACCGATGGCGGCAAAGACGAGCGATGGCGGCGCGCGGTACATTTGCGCGGGTTCGCGCCGCCACGCCTGAAACAGGGCGCCCAGTCGTTCCGGGCGGCGGTCATGTGCCTCCAGCGCCTCGGCTACTGATCGTCCTCTGAGTGAGGCCGGTCGATGACCGGCAAGRAGCTCGGCAAAAGCCGGCAGGCTTGCCTCCAGCCGAAGGATCAGGTCCCGCTGGGCGCCCGAGAGCCTGTCGAGCGGATAGTAGCTTTCCCAGACGCGGGCCACGCGTTGCCATTGTGGATGCGGGTTGAGCGCGTCGCCGATGGCGCAGCTGAGCTTGACCCGGATCCAGGGCATGGGGTGCGGATCGTCGACATTGAGCCGGAACACGAACGGCCGCGGCAGGCCGACCACACCGATCAAACCCAGGGTCGACACGATCCCGAGACGGGCGATCGACCAGAAATCCGAGATCACCTCGGAAACCCAGCGCTCCCAAAGGTTCCAAACCACCGGATCGTTGGAGCGTTCGGCCCTTTGGCGGATTGCTGGCCGCAGCGAGGCGACAAGTCCGAGAAGTTCGGCCCCCTGATGTCCCACCTCATGGATCAGCGACGAGGAAATACCGCTGCTGATCATGCGCTCGCGCGGAATGCGGATGATCGAGACCGGGTTCTCACCGCCACCAGGCAGGCGTGTGCGGGCGCGTCGGATCGCCGCCCCCACGCCCCGATCGAGATAGCAGATCACCGGAGGCGCCCTGTAATATTGCGGCAGCGCCAAGGCGTCGGAAGACACCGCGTCGAGGCCCGAAAGCCAGACGCCAAGCTCGTTCTGTCCGCGTTGCGCGAGCACATGGTCGAACAGATCGAGTTGTGACAGGACCGCATTGAAGCGCAGCCTGAGAAAGACGAAACGTTGCTGTGCGTCGGATGCCGGAACCCGCCGGCCCGGGCCGTTCACCCAGACGATGAACTGACGAATTCGCGCCTTCAGTTCGCTGCGCCCCTTGGCGAGAAAGCGTTCGATCGCGAGCTGGGCCGTGGGCAGGAAACACGCCGCCGGCACCATCGGCTGGTTGAGCACGAAGGGCTTGAGCCGGGCGAGCCTGGTGAGCAGAGCCCTCGCCTCCTGTTCCAGCATCCAATGCGCAAGGGGAGCGGCGGACATGGCTCTTACGCTCCAATGAGAATGATCGAGTGGCCGCGCCGAACCCAGCTGCCGCTTTTTGCGCGCCCGTGGTGCCGTGGACCTGGCGTCGACAAAACGAGACCTGGTGCCCTGGCCTGGATGGCGGCCGCAAGAGCGCCGGCAGCGCTGCCGCCGTGTGCCTGCCCCGGCGAAGCCTGCACGAGGTTCTTGACCGCCTCGCCTGCAAGATCGACGAAGCGTCGCGCCACCTCGAATTCACGGTCCTCATCGCTCAATCCCTCCAGTTCAAGGCCAAAGGCACGGCCGGCAAGTGAAGCGGCCTGGCCACCAAGGCGCGCGTCCTCGGAACCACCGATTGCCCCACCGAGTGCTGCGCCGGCCTGCGGCAAAAGCTTGCCAGCGGCCTTTTTGAGCATGCCGACCAGCGCTTGGCCGTCGCTCGACTTAATGAAGCCACCCAACGCGTGGCCCGCCTTCTTGATCAGCCCGCCAAGGAAATATTCGAGCTCGGCCTCGTTGCCGACCTCCAGCAATTCGCTGGCGAGTTCCATATTCTCCATCTCGCCGAAGACGGTCTCGGCTTCGCCGCTCCACGCCTCCATCTCGTTGAATTCGAACTGTTCGGCTTCAAGCTCGCGTTCCCGCGCGCCGAGTTCAAGGCGTACGCGATCCAGATCATGCATCGAATTTCTCCATAAGGTTGTGCCGTGTTGGCCGGAGGCCTGCGGACCGCAGTTGCACTGACCCGCGGGCTCGCCGCATCCGGTGCAATGCATGGGACCGCTGCCCGAGAGCCTTGCCCTGCGTCGGGCGCGAAAATTGCCGTCGGCGGGCCTGAGCGATGTTGGCATCGCAGCCTCCTCTTTGAGGGTTCCCGGCCATCAGATGCCGACGATAACGATATTGTGTCCCTGGCGATGCCAGCGGCCGTTTTGCGGACGATGATGGCGGCGACCACCGCCGGCGCCCGACAACAAGCCGGGTGCGAATCTGCCTGCGGCTTCCGTGACGGCCGCCTTGGCGGCTGCCGTCGGATCACCGCCCTGAGAGGACGTCAGCACCTTGTTGACGGCATCGCCGGCCATGCGCACAAAGTTCTTGGCGCCTTCGAATTCACGATCCTCTGCTTCCATCTCGGCCTCCAGACCCAGCGCATTGCCGGCTGCAGACGCAAGTCCGCTACCGATCTGCGCGCCGAGCGGACCGCCGACAAGACCGCCGAGCGCGCCACCGGCAAGGGGAATAGCTTTCTTTGCCGCGCTCTTCAGGAACCCACCGATCGCCTGGCCGACAGGCGACTTCACCGCCTGGCCAATGGCACGACCGGCACTTTTAATGAGATTGCCGAGAAAGAGATCGAGTTCGGCTTCGCTCGTCACTTCGAGGAGTTCACCGGCGAGTTCCATCACCTCGGCTTCGCCGAGAGCTTCGGATTCGGCTTCCCATTCGTATTCGCCGCTCCATTCAGCCTCCGTCTCGCCCTCTCCTTCGGCCTCCCATTCGGTTTCGGCCTCGCCTCCCCATTCCGTTTCGGCTTCATGGCCCCATTCGGCCTCCGCCTCGCCGCCCCATTCGAACTCGCTTTCGAAAGCTTCGTTCTGCGGGCTCAACTCGAATGCATCCCTTACGAATGCTTCCTTCTCGAAACCGTTCATCGTCATGCTCTCCAGTTTTGAAACTCGTTTCGCCGGCGCGATGCCTGCGGTGACAAAGAGAGCTTCGCAACTTCCGTGCCAAATCTAATCCATTGATTTTATTGATCTGATTATCGAGAGGCACCGAAACAACTTTCGCCGTCGGTCAGGTATCAACGGATTCTTGCGAAAGCATTTTCGGTATGGACGAGGGGATCAGCGGATCTGCAAGGGGCAAACGAACCAGCCCGCGCAGCAAGGGACGCAAGGCCAAGAAACTGTTTTCATTCATGCTTCCTGGCCGGCAACCGCTCGTCCGCTCTCTTTCGGCCACCTTGCTCGCGGTCATGCGCGTCGATCCTTCGGMTTGGCACCCCGCTTGCAGGAGAAGATCGCGGCCATCCAAGCCGATCAACCGCGGAGAAATTGAGATGACGATCGCAATTGAGCCATCTTATGGAAGCCACATCCTGCGCCGCAGCCGGACCCCGATATTCGACCAGGCGCTGAGTGACGCGGAGGTATTCGAACTCGGCGTTCGCCTTTTGCGCAGCAGATCGGAAGAGAACTTCGATCACCTGCTGGGCGCCACACTCGCCCATGCTGCCGCAAGCTCCGGCGGGATGCTCAGCCCGCAACTCGGCGCCGCGATGGGCGGCCTTCTCAAAAATATCGCCAGCCGCCGGCTGTTGAGCGACAGCCCGGACAGCCAGTTCGACATGGAGTTCGGCGAGACTGACAGCCGTCGCCGCGCCCTGGCCGAGAGCCGACGCTTCGTACGGCTTTCCGGTGAGGCCGCACGCCACGCGATCGAAGAGTTCAGCGGCTATGGCGGCCGCCGCGAAGCACTCGGCGCGCTGGCGGCTGCAGCGGAACTCTATGCGCCGGCCCTCGCAACTGTGCTCGAATCCGAAGGCGAATGGGAAAGCGAACAGATGCCTTCCTTCGACCCTTTCGATTATGACCCGCAGATGGAGTATTTTCTCGGTGGCCTCGTGCGTAGCGTCGGCAAGGTGGTCAAGAAAGTATCCAATGTCGTCGGCAGTGCGGCCAAGGCCGTCGGCCGTATCCCGGTGATCGGCGATATCGCCCGGATAGGCGCCAGTGCGCTCAGGCTCGCCGCCGGCCCGGCTGCCATTGCGCTTGATGCTGGCGTGAGGGTTGCGAAGGGAGAGCGCCTCGACCGTGCTCTGAAGGGAGCAGTCAAGGGCCAGATCAATGCGGCACGCGATCAGCTTCGATTGGCTGAGATGGTCGCTCCCTTCGTGCCGGGTATCGGCACCGGGGTCGCAGCCGCTCTCGGTGCTGCCAATGCGCTTGCTGCCGGCAAGCCGATAACGCAGGCGCTTTTGTCGGCAGCGCGCAGCGCTGTCCCCGGAGGGGCAATCGCCCAGACCGCCTTTGACGTCGCGCTCAATCTTGCCAGTGGCAAGAACATCGGACAGTCATTATTGGCTGCTGCACGCGACCGCCTGCCCGGCGGCCCCGCCGCGAAGGCGGCATTCGACGGAGCCGTGGCGCTCGCCCAGGGCAAGAAGCTGCAGGATGCGGCTTTTGCGGCCGCCGGTCGGGTTTTGCCGCCCTCCCCCTATGCGGCCGATGCGCTTGCTTTCGTAAAGGGCGTTGCCAATGGCCAGAATATCCAGAACGCCGCTCTTTCGGTTGTCGGGAAGCGTGCGATTGGCAACATTCGCAGTCAGGCAGCACGTGTCGCCCCGACAGCGAGGCGCTATGGCTGACGTCGCACACCTTGGCTACCGATCTTGCTCAGTAACGGGTATCGATAGTGAGCGATTTCGAAGTCGTTGATTGCTTAGGTCGGTGAAGCTACGGTCGGATCGGCGCGTTCGAAAGCAACAAAAAAGCACGGTCATCGATCGTGGTTGCATGCAGCCACATAACGGCAATTGAGAGCGCACCATGTTCCGCAACGCAGCTAGGGTGCCAAGCCGATCCCATAACGTTCACCGATCTCCCAGAACCAATCCTGGTCCAATTCGATATCTCGGGAAACCTCATAAATTGCATCTGCCGCGCGTTCGTAGAGCGCAAAGCAGAGTTCGGTGTCGTCGTGGCGCGCGTGATAGGCGATCCCGTCGAACGCAAGGGGGTGTTTTAACAGCTCCTTCGACCACGCCTGGGCAATCTCGTACGGCAAGCTGCCGTGGGGCACCTCCGCCGTGGCGCCGATCCGCGACAGTCCTGGCCCGGCGAGACGCACCAGCGTCAATGGTCTTTTTGCGGCGAGGCGCACGTATCCTTTGCGTTGGAGCAGTTCGGCATCTACCAGTGTACGCCCTGGCGTCCTCAGGAACGTCTCGGCAAACGCGCCGGCAATCTCTTGAGCGGCATACAGCACGCCATAGGAGCCATCCGGCGCATTGAAGCGTCCGAGATCAGATCTATCGAAATAAATAGGTTCATAAGCAGCACTGTAGAAGCGATGCAGGTTCCCTCCTGTCGGCAGTGTCACCAATTCGGGAACGCGGCTCGAAAGATCGGCCGGCGGACGCGGAGCGCTCACGCCCCCTGTTTGCCATGCCGTCGCGCCGCCTGGATAACCTGATCCTGTTGGCCCGACCTGAGAACGTCGATCGGCTTTCGATCGCCAAGGCGTGCATCTGGTCGCGCCAGGAAGTTCAGCAGTATCCAGGGATTTTTGCTTTGAAGTGCGTCACGCACGTCCCGAAGTCCTTCAACGATCGTTCCGTCCGGGGCAAATTGCAGCGTCGGGTAGCTTCTCCGATTGCTTGGCCCAGGCACAGCGAGCAGCGAGCCTTCCTGAACACGTTTGTCCACGGCCTGACGGGAAATGCCGCGCATCAGCGTCCTGACTTGCTCGAGATCGTAGGCTCCCCCTGCCGCGCGCAAATCCTCTTCCGCGATGCGGACGCCCGCCAACAGCGCTCGGCTGCGCGCATCCGGTTCGAAGGCCGACTTGTCGATGACGGCTGTCTTAGTCTCTGACTGGCGTTGACGCAGGCTGGGCGTGGCTTCGGCAATCCGAGAGATCCGTCCCCGACCCGCCTGGCGGATCTTTCGGATCGATTCCGGTTTTGACGATACGATGGCGACCTCGGCGCCGGCCGGCAGATCGAACCCAGAGAGAGCCTTGATCGGATCCCCCTTCATCATGAACATCGTCACGACGTCGGAGCTACGCTCCCGTCGATCCTTTGCCTTGCTGCCTGTTCGCTCAACCATCGTTTCAGTCTCCTTCATGCATAAGATATGCATTCGCGCAATTTTGTCAACTTGGTCAATCAAAGCAACGCCTATTGGGTTCAAGATCCAACTCAACGCCCGGCGATCACCGTAGCCCATGCGCCATATCCAAGCGCAAGATCGGGACATTCGCCACCCAAAATGGGAGCCTCCTCTCATTCCATCCATCTCACACGCTATCTGAGCGGTCGCGCCCACTTCTTGCGCGTTACAGTTTTACATGAACCTCAGATGAGGGCCGTCTTCAGAACGAGTTCAGGGCGAAGCAGCCACCCTTGGTCATAAACTGCCAAGGAGATGAGCTATGAAAATTGCCCATTTTGCCGTTGCGGCCGTTCTCTCGTTCGGTTCGGCCTTCGTCGCGGCAGGGCCTGCAGCGGCGATGCCGCGATCTGCGGCACCAGCTGCATCAGCGGAAAAGAGCGCGATCATTCAGGTTCGGCACCGCCATCACAGACATTATCGTGATTACGACCGGTATGGGTGGCATCACCGTCGCTACTATCGGGATTGGCGCGCCGAGCGGCACTGGCGCGACGATCGCGGCTGGCGATACCGTGACCGTTACTACGATGATGGCTACTATCGGCCGCATCGCAACGGCGTCTATCTTCGCCTGGATTTCTAGAACTGAAAAGCGCCGGTAAACCGGGGATTTTTCATGCATACATGATGGACAACTCGGCATCTTTCGGTGCCGGGGCGATCTGGACGGGGTGTATCGGGTCTGGGAGAGGCGTCGGCTGCTGCCTTACCATCCGGCCGGTGCCGAAGGTGAGGCGCAGCCTCCGAGCGCCGAGGCCCCAGCCATCGCAGAGAGCGACAGAAAGCTGCGGCAAGACGTTGTGTTTTCAAAGCTCATACCGCTCTGTCCTAGTCCTGCCACCTGCGCAGATCCGTCTGGTCATGGTAGGCCATGCGGTCGGGCGTGGTGATAAATTCCACGGTCGTGCCCCATGGCATGCGGCAGTAGCAGACCTTGTTTCCAAGCCCTTTTTCGGTTGCATAGGGAATATCGCGCGGCGCGGTAAGCGGAGTGCCTCCGGCCTTTTCGAAGCGCTCGATAGATGCGTCGATGTCGTCGGTGTAGACACCGAAGTGTGTGATGCCGAAGTCGCTCGCTCGAACCGGCTGGGCTTGTTCGGGGCCGTGCATTTCGAAGAGCTCGATGTCAGGTCCGGTTCCGATCTTGACCATCGCCTGCGCACGCACGACCGTTCCAGGGAAAGCGCCAGTGGCTCGCTCGAATTCGGGTCCCTGCCGCGGCGGATCCTGCGGTCCGAAGGACTGATAGATCACCTGGCCGCCGAAAGCTTCCACCAGGAACGATTTTGCTGCTTCGATGTCGGGCACCGTGATGCCGATATGATTGACGCCGCGAATGACAGGTGCGGTCATGACAGTTTTCCTTTCTTGTTTAATCGATCGAATGCGGTAGGTGCGGGCGCAACTTGCCCGCAGTGTCGCGATCCGGCCCAGGACGGGGCAGTCGCAGAGTTTCAACTTGCCTTGAGGAAATCGATCAGAGCGGCCGCCACTTCATCCGGCCGCTCGTCCGCGACATAGTGGCTGCACCGCTCAATCGAGCCGCCCGTCACATTGCTGGCGAACTCCTTAAGCATCGGGACCATATGCGCACCGAAGCGCTGATCCCCGCCGAGACCCAGCACCGGTATCTCGAGCGGTTGCTTCTTGTACTCAAGCGCGGCCGTATGGTCGGCGGCGAGGGTACGATACCATTCCATGCCTCCGCGCGTGCGGCCAGGAAGAGCCATCGCTTTCGCGTAGATCTCGATGTCCGCCGGATTGAAGGTGCTGTGATCGTAGAACCGCTCAGCCATGAAGGTAGAAACATAGTCATATTCACGGCCATGGATCAGGCGCTCGGGTAGATCCCGGTTCATATGGAAGCTGAAGTGCCAGATCCTCGCAGTCGTTGCCTCCCATTGGGTCCAGCCGGGAAGCGGAACGTCGAGGACGGCCAGGTGGGTAACAGCCTGGCGATAGATGGCGGCTTGCGGCAATGCTACCATTCCGCCAATGTCATGGCCGCACACGGCGTACCGTTCATGCCGAAGGGCAACCATGACCTCGTGCGCGTCKCGCGCCATCGTCGCCTTGTCATAGCCGTCAAGCGGGCAGTCGGAAAAGCCCGCGCCGCGCAGATCCACGGCCACCACGCTGAAATGCTCGGCCAGCAGCGGCATCACATGGTGCCATTCCCACCATGTTTCCGGCCACCCGTGAAGCAGTAGGATCGGCGGACCGGACCCCCCGGTGACGGCGTTGATCTTGATGCCATTCACCGGCACGAGCTGCTGGGTAAACCCCTTCAAAGTTGCGATCATGATCACTTTCCAGTCAATGTTGACGTTCAATAAGAGTTTGCGGCCAGCGCTTAAGGCTGGTCGAAATCGGTGGCGATTGTGATGTCGCGCCAGGCGTCGATATCGCTGCGGAAGGAAGCCAGCTTTCGCTCAGCGATCGAATGCGCGATCGGGCCGAGCGGCAGATGAAGCGGGGCGTCATCGGCATCGACTGCCTGCAGGATCACCGCGGTCGCCTTGTCGKGATCGCCCGCCTGACGGCCGTTGTTGGTTTCGCGATAGTGCGTGCGCGAGCTCGCGGCGTATTCCGGCATCTCATTGGCCGCCATCGTGATCGAACGTCCAAGGAAATCGGTGCGAAACGGCCCAGGCTCGACGATCAGCACGCGGATGCCGAACGGCTTCAGCTCGCCGGCGAGCGCTTCGGAAATCCCTTCCACGGCGAACTTGGCGGCATTGTAATATCCGCCACCGCCGCTGCCCGCGATGCCTGCGCCGGACGACATGTTGACGATCGTTCCCCCCGAACGTCGCAGGACGGGCAGCGCTGCTCTGGTGGTTTCGATCAGACCGAAGACGTTCACCTCGAACATCGACCGATATTCTTCGGGCGTGCCTTCCTCGATCGCGCCGAACAGTCCGTAGCCGGCATTGTTGACGAGCACGTCAAAGCCGCCGAATGTTTCGACCGCCTTTGCGACCGAGGCCTTGGTTGCCGCCGCATCCGTCACGTCGAGCGGCAAGGTGATCATGCGGCCGCCGAAAGGCTCAGCCATTTCTCCGATCGTTTTGACATTGCGGGCCGTCGCGATGACCTGATCGCCGCKCTGTGCTGCAGCGAGTGCGAGCCGCTGGCCGAAGCCGCTTGAGCAACCGGTGATGAGCCAAGTTTTCATTACTTTTTCTCCGAGTTGTTTTCAGACGACGCCAAGGGTCACGGCTCCTTCACCCGAGCGGCCGCCCTCATGGGTTCGGCGGATCCTCAGAAGGAGGCACCTCCAGACGATGATGGGAATCTAGGTGCTTAGATTTGTTCTTTAAGTGACATAACTGTATTCTTGGCGTTCAGTTTTGTGGGGGTGTGAGATGGAATGGAGTGACGTCAGAATCTTTCTTGCTGTTGCGCGATCTGGCACGCTCGGCGGCGCCGCGCGTTCTCTACAGACGAGCCATCCGACCGTTGGCAGGCGCCTGCGTGCGCTTGAGCAGGCGATCGGTCACACACTCTTCCAGCGGACTGCGGACGGCCTTGTCCTGACCGAAGAGGGCCACGGGATCATTGCGCTGGCAGAGCAGATGGAAGAGGGCGCGCTGGCCATGGAGCGCCGGCTTGCGGGGCAGGAGACGAATCTCAAAGGCAGTCTGCGCATTTCATCAGCGGACTGGTTCGGGGCCTATGTATTGCCTCCCGTCCTGGCGGATTTCTCCAACGCCTACCCGAACGTCGACGTCGAGATCCTCACCGGCACGCGCCTGTTCAACCTCGCCCAGCGGGAGGCCGACGTCGCTTTTCGTATCGTTCCGTTCAACACCGCCGATGTCGTTCAGCGGCGGCTCTTCAGGCTCGAATACGGCGTCTATATCGCCGAGGAGTCGGCTGATCCAAAATATGGCGACGGGAGTGATTTCCGGCTGATCACCCACGATACGTCGACCGGTCAGTTTCCCGATATCGCTTGGCTCATCGAGAGTTTCCCCAACGCGAGACCGGTCCTGCGATCGAACAACCGCAACGTCCAGGGGCGCATGTGTCGGCAAGGCGTCGGGATCGCTGTGCTGCCCCGCGTGGTCGGCGACCAGATCGCCGGTATCCGCAGACTGGAAGTGCCGATGCCGCCGCCGGCGCGAGACATCTGGATGGGATATCACCGGGACCTAAGACGTCTTCAGCGTCTTCGTGCGTTTATCTCGACCGTCTCGGACCATCTMATGAACGCGGCCGCATGATGAGCGGCCCGGCCGAGCATTCGAATGTCGGCCGATGCCAATCGAGCTAGTCTCGAACCCGATCGTATTCTTCTTGGGCTCGCTCAAGCTCGGGACCGTAGGTCATGGACCACGCATAGAGCGCCTCGAACGGTTGCTGGAGGTCGAACGGTTGCTGGAGG
>NZ_JBFTNV010000048.1:0-47781 GCF_056397645.1 Rhizobium sp. 05L429 | reverse complement strand
CGTTAGGGGAATTCTGCATTAATCCTTGGCGATCAAAAAAACTCATATCTTATTGAATAAAATAAATAAATTTCATTTGCGCAATCCATCTGTCCGGGCGACTGAACTTGTCAATCAACTATCGCACATTTGTAAAATATGAGCGCAAGGAACGGCCGACTGATTTTGCGCATTCGGCCGTTCCTTGCGCTGCCGCTATCGTGCTGGCCGCTAAACAATTGATTCCAGTGGAAGGCGCACATATTTGATGGCGCGCCGATAGTAAGTGTAGGCCACGTGAAGGGCGCCGTCCGGTCCCTCTATTATCGAGGGATAGGAGAACTCACGGTTGATCATATCCTTCGAATTGTTGCTCAGGCAGTAGCCGTCGCCGGTGTCGAGATCGATTTTGCGCTCAAAACTGCCGTTTTCATCAACGGAAATGGCGAGGCTGAGTGGCGCGCGCGGGACACCCCAGACGGCTTTTCTCGCCGTCGTGTCGGGCGTTTCAGCGACGGGCGCCTTGTCGCTGTCGATCTCGTCATAGAGCGACTGACGCCGCGCATCCGATGTAGCAGCACTGCTATGATTGTAAACCATTGCAATTCTTCGATCTTTCAAGCCTATGGCCTGGATTGAGGAATTGTTGTTGGGTAGATTGGTCTGCTCCGGCACGCTCCAACTCTCACCCTGATCGGCGGATAGTGAGGCACGGATATTCTCCGAGAAACGATCCCGAAAGAAGGCGATCATCCTGTCGTCATCGAGGGGCACGATATTCATGTGCACGGCGCCGAGGCTGCCTTCTATCTCCCTCATTTGCCAGCTTCTCCCGGCATCACGAGAGATCAATACGCCTGCCGTGTCGGCATCGCCGCTCCAGCGCTGGCCAGGCAGGCTGATGCAGCGGAAGACCGGAAGCAGCCAGTCACCTTTGCCGTTGACGATAACGGGCTGGCGCACGAAAGTGCCGGGCAGATCGCAGAGGATGGTAGGCGCCGCAAAGCTCTTGCCGCCATCTTCGGAAATCCGACATTTGACAACTGCACCGTCTTGATCACCTGATGTCTGCGAGGTGTAGAGCAGCCAGACGCGGCCGTCCGGTGCGTTGAAAACTAACGGGTTTTGTTCGGATTTCGCCGGATCGTCCGACATTTTTTCCGGTTCGGACCAGCGGTCCGCTCCGGGTGTCAGCCGCGACATGTAAACGGAGATGTCGCCCATGCCTTCCATCGTGCCGCCGAACCAGACGCAGGTGAGCGTGCCGTCCGCCAGAAACGCGAGATTGGCAGCATGGTTCTGGATGCAGGGGGAGGGCAGATAGGCGTCAAAGCGGCCAGTCTGGGCAGTGTTTGCCCTGAGCATGCCGTCCATCAGTGCGGGAACTTCCTCGGGTTTCAAACCTGTCGATTGCATGGTTTCCTCCGTTACGGCAGCTTTGCGTAGCCTTCGGCGAGTGCTGCATATTCAGCATCATGGAGCGGCACCAACGGCGCGCGCGTGCGCCGCCAGCCGGCGTTGCCGGTCTTCAGGCCGACCATCGCCTTGATCGTCGGGATCTGGACATAGGAATTCGACAGCGTGCGGAAGGCATTGATGCGGACCTGTGCAGCGTCGACTTCGGTGCTCTTCGTCTCGTCATGGACATGGTCGTAAACCGTGCGCAGTGAATTTGCGACGAGGTTCGAGGTGGCGGTGATGCAGCCGGCGCCGCCGGCTTTCAGGAGGGGCAGCAGCAACGGGTCGGCGCCGCAAAGCACCGAGAAGCCCGGGCAGGCTGCGATGATCGCCTGCATATTATTGAAATCGCCGGCAGATTCCTTGATGCCGACCACGGCTTCGGGGAAGGCTTCGACCAGCCGACTGATCAACGGAATGGAGAGCGGAACGCCCGAAACCTGCGGGATGTGATAGAGGATCACCTGCAGGCTGCTGTCGCCGATCTTCTCCAGAACCTGTGCGTAGGCTGCGAACAGGCCCTCATCGGACACCCCCTTGTAATAGAAGGGCGGCAGCATGACCACCTTGGTGACGCCGAGCGAGAGCGCATGCTTCGTCAGTTCGACCGTCTCGGGAATAGCGACGACACCGGTGCCAGGCAGCAATTTGTCGGCCGGAATACCGGCTTTCAATGCGGCTTCGAGGATCATACGGCGTTCGGTGGAGGAGAAGGAGTTGGCTTCGCCCGTCGTTCCAAGCAGCGCAACGCCGTGACAGCCTTCTTCGATCAGCCTCTGGCAATGTTCTGTGAAGAGGCCGAGATCGGGGCTGCCGTCGGTATTGAGAGGGGTGGTTGCGGCGCTGTAGACGCCTGTAATCTTGTGATTGCTCAAGGTATCCTCCTCGTCAGACCGGGCCTTCCCGGCACGTTCCTACACTGTCGTATTCATCGCAACGCATCGCAGTTGTCAATCTTACAAATTTGAAAAYCCGAGGCGTCGTTTTTTAACATATTGATTTTATGTATTAAATAATTTCCCCTTTCCGCTTTGATGCTTCTCCCGTTATTTTCCATTGACAGATTTACATTATCGCGCAAATGTCGGCGGCATATCGCGCAGGTTCGGGGAGGTCTTTCGAAAGGCGCGCTATTTGCCACGGAGGAGCAAATGACAATTCGCAACGACCAAAACTCTTCGCAGATTTCCCGCCGCAGCGCCCTGAAGCTGGGGCTCGCGGCCGGCGTCGGCTTCTCGCTCTTCGGCGCGAGCGCACGCATCGTCCTGGCGCAGGATGGCCAGGTCCTCAAGGCCATCAATCCCGCCTTCGACCAGGACTGGTMGCCGCTACGCGGCGGCGGTCGAACCTTCCGCTGGAATTCATTCTGGTGGGCGTCGCCGATGTATTTCGACGCCGACGGCAAGATCCAGCCTTACGTCTTCACGAGCTGGGATTCGCCGGACAAGAAGGTCTGGACGTTCAAGATCGATCCGAAGGCAGTCTTCTCCGATGGCAGCAAGATCACCGCGGCCGATATCAAGGGCTCCTGGGAAGTTTCTTCCATGCCCAATACGAAGAACCAGCGCGTCGACCAGTTGCTGAGCAAGGTGCAGGGCTACAAGGAAATCTCTGCCGGCTCGGCGAACGAGCTGACCGGCGTAACAACGCCTGATGAATCGACGGTTGTCTGCACGCTGGCGGAAGCAGATCCGATCTTCTTCATGCGCCTTGCCAACCACATCGTACCGATCACCAAAGCCGCCCAGTCGCGCGGCAGCGATGGTGAGGAAGTGGCCGATTGGTACAAGCCTGACAGCAACGCCGTCTATTCCGGCCCCTTCAAGCTGACGGCCCTCGATATCGACGCCGGCACGCTGACCTTCGAGCCGAACGAGAAGTTTTTCGGACCGAAGCCGAAGCTCGCTCGCATCGAGATCAGCTCGATCGAAGACAACGTGACTGCGACCTCGCTGATCAAGTCCGGTGAGTACAATGCTCACACCGAGCTCGTCACCTCGACGATCATCCAGGACCTCGGCCCGGAATTTTCTGCCGGTCCGCTGATCCCGACCAGCCAGCATTTCTGGTTCAACACGTCGCGCGCACCGATGGATGACCCGAAGGTTCGTCAGGCGCTGATCATGGCGGTCGATCGCGACGGTTTGTTCAAGGCTTCCTATCCGGATGGTCCTCACAAGAAGGCTGACCAGATCCTGAACTCTGTTCCGGGTGCAGATAATTCCGGCTTCGAACCCTATCCGTATGATCCCGCAGCGGCCAAGAAGCTGCTGGCTGAATCGAGCTATGGCGGTCCCGAGCGTCTTCCAAAGCTGCTGTTCGTCGGCATTTCTGGCCCGGCGATCCAGGCGGCTGCCCAGTTCATCGCCGAGCAGTGGCGCCAGAACCTCGGCATCACCGCCGTCGATATGAAGCCGCAGCAGGACGCCTATGCCGGTCCGGACCAGAACGCGGTGCAGATCTTCCGCGATGACGTCGGCACGCGTGTTCCCGATGCGGTCTCCTATCTCGCCGGCTCCATCGCCTCCACTTCGTCGAACGCCCAGAACAAGCTTGGCGGATACAAGAACGACAAGGTGGACAGCCTGCTTGCGGAAGCCGCGACCAAGGCTGTCGATGATCCGGATCGCGTGAAGCTCGCGCAGGAAGCCCAGAAGGCCTTCCGCGACGACTGGGCCTTCCTTCCGTGGTATTCTCAGGCGATGTCGCGCTGGGCCACCAAGGACGTCAAGGCCATGGAAAAGAACCTCGACTGGCAGGTTGTGGCTCCTTGGGATGTTTCCATCGGCTAACGCCGACAGCAGGGCCGCATGATGCGGCTAAAGCAGCGGTGCGAAGGCCGAAAGGCCTTCGCACACTATTTCAAGAAGAACCGGCGGCTGCGGCCTCCCGCGGGAATGCGCCGGGAAAGAATGGGAGGTGGCCTTGCTACGCTATGTGCTCACGCGGTTCGCCATCTGGATTCCGTCGGTCCTGGTCGTGATGATGGCCGTCTACGCGATGGCTTTCTATGGTGCCGGCGATCCGATCAAGCTGATCTTCCTTCGCGCGCCTGGTGACGTCGCCTATAATCCGCAGCGTATCGAAGCGATCCGTGAAAGTGCGGGTCTCAACAAGCCCTTTATCGAGCAGTTCGGCCTCTACGTCTGGAACCTGCTGCATGGGCAGTTCGGCAATTCGCTGACATCGGGCCGCTCCGTCTGGGCGATGGTTTCGGCGGCCGCGCCGGTTTCCTTTCAGCTTGCGCTCTGTTCCATCATCCTGACGGCTGTCGTCGCGATTCCGCTCGGGATGATCGCGGCCCTCAACCAGAACAATCGCGTGGACTACACGATCCTTGGTACGGCCCTTTTCCTCTGGGCGATCCCGGCCTATGTCGCGGGCCCCCTGCTGATGGTGGCGCTGATCGTGCTTCTGCCGATGATCAAGGTGCCATATGGATGGGGCGGCGTCTTCGACATGCGCATCATCCTGCCGCTCATCGTCCTGTCTTTCCAGCCGATCGCACTGATCGTGCGCCAGACGCGCGCCGCCGTCATCGAGGTGCTGTCTGAAGATTTCGTCCGCACCGCGCGTGCCAAGGGCGTGCCGGAGATCGTGGTCGCCCTGAAGCATATCCTGCGCCCGGTGCTGACGCCTGTCGTCACGCAGCTCGGCCTCATCATGATCACGATCGTCAACGGCGCCATCTTCGTCGAGCTCGTCTTCGGCCTGCCGGGTCWTGGCCGATTGACCGTGCAGGCGCTCATCAATTCCGATTATCCCGTCATTCTGGCGATCACCCTGATCGGATCCTTCCTGGTCATGGCATCGAACCTGCTGGTCGATGTGCTCTATCCGCTGCTCGATCCGCGAGCCAATGATTCAAGAAGGAGCCGCTGATCGTGTCCGCTATTCCTCTCTCGACGATCGACACGGCCGAGGAACCGCCCGTCAATCTGTGGCGCGACGCTTGGCATCGCCTGAAGCGCAACAAGCTTGCGATCTTCGGTCTGATCGTGATCGTGATCCTTGCCTTCACGGCAATCTTCGGCCCCGCTCTGACGCCGTATGACTATCTCAGCCAGGATCTCGCCTCGCGCAATGCGCCGCCGTCGTTGGCGCATTTCTTCGGTACCGATGATCTCGGTCGCGACGTCTTCAGCCGTATCGTATTCGGGACGCGCACGGCCTTCCTCGTTTCCGTTATCGTCACCGTCATCGCTGTTACGATCGGGCTTCTGCTCGGCGCGGTCGCCGGCTTCTTCGGCAATCCGTACGACCGGGCCATCATGTGGTTGACCGATGTGACGATGTCGGTGCCGAACCTGCTGCTCGTCGTCGTCATCAATGCATCGCTGAAGACGCCGATCACCAAATGGATGGAGGCGCAGTATCTCGCAACCCTCAATCCCTTTTACCGACAGACGGTCTGGGTGGACTTCCTCCTGGTCTTCGGCTCGATGGCATTGATCTCCTGGCCGCCTTATGCGCGCCTCGTTCGCGCCCAGGTGCTGTCGATCCGCAATCGTCCCTATGTCATGGCGGCGCAGGCGCTCGGTCTTTCCAACTGGATCGTTATCATGCGCTATATCGTGCCGAATGCACTCGGACCGCTGATCGTTTCCGTCAGCGCCGGCCTTGGTACGACGATGGTGCTGGAAAGCGCCTTCAGCTTTCTCGGCGTCGGCGTCAATCCGCCCACGCCGAGTTGGGGCAACATGATCTCGGACGGCCTGCGCGTCTGGCAGCATTATCCGCATCTCCTCGCCGCTCCGGCGGCCGTGCTCGGTCTTGCCTCGGTGGCCTTCAGCTTCCTAGGCGATGGCCTCAACGACGCACTCAATCCGCGGGGCAGCAAATGATGAACGCAACCACCAGTGAACGCCTGCTGGACGTAAAGGATCTCACCATCGAGATCGACACGCGCCGCGGCCCCGCCGTCGTCGTCGATGGCATCGACCTCTACGTCAACAAGGGCGAAACGCTCGGCGTCGTCGGTGAATCCGGCTGTGGCAAGAGCCTGACGATGTTGAGCCTGATGCGGCTCTTGCCAAACAAGATCAAGGTGACGAAGGGCACGGCCAAATTCGACGGCCGCGACCTGCAGAAGATGTCGAATAGCGAACTGCGCAAGGTGCGCGGAGGCGATGTCGGCTTCGTCTTCCAGGATCCGATGACCTCGCTCAATCCGGTCATGCGGATTGGCGACCAGATCTGCGAGCCACTGATCTATCACCGCAACATGTCCAGGAAAGAGGCACGGGTTCGCGCCGTCGAGCTTTTGCGTCTCGTGGGCATTCCGGGGCCGGAAGAGCGGCTGATGGCCTATCCGCACGAGCTGTCGGGCGGCATGCGCCAGCGCGTGATGATCGCGATCGGCCTTGCCTGCAATCCGAAGCTTTTGATCGCCGATGAGCCGACCACCGCGCTCGACGTGACGATCCAGGCGCAGATCGTCGACCTCGTGAAGGATCTGCGTTCCAAGCTCGGCATGTCCGTCGTCTGGATCACCCATGACCTCGCGCTGATCGCCGGTCTCGTCGATCGCGTCGCCGTGCTCTATGCCGGCACGGTCGTGGAAGATGCGCCGGTGGACGAGCTTTATGCGCGTCCGAGCCATCCCTATACACGCGGTCTGCTCTCCTCGATCCCGAAGCTTTCGGATGCGCCGACGAGCCGGTTGTCCTCGATCGGCGGCACGCCGCCGGAGCCCGGCCGCCGTCCGAAGGKTTGCCCCTTTGCGCCGCGCTGCCCGCTGGCCGAAGCCGTCTGTCATGAGCGCGTGCCGCGGCTGGAGCCGATTTCCGGCAACAGCGCCCATCGTGCAGCTTGTTTCGTCGTCCAGAGAATGCAGGAGGCCGCGTGATGGGTGCTCAACCGCTCTTGAAGGTCGAAAACCTCGTCAAGCATTTCCACGTCAAGCTCGGTGCCTTCGGCGAACGCTCGGCGACCGTCTATGCACTCGACAACGTCAATCTCGAGATCATGGAAGGCGAGACGCTGAGCCTCGTCGGCGAATCCGGCTGCGGCAAGTCGACGACCGGTTTCACCATTCTCAATCTCTACAAGGCGACGAGCGGCAAGGTGGTCTATAAGGGCCAGGACCTTGCGACGCTGGACGAAAAGCAGATGCGGCCCTTCCGCCGCGACCTGCAGATCGTCTTTCAGGATCCCTATTCGACACTGAACCCGCGCATGACGGTGGGCGAGGCGATTGGCGAGCCGATCCTCTTCCACAAGCTTGCCACCAAGGCTCAGCTCAAGGACAAGGTCGCAGCTTTGTTGACCGATGTCGGCCTGCCGACGCGTTTTGMCCAGCGCTACCCTCACGAGCTCTCGGGCGGCCAGCGGCAGCGTGTCGTCATTGCCCGTGCGCTTGCCTGCCAGCCGAAATTCATCGTTTGCGACGAGGCGATCTCGGCACTCGACGTGTCGATCCAGGCGCAGATCATCAACCTGTTGCTCGACCTACAGGAAAAATATGGCCTGACCTACCTGTTCATCGCCCATGACCTGGCGGTCGTTCGCCATATCAGCACCCGCGTCGGCGTCATGTATCTCGGCCGTCTGGCCGAGTTGGCAACGCGCGAAGAACTCTTCGACAACCCGTTGCATCCCTATACGCAAGCGCTGCTTTCGGCTGTTCCCGAGACCGATCCGGAGCTAGAGCGCACCCGAAAGCGCCAGATCCTGCAAGGCGATGTGCCGAGTCCGCTAAACCCGCCGACGGGCTGCCGTTTCCATACGCGCTGCCCGATCGCCATGGAGGTTTGCGGCAAGGTCATTCCCGAATGGAAGGAAGCAAAACCCGGCCATCTCGTCGCCTGCCATGCCGTCAATCCGGGGCAGGCCTCATGACATTGAAAGTCGCCATCATTGCCGACGATCTGACCGGCTCTCTCGATACGGGTACGCCCTTTGTAGAGGCAGGGCTGTCAGTCGCTGTGGCGATCGATGTCGAAGCGGCCGGCAAGGCGCTTGAAACCGGTGCCGAAGTCGTGGTGGTCAATACCGCCTCGCGCGGCCTGCCGGAGGAGGAAGCGGCCGCGCGCGTGCGGGCTGTCGCCGAGACCCTGCGCGCTGCCGGGTCCGCCATTTTCATGAAGAAAATCGACTCCCGGCTGAAGGGCAATGTTGCGGSCGAAAGCATTGCGCTCGCCGGCGTGCTGGGTCTCAAGACTATCCTCGTGGCGCCTGCCATTCCTGATCAGGAGCGCATCACCTATCGCGGTTGCGTGGTCGGGCGCGGCGTTGAGCATCCGTTACCGATCGCCGACCTCTTTGCCGGATTTGCCCGCGAAGTATCGGTCGCCGATGCCGAGGACGATGCCGATCTCGACTTAGTGGTTGCCGAGAATGACTGGCTTTCGACGCTTGCCGTCGGCGCTCGCGGTCTGGGTTCCGCACTGGCGCGCCGGCTCGGCGAGGCCGCACGGCTCACGCCGGAGTTTCTCGCGACGCGGAAGACGCTCTTTGCCTTCGGCTCTCGCGATCCGATCACGGTCGTGCAAATGGATCGTCTCGAAGCTTCCCATGCGCTTCGCATCGTCGTTGATGCGCCAATGGGCGCGGTCGAGAGCGGCGAGGGGCTGGCACTGCCAGCGATGCTGCGCTGCACGGGCGAGATGAAGAATGATGCCGCGCTTGTCGCCTCTCGCTTCGCGAAGGGCGTCAAATCGGTCATAGATGATACGAAACCTGACATGATCATGGTTGGTGGCGGTGATACTGCACTTGCCGTTTTCCGGGAACTGGGTGTCACAGTTTTGTTGCCGAAGGGTGAAATCGAGGCCGGCGTTCCCTGGTTCGACGTTAAGGATATCAACGGGCGGCAATTCCGGTGCGCCGTCAAGTCGGGGGGCTTCGGCAATTCCGATAGTTTGCTAAGACTGATCGTTCGGAATCAGGCGGCGTAACGTATGCCAGCAGGGAGAATGAGAGTGGATGAAGCGAATGGCGGATCGGTGAATCCGGAGGCGACGCCTGCAGCCCGGCCGGAGCGCGGCAAGGCTGTGAAGCTGGTCGACCGTGTCTTCGATCAGTTGATGGAGCGCATCCGCGCCGGCAATTATCCGCCGGATTCACGGCTTCCGGGTGAACATGAACTTGCCTCTCTGCTCGGCGTTTCGCGGCCCATCGTGCGCGATGCGTTGGCGCGTCTCAGAGAGCAGGGGATTGTCTATGCAAGGCAGGGGGCCGGTACTTTCGTCAGCGCGCATGGCTCGCCGACAGCGCAGCTTGCCTATTCGCCGGTCAAGACGATTGCCGATATCCAGCGCTGCTACGAATTTCGCCTGACGATCGAGCCGGCTGCCGCCTATTTTGCCGCCAAGCGCCGCGACGATGCTGCGATCCAGAAGATCGCCGCAGCCCTTGCGGATCTGCGCGAAGCAACCAGCCATCAATTGCACCGGGTGGATGCCGATTTCGTCTTCCACCGCGCCGTCACCGAGGCGGCCAACAATCACTATTACACGGCCTCCATGGATGCGCTGAAAGCACATATCGCCGTCGGCATGCATCTGCACGGGCTTTCGCTGCTTGGTCCACGGCCGGGCCTGGAGCAGGTGTTCCAGGAGCATAACGAAATCTATAAAGCGATCGCCGAGGGCAAGGCAGAGCATGCTCGTGACCTGATGCGGGCGCATCTCGAGGGCTCACGGGACCGTCTGTTCGAGGGTCGCGTTCTCGACCTGTCCTTCTGAGAAAGCCTGTTCCGGATGTAAACTTGGGGTTTTATGCCTCGAACAAGGCACGTTCCGTCGCGAATATCTTCGTCAGGTATTCAGCAACGGTCCGGATCGGCAGATCCTTGCGGTGCTGGCGTCGGGTGAGAAGCCAGACTTCCCGCGGTGGCGGGACGGGCTCGAGCGGGCAAGGGTAGAGGCCTCTTTCCGTGCGGCCGATATAATTTGGTAGCAGCGCCAGACCGGCGCCTGACTTGGCAGCCATCGCTTGGGAAACCTGATTGTTGGCACGGAAAGACACGCGGGCCTGCGGGAACTGGCGTGCCAGCCAGATTGCCTCGGGCACATACCCGTTCACCTCGTCAAATCCGACAAAGACGGGTTCCGCTCCGATTTCGACCTGCCGGCAGACCTCCTGCGTTCCGTAAAATCCGTATCCGATCGTCGCAAGCTGTTTGGCAATGAGATCGCCGTCCTGCGGCTTTGTCAGGCGTATGGCGATGTCGGCCTCGTGGCGTTCGAGGCTTATGGTGCGCAGGTCGGTCGCAAGGTCGATATCGAGGCCCGGATATTGTTTGGTGATTTCCGCCAGACGGGGGATCAGGAAGCCTTGCGAGAGCGCGGGCGACGCGTTGACGCGTACCAGGCCTTTCGGCGTGTCATCCTTCCAGCCACGCCCGAGCGTCTGGACTGAGGCTTCCATGTCGCTTGCCGCGGTGAGCGCACGGGTTCCGGCGGGGGTCAGCACATAGCCGTCCGGGCGACGCTCGACCAGTTTTTCGCCGAGCGTTTCCTCCAGTGAATGAAGCCGTCGAGCGATCGTTGCATGGTTGACGCGCAATGTGCGGGCCGCGGCTGACAGGCTGCCGTGCCGTCCTAGTGCGAGGAAGACCCTGATATCCTGCCAGTCTGGCTCTGTGCGTTTTTTATCAGCCATTGGCAAAGAATAGCGAATTTTTCGCAGAAAGGAACGGAACTAAACAGAAGGCGACCTCGAAACAGAAAGGTTGCCGACATGACCTCTTCCCATCTTAATCTCACGCTTATCGGCGGGCCGACCGTGCTTATCGAATATGGCACGCTCCGGCTTCTCACCGATCCGACCTTCGACCCGCCGGGCCTCTACAAGGAAACGCCCGTCCGCTTCGAAAAGACTTCCGGTCCTGCCTTGTCGGTCGAAGACATCGGCCGGCTGGACGCGGTTCTTTTGAGCCACGACCAGCACTTCGACAATCTCGACAGTGCAGGCCGGGCGATGCTTCCTGCCGTTGGCACCACCTTCACGACGAGGGCTGGAGCAGAGCGCCTGGGCGGCAATGCCCTTGGCCTTGCTCCCTTCGAAACCGTCACGCTGGAAGGCGCCGACGGTGAGAAGTTGCTGGTCACTGCAACGCCCGCCCGCCACGGCCCCGTCGGTATCGAGCCGATTTCCGGCGATGTCGTCGGCTTTGCCCTCGGCCGTGAAAAGCCGGGCGACCTGCTGTACGTGACCGGTGACACGGTCTGGTACGAGGGCACGGCCGAGGTCGCCCGGCTCTTTTCTCCCAAAGTCGTGCTGCTGTTTACGGGCGCTGCCGAGCCCCGTGGGCGCTTCCATGTGACGATGGGCAGCGAGGATGCTCTGGAGGCGGCGCATGCCTTCCYGAACGCGCTCCTCGTATCCGCGCATAACGAAGGCTGGGTGCATTTCCGCGAAACGCAGGACCAGCTCGCACATACCTTCTCGGTCTTCAACCTCGAGGAGCGCCTGAAGCTCTTCGAAAAAGGCAAACCGCTCGCCGTCGACCTCACGGCCTGATCACCTCTCAAACACGGCGCAAAGCGCCATCTTCCAAGGAGACATATCATGAGCAATGAACAGAAAGTCGCAATCGTTACCGGTGCCTCGCAGGGCATCGGCGCAGGGATCGTCGAAGCCTATCGCAAGGAAGGCTATGTTGTCGTTGCCAACTCCCGCAACATTCAGCCTTCGTCCGATGCCGGCATTGTCGCAGTACCCGGCAGCATTGGCGAGCGTGGCGTGGCCGAACAGGTCGTTAAGACGGCCATCGAGCGTTTCGGTCGCGTCGATACGCTGATCAACAATGCCGGTATCTTCATCGGCAAGCCGTTCACCGACTACACAGTCGAAGACTTCAACAACGTCATCAATGTCAACGTTGCCGGCTTCTTCCACATCACGCAATTTGCCATTGCCCAGATGCTGAAGCAGGGCCATGGTCACATCGTTCAGATCACGACGGCCCTTGTGGATCAGCCCATCGCCGATGTTCCCTCGGGTCTGGCGACGCTGACCAAGGGCGGTCTCGACGCCGTCACCCGCGGGCTTGCCATCGAATATGCCAAGGGCGGCATTCGCGTAAATGCGGTGGCGCCCGGCATCATCAGGACGCCGATGCATGCGCCGGAAACGCACGCTTTCCTCAGCGCCCTGCATCCGGTCGGCCGGTTGGGCGAGGTGAGCGAAGTCGTCGATGCCGTGCTCTATCTGGAGCGTGCCGGCTTTGTCACCGGCGAGACGTTGAATGTCGATGGCGGCCAGCACGCCGGCCGTTGGTAATTGCTGCAACAGGAGGCAATGGGCGGGGCGCTCGATAGCGCCCGTCCTCAAGGAGAACGACAATGCCTTATGTGAATATCAAAGTGACGCGTGAAGGCACGGCTCCGGGTGCGACAAGGGCCGCCACTCGCTTTATGATCAAGCGGAACGCATGGAGTATCGTGTGATGGGCAACTGGMAGGACAATCGTATCGTCGACCTCTTCGGGATCGAGCTTCCTATTATTCAGGCACCGATGGCGGGTGCGACTACGCCTGAAATGGTAATCGCGGCCAGTGAAGCTGGCGGCCTCGGTTCGCTTCCCGCCGCGCTGCTGACGATCGAACAGACGAAAGCGTCGCTCGATCAGATCCGCTCGGCGACTTCGAAGCCGATCAACATGAATTTCTTCGCACACGCCAATCCAGCGGCAGATCCCGTTGCCCAGATGGCGTGGCGCACCGCTCTTGCGCCCTATTATGTCGAGCTTGGGCTCGATCCTGCAGCACCAGTTCCGGCGGCAGGAAGGGCACCCTTCGACGACAATTATTGTGGCCTCGTCGAAAGCTATCGGCCGGAAGTCGTCAGCTTCCATTTCGGCCTGCCGGGGCCGGAACTGCTGGAGCGCGTGCGACAGACCGGTGCAAAGATCACAGCTTCGGCAACGACGGTCGCAGAGGCACGCTGGCTTGCCGAACGTGGCGTCGATGCCATCATCGCCATGGGGCTGGAAGCCGGCGGGCACCGCGGCAATTTCCTAAGCGACGACATGGCGACACAGGTCGGCACGATGGCCCTTGTGCCGCAGATTGTCGATGCCGTTTCGGTGCCGGTCATTGCTGCGGGTGGTATCAGCGATCGGCGCGGGGTTCGTGCCGCCTTCGTGCTCGGTGCATCCGCCGTTCAGGTAGGCACTGCCTATCTGTTTACGCCGGAAGCCAAGGTTACCGCGTTTCATCGTGAAGCGTTGAAGTCGGCGCGGGATGACAATACGGCCGTCACCAACATCTTCACCGGTCGCCCGGCACGGGGAATCGTCAACCGCATCATGCGGGAGATCGGGCCGCTGGCCAAAGCTGCGCCGGCATTCCCGACCGCAGGCGGGGCGCTTGCGCCGCTGAGGGCGGTGACCGAGAAGGAAAGCAGATCTGATTTCAGCAATATGTGGGCCGGCCAGGCGGCAAGCCTCGCGCGCGAAATGTCTGCAGCTGAACTGACGCGGTATCTTCTCGAGGCGGATTAGAATTGCGCGCTGCTGTCACAAAAACCGCAGCGGTTTTGTGATCGGGCCGAGCCGGGCGTAGAGACAAATGCGTTGCCTGGGTCGCCGTGCACAATGTGGATACGGGTGTCCTTTTCGGCGCCCGGGCGCTTCTCAGCCCTCCGCGCTACCGGCGGCCTTCGCCTGCTGGGCGGTGCGTAGCGTGGTTGCGGCAGCTGCGGCACCGTTCTTGTCATCGCCGCCGACCTGCACCATCGGCTGGGCGAATTCGATGCCGTTGTTCTGGAAGGCTTCGCGGATCATGGCATAGGCCTTGCGGCGGATATAGGTCTGCATGCCGGGCACCGTCGTCATGGCGAAGCTCAGGACGATACCGTAGTCGCCGAATTCCTCGACACCCTTCATCTTGAGCGGTTCGATGAAAAGCGGGCCGACCTCGGCATCTTCTTTCAACTCCGCGCCGATCGTCTTGGTGATCTTGCGGGCCTTGTTGATGTCGGTGTTGTAGGCGACCGAGATGCGGAACTTGTCGATCACCCAGTCGCGGCTCATGTTTTCCACAGCGCCAAGCTCCCCGAACGGAACGGTGAAGACGGGGCCGCGATGGTGGCGCAACCGCACCGAGCGCAGGCTGAAGCCTTCCACCGTTCCCTTGTAGTTTTTCGCCTGAATATATTCGCCGACACGGAAGGCATCATCGAGCATGTAGAAAACGCCGCTGATGACGTCCTTGACGAGGGTCTGCGAGCCGAAGCCGATGGCCACGCCGAAGATGCCCGCGCCGGCGATCAGCGGCCCGATTTCGACTCCGAGCTGCGCCAGCACGATCAGGCCGGCCATCACCGCCACCATGACGGCGAGTGCATTCCGGAAAATCGGCAGCAATGTCCGGAATCGCGCGCGTTTCGCCACTTCGGCAGGGGCGAGACCGGTCGCGTCTGCCGAGGTCGCAATGCTGCGGTCGATCCAGCCCTTGGCAAGCTGCCAGAGGAGATCGGCAATCAGCAGCACGATAACGCCTTTCAGCAATCCATAGAGGACGGCAGCCAACGTCGCATTCTGATTTGCGAGCGAATCGGGACTAAGGCGCCAGACGAGAGCCAGCCAGCCGACGGCGAGCGCAATGATGATTGCCCGGCTGCCGCGGACGAGCAATATGCTCCTGGGGCTTTCTGACGGCGCCGTCGTGAGCGTTGCCGCTGCCGTGCCCGTGGCACGCAACAGACCCGGCAGGACAAGGGCATAGACGCCGAGCCAGAAAAGGCCTTGCAGATCAAGGCACCAGAGGATCCACAACAGGGCGAGGAAGCCGGTGAGGCCTGCCTTTATGAAAATGGATTGGGCCAATGCCGACCAGACTGTTTCGATCGCGAGCGCCAACAGAAGAACCGAGAAGCAGTAGGAGATGGCCTCCGTGACGGCCCGATCGACGCCTAGCGGTGCGCCGAGCGTCGCGGTTGCCGCGGCAAACAATGCAATGCCGACAAAAAGCTGKGCGCGGATGGCGAGCGAGGGGCGGTTGCTTTCCACGAGGTTAATCAAGACAGCGGCGACGCGGTAGGCGATGAAGGCAACCAGATAGGCGAGGAGAACCAGCCGGGCGAGTGGCGGCCATTCAACGGCGAAGAATATGATTGCGACGACCACGGTGAAAACCGCGACCGGAAGAAGGCGGGCGACCGGGCCGATCGACGGGGACCGGGCGCGCCTGAAGAGCCATTCGGCGGCCGCACCTACCGCGACCAAGCCCGCAAAAATCAGGAAAATCGGTGCATATCCGTGTGAGACAGCATCCTGGCGAGCACGTGCGGCCCCTTGGGACATTTCGGAGGGGATACGCGGAACTGCAGCAAGAATACCATCGATGCGCGAGCGCAGCCGCGCTTCCCAAGTCGCAAAGCCCGATGGCTGGGCTGCTGCGGCTGTTGCGTCCTGCTCCTTCTTCCGACTTTCCAGCCAGGTTTGGATCTCGGGATCCTGCAGCAGGCCTATCAGCTGGTCAATCTTCTGCTGGGGCGGTGGTGGCGCGGTTTGCGCCGCCGCCGAGGTCACGACGAGGAAAGCCAGAAGAAATACTGCCAGCCTGATCATTCGCTATGTCTCCCGGCAGAATAGCCGGCCGCAGGAGACGTCGTCACCGATCTGTCCATGCGCCGCTTCCTCCACGGTACAAGGATGAGCACAGCAGGAGCCTCTGCGGGAGTACGTTACGGTAAACTCTGGCGTAAAGGCCGGGGAAGAGACGTAAACGACGGCGCATTTACGGTAACGTACTTCCATCTTCCACCTGTCACTTCATAGTCGGCTGGATGAGCAGGAGGCCGAAATTCCATGGGTGGGAAAGGAGGCATTAACAGCAACGCTACCGAAACCGCACAGCACGGGCTGTGGCGGCTCATGCTGAAATTGCCTGCAATGCGCGGCAGACTGCAGCTTCTCGCATCGAAATCCCGCTCGCTTAACGATCTCTTCGAGGCTTATGAGGAAGCGTGCCTTGCCCTGGAACGCCTCATGCGGCAGCCCGGGGACGAGCATTGTGCGATGGTCGTCGAGTACGAGACCATCTGTGCCGAAATCGAATCCGACATCATCCAATATGTCCTGGAACACCGCCCGAGCTTGCCGGATGGAGGCGCAGACTCACGTTAAAATCGATCGTCCGCTGGTTTTGTTAGCATTTTCAGTTGCAACCTGTTGCTGTCTCGGCGATAAACATCTCTGTTATACTTTAGCCTAATCAGCGCGTACGGGGCGATCATGGGTGCTGAAGTAGTCGAGACCAGGGCATGCGAAGTATCGTTGCCGGAGGCCAGGGCGGAACTCGAACGAATTCTGTCCGATCCGAGATTCCACGCCACGGAACGGCAACGGGCCATTCTCAGATATCTTGCGGAAAGGCGTTTCGCCGGCTGTGAGGAGGGGGTCAAAGCCTATTCCATCGCACTTGATGTTCTCGGGCGAGCGAGCAATTTCGATGCGTCGAACGATCCGATCGTGCGCATCGAGGTGAGCCGGCTGCGTTCGTCGGTCGAGAACTATTATGAAGCCTTCGGTGCCGAGCGGGATGTGACGATCCACATCCCCAAAGGTACTTATGTGACGCTTTTCCCTCGCTCGCACGTGCCCTACGAGGATGACGAGGAAGAGGTGGCGCTGGAAAGCGATCTGCCCGAGACGCCTGATGATCTTCCTGTTTCCCCGGCTGCGGAGGGCCCCGCTGCCGCTTCCGCTTCTGCCTGGCTCCTGATGATCCATACGGGAATGGCGCTGCTGCTCTGCGCGGCGATCGCTGCCGGTGTCGTTTTCTACGCTTCAAAGCCGTCCCTGACAGTACGCCCTTCGGTCGCTCTTTCCATGGACGCGGTTGACACCAGGATGCAAGGAGAGGCCAGCCAGACGCGCGACATGCTGCTGACGGCGCTGACCCAGTTCCAGACGCTGACGGTGGCGAAGGCTGGTTACGCCGGCGTGCGAACCCAGAAAGTTGCAGGGCGGGCCTATGAAATCGACATGAAATACTACGGCGACGGCGATATCAGGAGCGTCTGGTGGCAGATCGTCGACAGCCAGTCCAGCGACGTCCTGAAATCGGGGCTCGAAACGATCGCCATCGACGGAAAGAGTCCGGCAGCGATCCGCCAGGAGATCGTCGATGTTCTTGCTCGCCGCTTTGGCGCTGCGCGTGGGGCGATCAACAATATTGAAACGCATGCCAGCAGTACCGAGTCGCTCGGAAACGCCTGCGTGCTKCGCGCCGAATATCAGGTCGATGATGGCGGATCGGATAATATGACCGCAGTGCGTTCCTGCCTCGAGCGGACGCTCGTCGTCGATCCGAATAATTCCGACGCCAAAGCGCTGCTTGCGCGTGTCCTTATCGCGGGGGAAACAGGGGCCGGAGATGCCGTGGTGCGTGCCCGCGCTCTCGAGCTGGCGAATCGCGCGGTTTCGATCGCCCCCATGTCCGATCGTGCCTATGTGGCGCTGATGATGACGCAATTCGCCGACGGGCGCATCGATGCGGCCCTCCAGGCCGGAAATCGGGCGATCTCGCTCAATCCGAGCAATCCAGATGCGGCGGCAAAGCTTGCCTCGGTGCTGTTTTCAGCCGGTTACTTCGACGCCGGCGTCGCCATGGCGCAGGATGCGGGACGGGCCGTGGATATCGTGCCGCGCGACGCCATGCTTGTTCTTGCCCTGGATGCCTATCGTCGCGGCGAGTGGTCGGAGGCTTCTCTGCTTGCCGAACAGGTCAATTGCACCGACTTCGTCGTGCGTGCCTTGCGGGCGGCAGCACTCGGTCAGCTTGGGTCCGATCAGGCAAAACAGCGGCTTGCCGATGTGCGGGGCCGGGATCCGGATTTCGAGCGCACCTTGAGGCGCAAGCTGGAGGCAAGACGCTTGCAGCCGGTGCTGTCCGCAGAGATCCAGGATGGCCTTACCAAGGCTGGGGCCGTGTTCGCATTCAACGACGTGACCGGAGCCGTGAGCCCATAGATGGGACTAGATGCTTGCTCCTGCTGTCTGCAGAGTTCGTCAATAAGCCGGTCGGCTGGTGGGATGAGAAAATTCGAAGCGCCTCTCCTCTCGGCTTCCATGGCAAAGGCGGCGCAAATTCCGAAAACGATGGGCCCGTTTACGGCATCATTTACGGTGCGGTTTACCGTAACGTACTTCCGTCTAAAGCCGGAGATGTATCCTATCGTTACAGGGGCAATTTAACTTTGTGGGTCATCAGAGAGATATTGGATGCGAACCACCATGCTATTGCTTTCCGCGGTCGTTCTGGCCGCTCCCGCAGTCGTGCAGGCTGCGGATATTGCTCCCGTTCTCGCTCCGCAGCCGAGGCCTGCAGATCCCGATAAATGGACCTTTTCGATATCGCCCTATTTCTGGGCCGCCGGGATCACGGGCGACACCGGCGTTTTCGGCCTTCCGGAGGTTCATGTCGACGAGAGTTTCGGCGATATTCTCTCGGATATCGATTTCGGCTTCATGGCAGCGGGCGATGCCCGTTATGACCGTTTCAGCATCGTGACCGATATTATCTATGCCCGCATAACGACGGACTCGGCGACGCCGCGCGGCGTATTCGCCGACGAGGTCGACCTCAAAACGGAAACCTTCACGGCGATGATCGGTGCGGGTTACTCGGTGATCGACGAGCCCCAGGGTCGCCTCGATGTGATCGGCGGCGTGAAGATCTGGTATACCGAAACGACGATCTCCTTTTCCGGCGGCCCGCTGGGCGGCGTGTCGGGCACTGACGATGCCACCTGGGTCGATGCCATGGCCGGTGTCAGAGGGATGTATTCTATTACGCCTTCGGTCTATCTGACCGGGTGGGGTCTGATCGGCGCCGGCGGTGCCGATCTCGACTGGGATGTCATGGCGGCTATCGGCTACAAATGGAACGACGCCATTTCCGCCGTTGCCGGCTATCGTGCTCTCGGCGTGAACTATAGTAACGATACCTTGACCAACGATATCGTCGAGCATGGCCCGATCCTGGGCGTCGTCTTTCATTTCTGAGATTGTGTGAGGGCGCTCGCGGCAATCGCGCGAGTGCTTCTTCACTGTTCGAAGGCGAAGATCTTTTTCCAGTCGTTTTTCATGTCGACCACCAGCCAATTGCGGCGCTCGGCCTCGTTGAGCGCCTTGTCCAGCTTTCCGAAGGCCGAATCCCGATCATAGGCATATTCGCGCTCGGCATCCGTATGATGGACCAGCATCGCGAAGCCTGGACCTTTGGCCGCTGTCGTCCAGCGCATCATTTCGTAGTCGCCATCCGAATTGCCGGCGACGAAGATCGGCCTGAGGCCGATGAACTTGTTGATGCCGACGGGCTTGCCGGGGCCGTCGTCGATGAAATCGATTTTCGGCAGCCGTCTGAGAACCGGAACGTCGCCGACAAGATCGTATTCCGTTGCAATCGTGCTGCCGACGACCTGTTCGGGCGGGATGCCGTAGATCTGTTCCGTCGCCGGACGCATAAACTCTACGCCGCCGCCCGAGACGATATAGGTCCGGAAGCCGTTGGCGCGCAGATAGTCCAGCAGTTCGCGCATCGGCAGGTAGGTCATCTCGGTATAGGGCTTGCCGGTCTTCGGATGTTTTGATGAGGCGAACCAGTCGGTGACGATCTTGCTGAATTCGTCGGTGGTCATGCCGGCATGCGTTGCCATCATGAGTTCCACCATGCCCTTCTCGCCGCCCTTGGCGATGCCTTTCAGGTCGCCATCGAGAACKCTCTTGAAGGGTTCCCTGGTCTTCCATTCGGGATGCTGCGGCGCGAGCGTCTTGACCCGATCGAGGATAAAGCCGAGCTGGGTATAGAAGGGCTGCTCGGACCAGAGCGTGCCGTCATTGTCGAAAACGGCGATGCGGTCGGCCGGCGCGACATAGCCCTCTCCGCCTTCGGTGACGGTTGCCTTGACGAAATCCATGATGCGGGTTTTGGCAGTCGTATCGTTCCATGAGGGCAGGGGTTCCTGCGCGAGGGCCGGGCTCCATACGGCCGCGATCAGAAGAATGAGTGCGACGGCGAGGGAGGCGAGGCAGGCATCAATGGCTTGAGTGGATCGTCTCATGAACATTCTCCTGCGACGTGGGCTCCTGGGACGCCGGCTCTTGGAACGCTGGTGCTCTCCTGATGCAGCGCAAACCGAGATGGCTCGTCGAGGTATCCTCCGGTTCGGCATGCCGGGCGGCTGGGCGATAGCGCCGGCAGTAATTCGGTGCGCAGAGGTGGGAGCCGCCCTTCAGCACGCGGCGCGGAATGCGGATGCTGGGTTGGCGCGGGTCGTAGCTCGCCTCCACGCCGCCGCCGCGCGGATTATCAGGAATGCAGCAGGCTTTTGCGGCTGGTTCCGGATGGCGATCGGACCAGTAGTCCGTGGTCCATTCCCAGACGTTGCCGATCATGTCGTAGAGGCCGTAGCCGTTCGGCGGGAAGCTGCGTACGGGAGAGGTCCGTTCGTGGCCTTTCGGTTTCGTGGACTTCACCGGGAAGGTACCCTGCCAGGTGTTAGCCATGGGAGCGCCGCCGGGCATCAGTTCGTTACCCCAGGCAAATTCCGCATCGTCGAGGCCACCGCAGGCCGCAAGCTCCCATTCCGCTTCGGTCGGCAGCTCAAGGCCCGCCCAATCCGCATAGGCCTTGGCATCGCACCAGGACACGTGCACGACGGGATGGTCGAGCTTGCCGCGCAGATCGCTCAATCCGCCGAGCGGCCGGCGCCAGTTCGCACCGAATTTGAAGGTCCACCACTGCGTGATATCAGGCCCGCTGACGGTCTTCGGCTGGAAGAAGAGCAGCGATCCCGCACGCAACATCTCGGGTTTGGCGCCGGGGTAATCCTTGGGATCTGGCGTCTTTTCAGCGAAGGTGACATAGCCGGTCGCCTTGACGAATTCCGTGAACCTGCGGTTCGTGACCGGGGTCTCATCGATCCAGAAGCCATCGACCTTCACGGGATGGGCAGGCGCCTCCTCCGGATAGTGATCGTTCGATCCCATCGTAAAGGTCCGGCCAGGAATCCAGATCATGCCTTCAGGGGCCGCGTTCGAGGCATGTGCGTCTTCGAATGCCAGTGCCATCGTCGTCTCCGGAGTGTCGGCTGGGAGCTTCGCGCGTAAGCGAAGGAGACGGAAGTACGTTACGGTAAACGCATTCGAGTGCTGCGTAACGGTGGGCGTAAATTTACCGTAACGTACTTGTTTGCCAGGTCGAGCCTCTGTCTTCTCGTGTCTCACGGGTATCGGAGGGATATGATGAGCCGGTTCAGGTTCGCGTCTTGCCTGCTGGCGCTTTTGCCGGGACTTTTTGGCGCGGCCGATGCCACCGCGCAGGACTCCGAAAGTGATCTTGCCAAGAAGCTCAGCAATCCGGTCGCTTCGCTGATCAGCGTCCCCTTCCAGTTCAACTACGACCGTGGCTTCGGCCCCGAGGACGGCAATCGTGAGACGCTCAATATCCAGCCCGTCATTCCGTTTTCGATCAATGAAGACTGGAACGTCATATCACGCACGATTCTTCCGGTGATCTGGCAGGATGATATCGCCGGCTCCTCCGGCCATCAGTTCGGCATCGGCGATATCACGCAGAGCTTCTTCTTCTCTCCCAAGCAGCCGGGACCTGGTGGACTCATCTGGGGTGTCGGCCCGGCTCTTCTTCTTCCAACGGCGACGGACGAATTGCTGGGCAGCGGCAAATGGGGTGCAGGGCCGACGGCCGTGCTGCTCAAGCAGGAGGGTCCCTGGACCTATGGCATCCTTGCCAATCACATCTGGTCCTTTGCGGGCCAGAGCGACAGAGCGGATGTAAGCTCGACCTTCCTGCAGCCGTTCCTTTCCTATACCACGAAGGATGCCTGGACCTTCACGCTCAACACGGAAAGCACCTATGACTGGGAAGCCAACCAGTGGTCCGTGCCGATCAATCTGCAGGCTTCGAAACTCCTGAAATTTGGACAGCAGCCGGTCAGCCTTTCCGCTGGCGTTCGCTACTGGGCCGATGCGCCCGATAACGGTGCCGAAGGTTGGGCCTTTCGCGCGGGCATGACATTCCTGTTTCCGAAATAGAGGCCGGGTGTAGCGCTGTCAGGCGGGTTCTGTTCCGTCAGCCGCGACCGGATTGAGGGGCGGCAGGCTTGATCGCTTTTTCTCGTCGATCACAGGGCCATGTCGGGCAAGGGCTGTTGCGATTGCCGCCCGATCTATTTTCAGCCCGACCTGCGCTGCAAAGAGCTTGCGTTCCAAAAGATCGGCCTGCTGTTTGAGGACGGGGGAACCCTCCTTTGCCAGCCAATCAGCGATGGTTCGGTATCCGAACTCTGATGCCCAAGCCTGTAGAGCCGCATAGACGGCGGTTTCGTTTCCGGCCTCGATGGTCTGCGTTATTTGGCGAAGCCGGTAGGAACGGGAATTGTGCCAGAGATCCCGGCGTTTCGAGCGCCACGCTGCAAACCGGGGTGCGAGCCAGCGGACAATGAAAACGGCAATCGCAAGTGCCATGGCGATTGCGGCGATGAGCCAGATGCTGCCCTGGCGCGATGAGCTGCCCGCTTCTTCCGAGAGCTGCGGTGCGATTGCCTCTTTGACGGATGCGGGACTGACCGAAACTTTCACGTCAGGAAGTGCTGCTGTTTTTTCCGCTTTGCTGTCCACATCGAACCAGGGATAGGAAACCGCCGGTATGTCGAATGTCCCGGCAGCGGCGGCGGTATAGACGATGGTTTCGGTGCGCCGGCTGGCCGTTTCCCTGTTGATGTCTATGCCGTCCTCGATCTTCGGCGGCTTCACATATTGCTGCAGTCCGGATGTGTGGCCGAGCTCAACCGGCGGGATCATCATCGCCTGTGTGTCCAGGGCCGTGATGGCGATGATGCGGGAAAGCGCATCGCCTGCCTTCAGCTTGGACGGGTCACGATCGAAGGATTGTTCGATCGTCAAGCCATCGGCGGCAAATACTGGCTGGTCGGGAAGGGAGCTGCCGCCAACTTTGAACGAAATGCCTGGGATGGTGACGGTTGCCTTTGTCGGCTTTCCTCCCACCGAATAGCCGAGTTCGATCGGGATATCCGGCAGGGTATAGGGGCCAGACGCTTCCGGCACGACCGCATAGCTGCGGCGGATGCCGGAATATTGTACGCCGTCGATGGTCTGGGTCAGATTGAAGCCGCGCTCGTCCGGCAGGGTGACCATGGCATTCGGAACGGCGAATAAGGGAAACTGCGGCGGCGAGGTGAAGAAGTCCGGCACGAAGACATCGACCGTCAGGCGCAGCTGTTGCCCCGGCACGACGTCACCGTTCCCCTCGATTGCCGCGCGGGCGAATGGTTCGGCAGCCAATGCGTTTCCCAAGATGAACAGCCAAAGCAACAGGGCTGACCGGATCATGGTTTGCCCCCTTTCGCTTCCATCGCGAATTTACGCGCCATCAGGTCGGCCGGGCTCACCTGGATATTCTTCATCCACATTTCCGAGGTCTGCTCGGCGATGCTGATCTGTCCTTCCTTGCCTTGCTTTCCCTTGTCGTCGAACTGGACGCTGTCGGGCTTTTCATTCGGCTCCTGCGGTTGCTCCTGTTCCTTCTCCTGCTGCTTCTTCAAAAGCCTTTCGGCGATCACGAGATCGGCTTGAGCCTCCGGCCAGTCCTTCCGTTTTTCGATTGCTTTCCGATAGGCCGCGACAGCTTCCTCGAACTTGCCGAGATGCAGGAGGGTGTTTCCCTGATTGTACCAGCTTTCAGCCGTATCGACGGCAGCGAAGGCATCAAGCGCATCCTCAAAATGCCCGGTCCTGTAAAGCGCTACACCCTTCCACATAGGATCCTGGAAATGGCCGGCGGCCCCCTCGAAGTCGGCCCGTTCAAAAGCCAGTCGCCCCTGCTGATCCGGCGTCAGCCATAGATCCATGAAGTCAGCCGCCTCGGCCGGGGACGGCGTCAGCAGCCGGATGGCGAGAAGCATGGCGCCGACCTTGACCACCCAGCCGCGCCGGAAGGAGAGAGCAAGCAGCAAGGCGACCGGAGCGACCAGCCACCAGCCGGCATCGCGCCAACGATTGCCTTCTGAGGTCTGTGCATCCGCAAAATTCGTGCTGATGCGCTGGATGATCCAGCGGACGTCGGTATCGTCATTGGTGATCGTGGCGACATCGGCCCCGGTTGCCGACTTCACCTGCTTCAGGGCCTCGACATCGAGTTTAGGCAGGAGGCGCCCGCCGCCGGCATTGGTCAGGAAATTGCCGTCGGCCGTCTTGACTGGCCCACCCTCGGCGGTGCCGATACCGAGAATAACCACCCCGTTGGCATTCGTGGCCTTCAGTGCGTCGAGCCCGGCCGGTTCGATACCATCCGTCAGGAAAAGGATCGTGCCGGCCATCCCCTCCGTCTTGAAGAGGCTGTTCGAAAGTGCAAGCGCGCCTGACGTGTTCTTGCCGGGCTCTGGCATGATGCGCGTCGCCAGCGCATCCGAATAGCTTTCTATAAGGGATGCATCTTCTGTCAGCGGCACGACGAGATGGGCGGTGCCGGCATAGGCGACGATTGCGGTTTTTGCTCCGGGCCGCGCAGCGAGAATATCCTGGATCTTGAGTTTTGCGCGTTCGATGCGGCTGGGGCTGATATCGATCGCATCCATGGTCGGCGAAAGATCGATGGCGATGACAAGGGGCGCTGTATCCTCGACAAAGGGGGGTGCCTCGTGCTGCCATGCCGGGCCTGCTGCGGCAATAGTGCCCAAAGCCAGCAGGCCGGCGAGCAGCCATGATGGATTGATCCGGCCGTGACGGTTTGCCTCGACGATCAGCTTGTCGAGCAGATGCGGCGCGATCATGCCCTTCCAGCGGTCGCGAATATCGTCCGAGCGGGCCGCGAACCAGAGAATAACGAGCGGAACGAGCAGGGCGAGTAACCACCATGGCCGCAGAAAGTGCAGGTCGGTGATCATGCCGCTGCCCTCCGGCGGATCAGACCGAGAGAGCCCGCGAGGAAATAATAGAGAGCGAGAATGACAATCGCCGCGCCGAGCGGCCAATGGAACAGTTCGATACGCGGACGCCAGGACAGCACTTTCTGGTCTTCCGGCGTGATCTGGTCGAGAACGTCGTATATGGTCGCGAGCTGGCTCTGGTCACCGCCGAAGAAATAGCGGCCGCCGGTATCGGCGGCGATCTTCTGGAGTGTCCTTGTATCCAGCTTGTCCTCGCCCATGGCGGCCGGGTCACCGATGCCGATTGCATGGATGACGATGTCATTCTTTCCGGCGATCTCTGCCGCCTTCAACGGCGGCATCTTGCTGGCCGTATCGTTGCCGTCGGTGAGCAGGATCAGCACCTTTTCGGGGGCGGTTGTCTTTTCGAACATTCTGAGCGCCAGGCCGATCGAATCTCCGAGCGATGTTCGCGGACCTGCGATGCCGGGCAGCAGTCCGTTGATCATCAGTCGGACGAGGTCGTGATCCATGGTGAAAGGTGCCAGCGGGTAGGGCGCATCGCCGAAGGCGATCAGGCCAAGCCGGTCACTGGGTCGTTTCGTCACGAAATCGGCGACCACGGTTCGCACGGCGTCGACGCGCGCTCCCAGACTGCCGTCAGGCAATGGAAAATCACGCGTTTCCATGGATTGCGACAGGTCGAGGGCCAGCAGGATATCACGTTGCGGTTCCACCTTTTCGAGCGGCGGCTCGACGAATTGCGGCCGGGCAAGCGCGAGAACGACGAAGCACCAGGCAAGACCTTCGGCAAGGCTCTGATGCCATGTCCGTTTTGGCACTACGGAACCTTCCGTCGGCTGAACCCCTGCCGCATGAGCCACTTGATCGAAAAAGGGCAGGCGGATCGATGCCGACGTTTCCCTGTGCGCCGGCAGCAGCCACCAGACCAGCAGGGGAAGCGGAAGCAGTAGAAGCAGCCATGCATGCTCAAGCTGGTACATGGTGCCCCCTGATCCACCGTCTCGATTTGAGGACGAGCTGGTCGGCAACATCATCAGGAAGTGCCGCAATGGCGGCGTCATCGCGATATTCGAGATCATCGAGGAGGCGGCTAAATGCATTATCCGCTCCGCGGCTGTTCAGACGCCGTGCCCATGCCTGACCGGTAAGGGATGCGACATCGCTCCTTGGTGATGCCGCGAGCGCAGTACGCTTCAGCAGTTCTGTCAGTTCGTGGACGCCCTTTTCGCGATAGATCGGGTTGCGGATGTCTGCCGCGATGCCGTCAAGCAATCGCAGCGCTTCCCGCCGGTAGGCATTGCGGCGATATCGTCTCAGCCAGACAAGGAAAGCTGAGAGCAACAGGATGCCGAGCAAGGCGGCGAGCGCGACCCAGCCCCAGGTCTGCGGCAGCCAGGACACTGGCGGCGGAACCGCGATGTCATGCAAAGAGCGGAGCGCCGTCTCGGTGATGGGATCGAGCTGAATTTTCGGCTCCATCATCGCCTCCGTTGCCGCCAGGTGGATTGTTCGAGCAGGCGGCGAAGCTGTGGAGCAGTCTCCTCTGCCGTAGAGACAGGCAGCATCGGAAGGCCGAGTTCGCGCTGCCAGGCCATCAATTCGCGGCCGCGGTTGCGGGCAAAAGTATCGATGGATTTGCGGACGCCTGCCTCGCTCAGGGACAGTTCCGCCTGCAATCCGCCGCCGCTGACGACGATATTGGCGGCTTTGGGAAGCTCCAGAAGGAAAGGGTCGTAGATCAGCAGGCAGATCACGTCGTTGCGGGTCGAGAGCGCCAGCATCAGATTGCGCGTCGTTTCCCCATGCCCATCAAAATCGCTGATGACGACGACAAGGTGATCGTGATGGGCGATTGCGGCCACGCGCTGCAGTACCGTGTCCAGAGAGGCGGGGGAGGGTATGTCGGTGAACCGCGAATTCAGGGTCTGGTTCTTGGAGGCGATCCTGTCGGCAAGCGCGATGACGGCGTTGCGGCTGCGATATGGCTTGACCTCTTCGATGTCGCCATCGCCAAAGATGAAGCCGCCGACCCGATCGCCCGAGCCGAGAATGCGCCAGGCGCAGAGCATGGCGGCCTCGGCGGCGGTGACGGATTTCATGGCGCGACGGCTGCCGAAGAACATGTTGATCCGCTGGTCGACCACGAGGATCGCCGGCCGCTCCTTCTCCTCGCCATAAATGCGCACGACCGGTTTGTTCGTGCGGGCCGTCACGCGCCAATCGATGGAGCGGATATCGTCACCCGGCAGATATTCCCGCAATTCCTCGAAGATCAGCCCGCGGCCGCGCAGCGCCGATTGCATGCGGCCGGCAAGCTGCTGGTGGCTTTTCGCCTTCTGGATAAAGGTCAGGTTGCGGGCGCGGCCCTCGAGAGCGACGAGCTGTTCCGTCGTGACATGAACACCATCGCTGCTTTTGGCCGCCGCACTCATGAAACCGCAACCAGTTCGGTGATGCGGTCGATCACCTGATTGGCGCTCGTATCGGCCGCATGCGCCTCGTAGGAGAGGATGAGGCGGTGGCGGAAGACATCGTTGACGATGGCCTTCACGTCGTCAGGGGTCACATAATCGCGGCCCTTCAGCCATGCATAGGCGCGCGAGACCTTGTCGAGGCCGATGACGCCACGCGGGCTGACGCCGACCTGCAGGAGCTTCGCCAGATCCTTGTCGTAACGATCCGGATAACGCGTCGCGAAGACGAGAGCGACGATATATTTCTCGACCGGTTCGGAGACCGTCACCGCGCCGATTTCCGTGCGGGCGTCGAAGACGGCCTGCGGGTTCAGGCGCTCGATGGCTGGCGCGGAGCCCTTGTTGTGGGCGGCGTTCTCCTCGTCTCGGTTGAGCCGCATGATCGCGGCTTCCGATTGCTCATCGGGATAGCCGACCTCGACATGCATGAGGAAACGATCGAGCTGCGCTTCCGGCAGGGGATAAGTGCCTTCCTGCTCGATCGGGTTTTGCGTCGCCATGACCATGAAGAGATCAGGCAGCGGATAGCTTTTGCCGCCGACCGTGACCTGCCGTTCCTCCATTGCCTCCAGCAGGGCCGATTGCACCTTGGCGGGCGCGCGGTTGATCTCGTCGGCGAGGATGAGATTGGCGAAGATCGGTCCCTGCTGGAACTTGAACTCGCCCTTGCCGCCTTCGGAGAAGTAAACCTCCGACCCCGTGATATCGGCAGGTAGCAGGTCCGGGGTGAACTGGACGCGAGAAAGCTCTGAATCGAGGTTTTTCGCCAGGCTCTTGATTGCGCGCGTCTTGGCGAGGCCCGGCAGGCCCTCGACCAGCAGATGGCCATTGGCAAGGAGCCCGAGCAGCAAACGCTCGACCATCGTCTCCTGACCGATGATCGATTGGCCGATGCGCTTGCCGAGATCGAGAATATCGTCACGTGCCGTCATGTGCGCTCCGCGGAGTTCGAATTGCAGGCGCGATAGGATTCGCCGCGCCTGTGATCTTTCGACAGGTGGCGCTATTGGGCGCCACTTGGGCTTTGCTCGAGCGATCGCATCAGCGCCTCGACCATCTGGTCGACGCTGAAGCTTGCTGAGCGCTGGCTCGGGGGGAATTCGCGAAAAGTCTGGAGGAACGGCGCTACCCGCCAGACACCGTACTGAATGAGGTAGGCGTTCTTGGCCAGCCAGTCGTAATACTGGTCGGAGACGACATCCGCGCGCTCGTACGGATCCATCCTGAGATTGAAGACCTTTGGTGCGCGCAGGCAAACGAAGGGGTTGGCCCATACTACGAAGCCGCCTGGCTCCCGCTGTTCGCAGAAGACGATTTTCCAGTCGTTGTAGCGATAGGCGACGAGTTGTCCTTCATCGTTGAAGTAGTAGAAATCGTGGCGGTCCGATTTCTGTTCCTGACCCGTCAGATATGGCAACTGGTTATAGCCGTCGAGATGGACCTTGAACTGGTTGCCGCCGATCGTCGTGCCTTTCGCGAGCTTGTCCTTGATGTCGGGGTTGCCGGCCGCCGCAAGCAGCGTCGGGAACCAGTCCAGGCCGGACATCATCTGGTTGGAAACTTCGCCGGGCTTGATGTGTCCTGGCCAGCGAACCAGGGCGGGGACACGGAACGCACCTTCCCAGTTGGTATCCTTCTCGCTGCGGAACGCCGTAGTGGCGGCATCGGGCCAGGACCATTGGTTGGGGCCGTTGTCGGTCGTGTATACCACGATCGTGTTGTCGGCGATGCCGAGATCGTCGAGGGCTTTCAAGAGCTTGCCGACATCGCCGTCGTGCTCGATCATGCCATCCGCATATTCGTTGCCGGGCATGCCGCTCTGGCCCTGCATCGATTCACGCACATGCGTGAAGGCATGCATGCGGGTGGTATTCATCCAGGTGAAGAAGGGTTTGCCCGCCTTGGCCTGCCTGTCCATGAAATCGATCGCCGCTGCGGTCGTCTCGTCGTCGATGGTTTCCATGCGTTTCGTGTTGAGTGCGCCGGTATCCTCGATCTTGCCGTCTGCCGTCGCTTTCAAAACGCCGCGCGGCGAATTCGCGCGCACGAATTCCTGATCGTCCTTCGGATAATAGGGACGTTCTGGCTCTTCTTCGGCATTCAGGTGATAGAGGTTGCCGTAGAACTCGTCGAAACCGTGCTTGATTGGCAGGAATTCGTCGCGGTCGCCGAGATGGTTCTTGCCGAACTGGCCTGTCGTATAACCGAGCGGCTTAAGAGCCTGGGCAATGGTAATGTCTCGCGACTGCAGGCCGACTGTCGCGCCGGGAATCCCGACCTTGCAAAGCCCGGTGCGCAGGCAGACCTGGCCGGTGATGAAGGTGGAGCGGCCCGCCGTGCAGCTGTTCTCGGCATAATAATCCGTGAACATCAGTCCTTCCTTGGCGATACGGTCGATGTTGGGCGTGCGGTAACCCGTGACGCCGAAGGAATAGGCGCTGATATTGGTCTGGCCGACGTCGTCGCCGAAGATGACGAGGATGTTCGGCTTGTCGGGTGTTTCGGGAGAAGCTGGCGCTGCCGGTGCGGTAGGGGCTGCCTCTTGTGCGTAGGCCATCGAAACGAGGGGAGCTGCGGCGAGGCTCATTGCGACTGCCGCGGTTGCCGAAAGAAGTCTCCTGGAGAAGCTGGTGGCCATCACATCTTCCCCTTCGCACGGTCGTTCAACATTACGCTCTCCCTGGTGTTGAGCAGGGCAGAGCCTGCCACAACTGGATCGTCGCCATTCGACCGGGAGAGACTTCTACTTTGAGGCTATTTGCGGAAGTACGTTACCGTAAATGCCGCTGTTGCGAGATGTAACGGCTGCGTAAATCACGCCGTTACTGTGTCAGCGGTTTGGATTGCGGATCGCCGCGCAATGTATCCTCKACCTCCACCGGCTTTGCAGCGACCGGCGGACGTTGGGCGATTGCCAGCGGGGCGGCGACGGCGGTACCGGCGACCTTGCCCACTGTTTGAACTGTGCCGCCGACAACGGCGGCGACGCCTTCGCCGAGGGTGATATTGGAATCCGTCAGCGGCTGACCGGTCATCAACCGTTGGCCGATCAGCTGGACGATCTCGGGGCTTTCGGCAAACTTGCCATGGTTGAGCTTATCGCCGGTATCGACCTTTGTCAGGTCGATGGCGGTAATGCCGGCCTCTTCCAGCCTGCTGCGATAGGGCTCCTTGGATGGGTCGATTGCGCCGAGCCGTGAAACTTTGCCGGTGATGAAGCTCGATACCGCCAGAGCCCGATCATCCTGCGACACGAAGATCGTGAATTTCGGATGTGGCGTGCCCATTTCCACGAACTGCTTGGCGAAGACCTGGATGTCGATGTCGGGCGAGGCAAGAATGACGTCGCGGATCTTGGGATTCACATGTCCGTCGCGAATGCCCATCTGGCGCAGGGATTCCATTGCAAGCCAGGTTCCCATGGAATGGGCAAGGATGGTGATATCCTTGACGCTCGGATCCTGCGCGAGGATCCGCAGGGCCTGTTCGAGTGCGGTGCGCGAATAGTTCGTGCTTTCCTTGTCATATTCATAGGCTGTCAGCTGTGCACGCGAAGGCCAGGTGAAGAGGACCGGCGTGGCCTTCATGCCGCTGTCGTGGACGATCTGAGCCAGCCGGAATACGGAATCCTCGTATGTATTGTTGAAGCCATGCACGAAGACGAGCGCGTGACCGTCCACGAGATGCTGCTTGAACCAGGCGCGTCCCTCCGTCCGCGTCTCGAGCTGCTCGACCCGCGTGACAGCGAAATCGGTCGCCGGGTTCGGTGGCAGCCGTTCGGGCCATTGAACGGTGCCGGCCGCACGTTTCGGCGGAATGGAAATGGCAATGTCCGTCAGGTAGGGCTTGGGACTGCGCTCGCCATTGAAAAGCGTCGCAGCGTCGCCGGACGGCTGGCGTGTGGTGGCCACCAGCATGTCCACCTGCGATGTCTTCGGCGTGCCGGCTGTGAGAGCGACAGGGGTCATTACCCCGGTAGGATGGCCGCAGCCTGCAAGTACGCAGAGCCCTGCGAGGAGAATGCGTCTCGGCATAATCGCTTCCTGGTTTCACCAGAATGGTACCATAGGCCGCATGATCGTATGGGGAAGTAAGTTACCGTAAACGCGGATGTTAATACAGGCGTTTACGGTATGCTTACGTTTATTGGTTGTCCTCCGAAGCATCAGCGCGAAGGTGTTGCTTCGCCTGAGATGATGGCCCCTCTTTGCGCCGGAGAAGACGCTTTCTCAGGAGCGGGCGAGCTCTTCTGCTGTACCTCGGCATCGGATGCGCTGTGCCAGAGTTGCCAGCCTTCGCCCTGTATAAGGCCGTTGTCGGAGAGATCCTTCCAGTGGCGATAGGTGCCGGTGCCGGTGTAGACGAAGTTGCGGGCATCTTCGGGAGAAGAGTACATCGTGTATTCGGCAGTATGCTCCGAACGGTTGGCGGGATCGGCGACCTTGTGAAGGAAGCTCGACAGAAACTTGAAGTGCAGGAGGGCACTGGTGATGCCCACGGCACCGCGCATTTCGCCGAGATTGAGGGAGAGCGGCCAGACCTGATGCGAGGATTTGAGATAAAGGCGCTCGCCGGATACGTAGATCAACGGGATCTTGTTGAGTGCTGGGCCATCCCAGGTGCGGCCGCGGAAATAGACACGGCCGCGCACGCCGCCCTTGATCCAGATGGTGCGGCTGTTCTTGTCGAAATGCGATTCATAGCCTGAGCAGTCGAAGAGGCTGCATACGTCGAGCGGGTTGCGGCCGGGCTCGCAGATATTTTCGCTGACGGGATCGCGGCTGTACATGTCGATCATGACAGAGCGCAGCGAGCGGGCGCCGACGGATTCCATATAGGCGGTCAGCTGGCTGATCGAGCGCGTGTCGCAATGCGGATAGACGAGAAACTCATCCGCATCGACATAGAGGACCCATTTTTCCTGGCAATGGCGGTTCATGACCGCGTTGATCCAGTCATTGCCAAAGCGTGCCGCCTTGTAGGAACCGGTGGCCGAGAGCAGCGAAACATCCTCCATGCCGGACAGGCGTTCGACGGTCCCGTCGCCCGAACCGTTGTCGATGCAGATGAAGTGCTCGACGCCGAGATCGCGATAATATTGCAGGAAGAACTCCATCCGGTGTCCTTCGTCGCGGATCACGCAGACCAGGACATGGCGGGCCTGCTTCAAGCTGTCGCGCAGCCCGCCATAGCCGACTTGGCCGGCCTTCAGCGAACGGCGCAGCCGAGCCTTGGCATAGTGCGAGATGCTGGTCGTCAAAGCGCTCATTTCTGCTCCTGAACATTCGCGCCGGCCTTAAGGACCGGCTCTGCCTGCAGGGATCGGACCGACTTTTCGTCAGACGACATAGTCGCCGGCGAGCAGGGTCTGAACACGCGGATTGGGCGTCTCGTTCTGCAGGGCATGTCTCATGCGCTCGCGCATCGAGCGATACTTGTAGACCACCTTGCGGTCGAAGCTGATGCCCCGGTAGAGCGCGTCATAGGCAGGGTGCGTCCTGCGCAAATCGATGTAGACCTGGCTTTCAGTATCGCTCCACGGGAAGAACGTGCCGTGCCAGGGTTTGGGGTGCGCCATATAGTGGACGATGGCGAGCGAGGACATGTCTACCAGATGCAGGAACTGCTTGGGGAAGTTCCAGCGGTTCGATACCAGGATGAGCGAGGAGCCGCAGACATAATTCAACGCGCCCTGATCGTGCTTGCCGTCGCAAGCGTCCGGGTTCGTGGCAAAGAGCTGCAGCGCTTCCGGTCCGATCCAGCCGTCGCGGTGGAATTTCAGAACGCCGGCATTGAAGTAACTGCTGTCCTTGCCGTTCTGCAGCAGGCCGTGGATGGAGGTGTAATCGCGCGCTGCGAAGAACTTTCCAGGGGGCGCGAATGCATTTTCAAGATCGGCAAGGCTGCTGACGATCTGCGTGTCGCCATCCAGATAGATGATCTGGGTATAATTGTCAGGCAGGATCTGGGCGAGCACGAGCTTGGCCATGGTGCTGACGCTGATGCGGCCCATGAAATGCGAACCATCGAGCGCGCCGAGGGATTCGTGTAGCGCTTCCGTTGCGTCCATCAGCTTGACGCCGCTCAGCGCCAGCAGGCTCTTCAACTCCTCGAAATTGTCGAGATGCTCCGACATGAGGACACAGATATCGGTCTCAGGACTTGCAAACTTTCGAGCCTGCAGCGCTGAAAGAATAGTCGGAAAGGAATATTCGACATCCGTAACGTAGGCCACGCACTGATTACTCATGGTACAATCCTTCTCGTAGTTCTTCGCCGGGAAGTGTCTTTATTGATTCTGTTGCAAGTTTTTCTTTGTCGAGGTGCTGTCCTGTACTTGTTGCGATCAGGAAATCGCGCATCCGGCGGGGAACCAATGGCGTCTCACCGGCGTTTTGATCGCGGCGGATTGTGAGAAAATTAACCATTACTATCGCTCCACTACCAAAACGTAGGTGTTGTGGATTTGTCCCTGTAATGTGAAGATCGGCACGGGGCGCATGTGGGACGATAGAAAGGGATAAGACATCGCAATGCTGAATGGCACGATCATTGTGATACTGATTTCGCTCGCGGCCGGAGCGGCCATTCGCGCCTGGGCCTTCGCCATTTTCGCGATCGTCATAGCCCTTGGTTTCGGTATCGTGGCCCATCGAAGTGCCTCGCTGCTTGAAGCAGCACTTTATGGTCTCGGCGTTCTCGTGCTGATGCAAGTCTGCTACGTGACGGGCGTCTTCGTGGCCGGGTTCTGGCGCCGCAGTCGCAAGCCGTCCAAGGATAGTGCGATCGCCGATCCGGCKCCCGTGCCGAGCAAGCAGCGGCAAAGCTGACATCACCGGCATCTTTTCTGCCCCACACTTCATCGCGATGAAAATACCGGCGTACTCATCAGAGATGCCGGTGTCCTCTGGAGACGGGTCATGCGGTTCGGTTGCGCGTAGGGCACGGTCAAGCAACCGCTTGCAAGCCCGGCCGTAATACTGAAAAGCAGGCCGAGGTCGGTACTGCTTCCGGAAATCGTCGCCGAGGCGATCTGCGCGACCGAGGCGAAAACGGCGGCCATGCCAATCGCCCGGTTTTCACGGCTCACCAGCTTGCTGCGCGCAGCAGCCGTCAGGAGGCTGTAGAGGAAGAGCACGAAGAGAATTGTGCCGGTGATGCCGACGTTGGACAAAAGTGCGGCTGCGAAACTCGATGCGCGAACAGTGCCGAGGCCCGCCCCGAAGGTGGCCGTCTCTACGAAAGAGATGAGCGCCAGTGTGTTCCAGGCGGTGCGCTCCTCGCCGGATTGCGATTCGAGCTTGTTGGCCAGGGTGATGTTCGCCAAATCGCCGACGGCGTCCCAGACGCTTGGGATCAGGGCGACAGCCATGATCACGCAGGGCACCATGAGCAGAGTGATCAAGAGGAAGGTCGCATAGGGACGTGTCGCCTGGCCGCTCAAAAGACGCTTGAGACTGAACAGGATCGCGACGCAGATCATGAAGAGGCCGGCGACATAAGCAGTCGTCGAGGTGCAGAGGATCAGGGTCAGACCGATCGATACCGTTGCAAAGCCGGTGAAGCGGCTCGGGAAGCGCTCAAGCCAGAGGATGAGCGTGAAGCTGAAAAACACCAAAGCCGCGGCGCCATAGGCGCTTGCTTCCGGGAAGGAGCCGACGATGCGTTTGAATCCACCGATCACCTCCGCTGTGTGCATCGTATAGTTGGCGTTGCGCATGAAATCGAGCAGGTCGGGCTGGCCTATCGTGAACGTTGCAATATCGAGCAGGGCAAAACCCAGGCAGACGAGCGCCGTGACGATGAGTTGGCGGGCGATGAAGCGTCCATGCCCCAACCGGGCAAGGCCGCAGACGATGGCGAAGCAGACGAGGTCGCCGAGYAGGTAGACGGACTGCGTGAGATTCGAGGAACCCGGCGCCAGCGGCGATGCCATGATCGACATCAAGCCAGAACTGCTGCGTGCGGAGGAGTAAACCAGCGTCGCGCCGGCGAAAATGCGCGGCAGGAAAAAGGCCGATATGGCGGAAAACAAAACATAGGCCGCAAACCAKAAGCCAGGGCCGGGATAAGCCATGCTCGTCAGGGCCGCCTGTTTTTGGCGCGGACGTAATAGCACACCGATCGTGACGAAGAGCAGTAGGAGGTGGCTCGGCTGAATGCTGCTGCCGCCGAGTGCGGGGAGCTGGAAGGCTGCGGCTGCACCGAGCAGCGTGGAGATGCAGAGCGCAGTGATCGCAAAGCGGGATCCATAATAGACGAGCGCCAGGCCGAGCAGGAAGACGAGGAAGCCGATCGGTTCAATTGTCATGCTGCAACCTCCGAACCGGATCGAAGATTCTCTGCGGTTACGCCACGCAGGCCCTGGGTGCGGCACGAAAAGACGGCAAATGCAGACATGAACTCAACCCCGACGCTAACAGGCATATTCCTACCGTGGTCTCCTGGAGCATTTCCATTTTCTCCGAGTCGCGAAAATGCTCTATCTCTTTGTTTTCACACAATGCCCGACGCAAAATCGCCGTACACTTTTGCCGATTGCTCTAGTTCGATCCCGCCTGCGATACCCAGTTCGGACGGGGTGCATCGGTTCGGGCGACATTGGGAATGAGGGCGGCGGCCGGCTGCTGCGTCTGCGATGCGGCAGCCGACGTATCGGCAGCTGCCTGAACGCCGATCTCGATGATGTCATGCGGCAACAGGGCGGTGTTTTCGTCTGCGACGATATTGCTGTAGCTGCCGTCCTCGTTGCGGCGAACGATCTTGAAGTTCTTCTTCGTCGTGCCGAGGAGCGTTGATTCCGCACCCATGCGGGCGAGTTCGGCGCTGTATCCGGCCTGATCGCCGAGGAGTTGCGCCACCTGCATGTCGATGCCCGCCTTGTTGATGGCGAGGCTGAGCGTATTCAGCTCCTGCTGGTTTTCGGCGTTTCGCTTGTTGATGATGGTCGCCTTTTCGCGCTGGCTCTCGTTCAGACCCTGGCGGGATTTTGTCAGCGCGATTTCGAGGTCCAGCAGTTCGCTCTGTGTTTCAGCCAAGCCGCGGTCGACCGAATATTGGCGGGTATTGCTGGTCAGGCCCTTGCTGACGAGGTTGTTGACGTTGTTCAGTTCCTGCTGCGCGAGATCGATCTGCCGCTTCTGGGAGACGATCTTGGCTTCGAGCGACTGGATTTCCTGCGTATAAAGCCGGCTCAGATCGTCTGCTGCCTCGATCTGGCTATTGGATTCGACAGCCCGCAGGCGCATCAGGTTCAGTTCCTCCGCCTTGAGCTTGTCGATATCGGGCACACCGACTATCTCGGCAGGAATGTCGAAATCGGACTGACCGGCGATCTCGGCGCGCAGGCGCGCGGCACGCATCAGGAGATCGCGGCGATTCAGGAGGGCCGAGCGGTAGTCGCCGGCCGACTGGATGCGGTCTCGCTGAAAGTAGCTGTTGTCGTCGCGCGACCGCATGTAACCGCCTGCAATGCTGACGGCTTTGATGACGGTCATATTGGCCTCGAAGGGATAGCGCCCCGGCCGCTCGATGCTGCCGTTGACGAAGATCGGCGCATGCTGGTCAATTTCGACAGCGATGAAAGGCCTTCCGGGAAGGTCGGCCTTGTCGGCCAGTGCGTCTGAAATGGCATCCGAAAGCTGCTCGGTCGTCTGGCCGGATGCCCTGATCTGACCGGCGATCGGGATCGAGAGATTGCCTGCGTCATCGACGCTGTAGGCTCCATCGAGAGCTTCCCAGCTCGCATATTTGGAATCGGCGGAACGCCATTCAACGACCCGCAGCTTTATCCTGTCCTCGGGGACAAGCGTATAGCTGTCGGCATGGGCAGCGCTCCATCCCAGCGCGCAGGTGAAGACGGCGGCAAGGCCAACGAATGGAAGACGATCAAGGAAAGACATGGGCTGCATAGCGCCTGTTACCTCCGTTTTGCCGCGATGGATGGCGAAGACATCTCGCGATTTGAGGACTGGCTGAGTTCGAGAATGCGCATGGGAGATGCACGTCCCATCAGAAGATCGGACAAAGCCAGGAAATTGCCGTTCAGCCGGCCACGGCGGTCGACTGCGCGGTCATTGAAGAGGGCGCCGCGGGCGTTCGCCAGGATATTGCGGCCGATCTGCGCCAGCGCACGGGTCCAGGACATGGTGCCCTTGCGCATCAGATGCACGGGATTTGCCACTTGTGAATAGCCGAGCCTCTTGCCGGGCTGCCGTCCGGACTTGACGCCKAGATGGACGCCGCAGGCGCCCGAAATATGCACCGACCGTCCGTAGCGGGTGATGGACCGGCTGAAATCGACGTCTTCGAGCCAGCCGTAGAGCGGCAGGTTCTCATCGAAGGTGAGCCCGTGGTCGACGACTGGCGCCAGCCGAACCGCCATGTTGCACCCGTAGGCGTTATAGACTTCGGTCACCTGCTCGCCTCTTTCGCCTGCAGTCTTGATGACATGTATGGCTTCAGACTGGGTCAGCCCCTTGCCGAGAATGCCGTCGGCAAGCACGTCGCCGGTCGCGATGACCACATCCGGATTGTCGGCGAAGACGGTTGCCATGCGCGGAATGAAGCCTGGCGCGGGAATGAAGTCGTCGTCGAGGAAGATCAGCACGTCCATGTCCGCGCTTGCGGCCTCGATGATCCGGTTGCGCTGGCAGGTCAGGCCGCGGCCCCCGATCATCAATTCCACGCCCTTTCGGTTGGCGAGCCCGGCGGCGTCATCCAGGTTGGGGACACAGACGATGATGCGCTCCGGATGAGGCTTGAGGCTATCGATATAGGTTACCGTCTCCAGAAGCGTTGCCGGCCGGCCCGCCGAGGCAATGCCGACGGCGATCTTCAGCTTCGATGCCTGTGAAATCGCAACCATCATATCCGAGCACTCGATGGTGTGTTGTTGACGATCGCGCCGAGGATTTCTGCGCCGACATTGCGCATGCTGTCGACGACGCGAACGGTCTCGTCAATCGACGTGCGACCGTAAGAGGTTACGACGAGGACGCCGTCCAGTTCCGGAGCGATCGCATTGGCGTCCGGCGACGAGGTGAAGGCGGAGATATCGACGAAAACGGCGTCGTATTCCTTCTTCAGGTCATTGAAGTTGAGCTGGGTGCGACGCGAGCTCAGGCGGATGGCGGGGGTCACTGCGCGGACTTTRCCGAGCGGCAGGAACTTCAGCGTCGGCGTCAGCGACAGGGTGGCGGTGCGGATCGCCTCGATATTGTCAAGCACGTCGATCAGGCCCGCTGAGCTGTTCGGCGCAATGGACTTGCTCAGGGAAGATTTTGTCGCCGCAGCATCGATCAACAGGGTGCGCGAGCCTGATATTGCCGAGAGAACGGCRAGCTCACAGGCGATGGTGGATGCGCCGCCGCCAGGGTTGACGGCTACGATACCGATCACCACGCGCCGTCTGCGGCGGAAGCCGGTGACAGTCGCCCCAAGTTCGGCCATTCCGGGGATCAGCGGATAGGCGACGGTGCCATTATCGGTGGCAGCAGGTAGCGTCGCAGCGCGACCGGTCCTCTTTGCACGTCCCAGCGGCGTGACGAAAGACAGGCCAGCCGCCTGCGAGAGCTGCTGCGTGCGCATGATGCGCCGGTCGCTGACATGGCGGATCATGGCAAGGCCGAGGCCGGAACCGGCGCCGACCACCAGCGCGAAGGCGAGGATCAGCGAATTGTTCGGCTGTGCCTTGGCGAGCGGTGAGGTGGCCCGCGAAACGATGGTGGCGTCTGAAACCGGATAGGAGATGCGCTGCTTGGCCTCGGTGTATTGCGTGAGGGTGTTTTCAAAGAGCGTGCGGCGGGCATCGGTCGCGCTCTGCAACTCTGCAAGCTTGAACTGGTCACGCGGATTTGCCTTGAAGGTGGCAAGGGCGCTGGCGGCTTCGGCAAGGCCGCGCTGCTGCTCATCGACGAACTGCTCCAGCCATTCGCTGTACTGCTGGGCAGCAGCTGCCTTCATCTGGACGTTCTTGCTGATGTACTGCTGGGCGACTGCGTCGGCGATCTCGACCGCTTTCTGCGGGTTGGGAGCGGATGCGGAGATCTCGAGGATCGTCGACTGGCCAATGCGGCGCATTGCGACAATATTGCGCAGCCGCGCGATCGCACGGTCGGTCCGCCGTGCTTCTTGGCTTGCAGCAACGGACTGGGCACCGCCCGAGGCTGCATCGCCCGGTGCAGGCTCGGACTGGGTGGTGCCGGCGAGGTTGCCCGTCAGCCAGTCCTTGACCTTGTCCTGCAGGGAAATGGTCTGATTGGAGAAGACCGGATCGTTGGCGAGGTTGAGCGCACTGGTGGCGCCGCCAAGAACGTCGCTGGACTTCGCTATTTCAAGCTGCGCATCGATGAAGGCATCTTCGGCGAAGGCTCTTTGAGCGTCCGAGCCGTTTACCTGTGGAAAGACCATGAGCTGGGTACTGGCCACGTAGGTCGGCTTGGCAATGAAGAGGTAGCCGGCGGCCAGTGCCAGGAAGACCAGTGTGGTAAACACGATCCACGGCCAACGCATCCTGACGAAAAAGGACATGTCCCGCAGCGTCAGCGACGAATTGCCGCTGGCGGTGGCCGGCAAAGATATCGGGGAGACGCTGCTGAAGACGTGATTTGAGTTCATAGTGTCCTGATCCAAGGGCGAGAGGGTCTTCTTTGTTGAGATCCAGCAGGTGCGTTTGGCCCAGGCGGGCCATACGCCGTTTTGGACTAGTAGCAGCCGCGCTGCGAAAACAGGGCGGGAACGGTCTTGGCGATGATGATGAAATCGCGCGTCAGCGACCAGTCGCGGACATATTGGACATCGAGCGCGACACGATACTCGTAGCTGACATCGTTTCGGCCGCTGGTCTGCCACTGTCCGGTCAGGCCTGGTCTTGCGGCCATGTAGCTCGTGACATGCTCGCCGTAGCGGGCGAGTTCTTCAGCCGTCACCGGCCGCGGGCCTACAACGCTCATTTCGCCACGCAGGATATTGATGAGTTGCGGAAGCTCATCGATGCTGGACTTCCTCAGAATTTCGCCGACAGCGGTGATGCGCGGATCGTTCTTCAGCTTCCGCGTCGTTTCCCACTCGGCCCGCGCAGCCGGACTGGCGCGCAGCAAGTCGGCGAGCTGGGCGGCGGCATCGGTCTTCATAGTGCGGAACTTCAGACAGCCGAAGGCCGCCCCCCCATATCCAATGCGCGTATGCGAATAGAAGACCGGCCCCCGGCCGCTCAACTTTACGATGAGTGCTACGATCAGCATCAGAGGCGAAAGCAGGACAAGAGCGGTGCCTGCCATCACGATATCAACCGCCCGCTTGGATGCTCTGCCGACCACATGAGGCCGCGTTACTATGCGGCGATCGTTATTCGGCCCGGACTGCTCAACGTTCGGCCAGGGTTCACGAACTTCAATACTCTGTGCTTCCCAAGTCATCGACCGACTCCAAAAGTTTCCGGTTAGAACCTAATGAAGTCTGGTGCAGCGCAATGTGCTTGTCTGTGACCGCGGTCATAATGATTAGCAAATTCTTTATGCTAATACTACGATGCTATGGAGTTCTCTACGAATTCGGCGGCAGGGGATTTCTACATCCTAATTTTATTCGAGAATTTAACTTATATGACGTTCCACGCGCACGGCTTGAATAGATAAAGCCGGGCGTTGTAACTATTTTTTAGACAATTTTAATTTGGATCGCCCCAAAAATGGGCAATTCGGCTTAATACGCCCCCCGAATTCGACGGATGCTAGAAAAATATAATCTCTATAACTGCTGGTGTTGTCACTATTATTTGAGATGCTCTTGTCATATTCGATTGTTATTTGACTCTCAAGTTAGGACAATATAAATGATGCAGTGCAGCATCAGCTTACGACCAATCTGTTTGTTGGGGAGTTATGCGCATGGACGGAGCTACACAAACGCGAGACTATCGGGTCGCTATGGGCAAAGCGGCTATTAGCGTTGTTCCGGATACATCTTTGAACAACCGCATCTCAAGTGACGACGACTTCCCGTTCTGCCGCGCGACTATACGCAACTTCCGTCGCGGCGAACTTATTGCAGGTGCTGGAGTCTTCGTGGATATGTTCGCCCGCGTGCAGCGCGGACTTGTTAGCGCCAGCACGATGTTGCCGGACGGCAGGGAGTTCATCGTCGAGATCATTCCGAGGGGCGGTTTGATCGGCGAGCTTGAAGTATTGCGCAAGCAAATTCTGAATCTGGAGTATAGAGCCAGTTCGGATTGCGAGCTATACTTCTTCGAAGGCCGTCTGCTGCGGGAAAGGTACGCAACCGATCCGCAGTTTCAGGAGAAGGTCTTTTCGAGAACGCTTGCGCGTGTTTCAGAGCTGGAGCGCCGCATCATTTCGAATGCCGGATCGAGCCTGCAGTCGCGGCTGGCAGCAATGCTTCTGCGGTTATCTTCAGTTTACGGAAAGGACACGCCGGCCAACCGGGACGTGCTGGTCATCTCCCAGAACGATCTGGCGGCGACGCTTCCGGCTTCCCGTGAAAAAGTCAACCAGTGCTTGCGGCGCCTGCGCGAATGCAAGGTGATCGACGGAGCCCAGGGCAAGATCCGTATCCTCAACCGCAAGGCACTGGAAGCCTATGCCGACGGTGCAGCGTCGGCAAAATAACGCCTTCGTCACGATCCGGCTGCCATCCGCAGCCKGTCCGTGACCACTTCACCCCTCATGGACGGCGTAGGGGCCTAGCCGTCAAAGCATCCATTGTGTCTGTCGTCGGAGAGCTTCTATGAACGACATCGGCCAACTGCGTCCTGATGAGAGTGGGTCCCCCGTTTCGACGTTACGGTGGCCGGCTTCAGGTCGCTATGCAAAATTATGGAGGGACGGCATCGCTGCGTRCCCGGCGCTCGACCGTGTGGTCATCATCGATGACTATTCGACGGCGAGGGGTGGGGCGACCGCCCTTGCGGTACTGTCGGCAAAGCTCTTCTGCGGACTCGGCATTGCCGTGACCTATATCTGCGGCGACGATGGAGCGAACCAGGAGCTCGCATCCCTCGGCGTTTCAATCGTCAAGCTGAATAGCCGTGACCTCCTGAGTTCCAGCCGTGCCAAGGCTTTCGCGACCGGCATTCACAATCCCGCAGCCGGCAGCATGATTTCCGCCTGGGTGCGCGCCAACGATACGCCCAGGACAGCCTATCATGTCCATGGCTGGCATCAGATACTGTCGCCGGCTGTCTTCGACGCGCTCACACCTGTTGCCGATCGATGCGTCGTTCACGCACATGATTTCTTCAACGGTTGTCCCAATGGGGCCTTTTTCGATTATCAGGCGCAGGAGATCTGCAAGCGGCGTCCGCTCGGGACAGGCTGCATTTCCACCTCCTGCGACAAGCGCAGCTATGCGCAAAAGCTGTGGCGGACGGTTCGCGGCGCCAATCTCTTCCGTGCGCTGAGGAGCCGTCCAGCCTTCGGCAGGATCATCCTGCTCCATGAAAAAATGGCCGAGTTCCTGGTGCAATCCGGCTATCGGCCGGAACGGCTCGTCACCATCCGCAATCCGGTTGCACCACTGACGGCCGAGCGTATCACGGCCGAGGACAATGACGAGTTCGTCTTCATCGGCCGGTTGGACGAGGAAAAAGGCATCGAAGACGCGCTTGCCGCTGTGCGCAGGGCCGGAGCAAGGCTTTGCGTCGTTGGCGACGGGCCGCTGATGCCGAAGGTCATGGCGGCCGGTGATCATGTCAGGGCCATGGGCTGGCAGTCGCATGCGGAGATCGGCCGGATCATCCGCACTGCAAGTGCGCTTGTCATGCCGTCCCGCTATCCGGAGCCGTTCGGCCTTGTGGCGATCGAGGCGGCGCGCAGCGGCCTTCCTGTGATCATGACCAAGGGCGCCTTTCTTGCCGAGGAAATGGAGAGGGCCGGAATGGCGATCTCCTGCAACACGATGGACGAGGAAGGTTTCGCCGCAACGCTGACGGCCTTCCGCAGCCTGCCGAAAGAGGATGTCCGCCTCATGAGCGAACGTGCCTTCCGGCTGTCGCCCAATCTGGCAACGACACATGAAGAATGGCGCGATGCCCTTCTCGCACAATACCGCAGTCTGATTCCGACACATGTGGTGCCCGCGCCGAGGGGCGGGGCGATCGTACAAGGAGCGTTCAGGTGACCGTAAAAGCAGCAAGCTCTCTGCCCGAAGCAATGGCATTTCGTGGCGATGCGCCCGTCGTGGCAAGAAGCCGAGCCGTCGAAGCAGGCAGTAGGGCCGATGCGAAGCCCCTTCGTGTCGCTATCGTCCACTACTGGCTGGTATCGATGCGCGGTGGCGAAAAGGTGGTGGAAGAACTCTGCCGCATGTTCCCGCAGGCAGACATCTTCACGCTGGTGTATAATCCCGATCGCACCAGCGACTTCCTGAACAGCCGCAACATCCGTACGTCCTTCCTGCAGAAGATTCCGCGTTCGACGCGCCATTACACGAAGATGCTGCCGCTCATGCCCTTCGCGCTGGAGCACTTCGATCTTCAGGACTATGACCTTGTCATTTCAAGCGAATCCGGTCCCGCCAAGGGTATCATCACACGGGCGGATGCACTTCACATCTGCTACTGCCATTCGCCGATGCGCTACATCTGGGATCAGTTTCACCTCTATCGGCGCGGTGTTTCCTGGATCGGCAAGGCAATGATGTCACTCACGGCACCGATGCTGCGTGCCTGGGACGTGACGACCGCCTCACGCGTCGACACGTTCGTAGCGAATTCCAGCTATGTCGCGGGCCGTATCCGCCGCTTCTATGACCGCGACGCCGTCGTTATCTATCCGCCGGTTGCGACCGACGATTTCACCATCGGGCAAGGCAAGGGCGAATTCTATCTCTATGCGGGCCAACTCACCGCCTATAAGCRGCCGGATATTGCCGTGAAGGCCTGCACCGAAATGGGCCGCAATCTCGTCGTGATCGGTGAGGGCGAGCAGGAAGCCTATCTGAGATCAATCGCCGGACCGACGGTGCAGTTCCTCGGTCATCAATCCTTCCCGGTTCTGCGCGATCACCTGTCGCGCTGCCGCGCGCTGCTGTTTCCCGGCATCGAGGACTTTGGCATTCTCCCGGTGGAAGCGATGGCGTCCGGCCGGCCGGTTCTGGCTTTCGATGCGGGTGGCGCGCGCGAGACCGTCTGCGCACCGCATGTCGGCTTCCGCTTTGCCGAGCAGAGTACGGAAGCGCTGATGGAAACGATCACTGCCTTCGAAGCGGTCGAGGACACGCTTGATCCGGTGGCGATCCATAACCACTCCTTGAAATTCTCCGCATCAGTTTTCCGCGACCGCCTCGGTTCACTCATCGACGAGCAACTCGCCAAGCATGGCCATCAGGCAGCAAATCCCAACAGGAAGAAAGCAAGCTGACACGCCCAACCGGCCGAAAGGTMGGCAAAACCCCGGAGCGGCGGGCACCCCGGCGCTCCCCAGAAGAGGTTCGTTGTACATGGCCAAGGAATAGATCGTGTCAAGCGTATCGCATAGAACGGCGACAGCAAGTATCTGGACAATCAGCGGAAAATTCCTGGCACGGCTTCTCGATTTCGTGAGCCTGCTCGTCCTCGCGAGACTTCTGAGCCCGGCCGATTTCGGGATCGTCGCGATTGCCACCTCGATTCTCGTCATCGTCGAGGCGATCCTCGACCTGCCACTCACCCAGGCGCTGGTGCGCGTTGCATCGCCATCCGAGCGGATGTTCGCCACTGCCTTTACGCTGAGCCTCATCAGAGGGACGTCGATCAGCCTGCTGATGATCATCATCGCCTGGCCGATGGCTCTCATCTACGACGATCCGCGGCTTTTTTCGCTCGTGGCCGTGGTTTCGATCGCGCCCGCGATGAGGGGCGTGATCAGCCCGCGCATGGTGGTTTTCATGCAGCGTTTCGACTTCCGCCGCGAATTCGCGCTCGATCTCATTGCCAAGGGATCAACCTTGATCTTCGGTGTCGGCGTTGCGCTTGCGACAGACAGTTACTGGGGGCTGGCGATCGGTGCTGTCGCCGGGCCGACGGCAGCGACCATCGTCTCCTATATCTTTGCGCCGATGCGGTTGAAACTCAGCCTCTCGGAATGGAAGCATTTCCAGGACATGATCGGCTGGAATACGGTTTCTCAGGTCCTCAACTCGCTCAACTGGCAGATGGACCGGCTGCTGCTGCCGCGCTTCACAAGCCTTTCCACTTATGGCGCCTTCAGCGTCGCGGATAATCTCGCCGGCATTCCCTATCAGACATTCGTCGGTCCGCTGATGCGCCCGCTGATGGCCGCCTTTTCCAATGTCAGCGACCGGGACAAGCAGATCACAGCCTATCTGAAGGCGACCAATGCGATCATGGTCGTGGCGGCACCCATCCTGCTCGTCATCATTTTCCTGGCCGAACCGATCCTGCGCATCGTCGTCGGCGAGAAGTGGGCCTTTGCGGCGTCGATCCTGCAGTGGCTCTGCATCGCCAGCCTGATCGGCCTGCCGACGACCATTATGCCGCCGCTCGTCATGGTTCTCGACAAGACCCGCTACGTGGCGCTCCGGATGTTCGCTGAATTTGCAGTGAGGGCGCCAGTTACCGTGCTCGGCGTCGTCATGTTCGGGCTTGACGGTGCGTTGGCGGCGCGCGTCATCGCTGCCGTTGTTGCCTATATCGTCTGCCTTGCCATCACATGGAAGCTGATCGGCGTCTCGATCGGCGCGCAGCTTTATGCATTCATCCGGCCGCTCGCGGCCAGCCTGCCGATGATCGGTTTCCTGCTCTTGGTCCAGCCCGTTCTGATTGCCATGCCGCTCGGCATCGAACTCGTTGTCGGCGTCGGCCTCTGCAGTAGTGCCGCGCTTGCAATCTTCTGGGTTTCCTCCCTGCTCCTGTGGCAGGTCGTCGGGCGGCCCGACGGGCTGGAAGCCATCGTCGTCAGGAAGATCATGCCCCGGCGAAACGGAGCCGTCGTTTCATGATCGGCTTTCAAAAACCCAATAACAGATCTGGAATCTCCGGGAGGGAGAAAATGCGCTATACGAAATTCGCCGGAAGATTTGCGCTTCTTATGATCATCGGCCTTTTCGGCCCGCCAGGCCCCCGTGTGAGCCAGGCGGAAGAGCCGCTAAACCTCGACGATTTCCAGATGACCTTTGCCGAAGACTTCAACACGCTCGACGTTTCGGCCTGGGGCGAGAACGGATCACGCTGGATTGCGCATACGCCATGGAACGGCGATTTCGGCGATGCCCGTTTTACCGACCCCATGGACGGTTTCCCCTTCAGCGTCGATAACGGCATCTTGCGGATCGAGGCGCGGAAGGATGCGGATGGTAAGTGGCGCTCCGGTCTGCTCGCCTCCACCAATCCGAAGGGCGAAGGCTTCTCCCAGAAGTTCGGCTATTTTGAAGCGCGCATGAAGCTACCGCCCGGCAAGGGCGTCTGGCCGGCTTTCTGGCTCATCGGCCTCGACCGGTCCAAATTCACCTCGGAAGTCGACGTGATCGAATACTATGGCCGTGCGCCCGGCGAGTTCAGCATGGGCTATCATGTCTGGCGGCCGAGCAACCAGCACACGACGGACGGCCATCTCACGAATGTGCCCGAAGGCTCGCTCAGCAGCGACTACCATACTTTTGGCGTCGATATCGGCCCACAGAGATCGACCTTTTATCTGGATCGCAACCCTCTCTGGAGCTTCGATACGCCGCCGGAGTTCGAGATGCCCTTCTATCCGCTGGTCAATCTCGCGCTCGGGTCAGGCTGGCCGATCGATGAAACGCCGAACCCGTCCTATCTGCTGGTCGATTATATCCATGTCTATCAGCGCAAGAGCCTCGTTTCCGCGAATAAGGACTAGGGTTAAAACCCAATCAAACTATTGATTAAATTATCTCTGTATGATTCACTTCGGTAATAATGGGAGTTTGAATCATGGCAGGAGAATTCTGGCTTGATGACCGACAGTGGGCGGTGATCGCTCCTCTGCTTCCGACGAACCAA
>NZ_JBFTNV010000047.1:0-35305 GCF_056397645.1 Rhizobium sp. 05L429 | reverse complement strand
GTCCAGAGGCCCACATCCACTTATTATTCGCTACGTGGTCACCGCATTCTCCACGTAGCGTAGTTCTTATTGTATCCTTACGCGGAATCGCAGCTCTTTCAGAGCTGCAACGCTGACGCATGGCCTTCAACATCGGAAAGTCCGCTCCGGCTTCGCATTTCAAAAGCTTCGCGATGCGTTCGGCACCCTGCCCGCCAGCTTCATATACAGCTCTGCGGGAACTTCCGTCAGCAACCTATTTCAGCAAAAACGGAACAGTTGCTCGATACGAAAATACTAATCCGGAAATCATGCGTCATTGGCGCACGTTGGATTGGTTCAGTGCGCCTCGTTGCTGTGAACGTCGAGAACCCACGTAACGCCAAATTGGTCCTTCAGCATTCCGTAAAGCGGTGACCAGCCGGCCGGCGCGAGATCCTGAACGATCGTTGCGCCCACCATCAGCTTTTCCCAGTAGCCTGTGATCTCGGTGACGGTGTCGCCGCTCACCGAGATGAAAAATGGGGCCTTACCCGGATCGTAATCACGGCTCGCGGGTGCGTCGTAGGCCATGATCGTAAAGCCCTCAACCGAAACGATTTGCCCCCAGCCAACCAGTTCGGCTTCCTGGGGATCGGTCGTGCCGTAAATCTGGGCATGCGTTACGAGGGCGAGATCCCCACCGAAGACTGACTGATAGTACGACAGCGCCGCGCGCGCACTGCCTCGAAAATTGATATGCGCTACCGTCTTGATGCTCATTTCGATGCCTTCTGCTGCGTGAGTTGAATATGCGTGGTATAGGGCCGTCCTACTGACACTTCACGGCAGTTGGCGATGAGCGGACCGGATAGATTATTGAGGCTGCTGCAGGTTATGCGCGTCATGGCGCCGCCGATCACGGCGCAGCGTTTGGCGAAGGAGCGCGGCGTATCGATACGCTCCATCTATCGTGATATTGAACTGTTGCGGCTTGCCGGCGCCAGGATCGACGGAGAGCGCGGTTATGGCTACCGCCTGATCGAGGACTACGCGCTACCGCCACAAACATTCGATCGCATGGAAATTGAGGCTATTGCTGTAGGCCTCGGAGAAGTGCGCCAGATGGGTGATCCCGACCTCGCACAGGCAGCAGAGGCCGTGCTGGCAAAGGTTGCTGCGACCCTGCCAGATGATCGTGAACAGCAGTTGATGCATTCGATCTCCCATGTATACCGACCCGATGGTCGCTACGGACCACACCCACACCTGAACGCCATCAGGCAGGCGTGTTGGGAGGAAGAGACGATTGAGATTGCCTATCGTGATCAGGTAGGAACCGATAGCCAGCGCGCCATCCAGCCCCTAGCCATTATGTACACCGATCACGCACTGACGGTTCTTGCATGGTGCGGGCTACGTGAAGATTTTCGCATGTTCAGGGTGGAGCGGATCAGCGAAGTGAAGAGGTCAGGGCGAAGTTTTCGACCAAGGCGAGCCGCACTGCTTCGGGACTATCTCGCGAGGCTTTCCGAGAAATAATAAGCTTGTGCCGCAGGGCTCCACGCTCTATTGCGGATTGCGCGCCTTGATCTCGCAAATGTCGCCGCGAAGATTGTCGATCTGCTTGAGGATCTGCGCGACGGCTTCCGTCAGTTTGTTTTCAGAAGGAAGTCGGTGATCTTTTCACCGCTCCCGTTCAGAAGTTTACCACGGAGATGCGTCTGCCGCCGACTGAAGCTCAACGCCAGGCGATAGAGAGGTCAAGGTTTTTCGCAAACTGAGGCTCAGCTTGCTTTACGCATTCTCTGAGCCAGCAGGTGCAGGTCGGACGCAGGAGTGACGCTGTTACCGATGCGGAATTTGGTGATCAGGCTCAGCAGTTCGTCGGTATCGGCGGCCAGTGCTTCGGCCGACGCAGTGGTCTCCTCGGCCATGGCGGCATTGTGCTGGGTTGCCGCATCGAGCTGATTGAGCGATGACGAAATCGAGCGCAGCGTTGTGTCCTGCTCGGACGCCGAGTGAGCAATCTTGCCGACGATCTCGCTGGCGGTTTTCACCTGGTCGGAGATGCGCTTCAGAGCTTCACCCGTCTGGCCGACGAGACGCACGCCGTTTTGCACCTGGCCGGAGGAGCGCGAGATTTGATCCTTGATCTCCTTGGCGGCTGCCGCGGAGCGCTGTGCCAGTTCACGCACTTCCTGAGCAACAACGGCAAAGCCTTTCCCGCTTTCGCCGGCGCGGGCAGCCTCGACCCCAGCGTTCAGGGCTAAGAGGTTAGTCTGGAAGGCGATATCATCGATGACGCCAATAATCTTTGAGATTTCTTCCGAAGAATGTTCGATGCCACCCATAGCATCGATTGCCTGTGCAACGATCTTGTCGGAGCGGATGGCTTCGTCGCTTACCAAGGTCACGCGCTCTGCAGCCTCATGGGCGCCTTCAGCGGTTTGGCGGACGGTAACCGCGAGTTCGTCGAGCGCGGCGGAGGTTTCCTCCAGATTTGCGGCCTGGCGCTCGGTGCGCTGCGACAGTTCATTGGAGGCGCGGCGGATCTCTTCCTTCGAGCCGCCGATATCGATTCCCTTGGCATTGACCTTGGTCATTGCGGCTTCCAGATGAACCAACGCCTCATTGAAATTATGGCGCAGTTGTTCGTAGCGCGCGCCGAGATCGCCGCAACGGATGGTAAGATCGCCGGTGGCAAGTGATTCCAGCGCCTCGCCGATCGTGGAGACGACGTGCGCCTGTTCGGCTGCATCCTTCTGTTGGGTATCGAGGTTCTGCTGGCGCTCKCGGTCCAGTTCCAGACGCTGACGGTCTTCGCGCTCTGCCATGGCATTGCGCTCGCGGATCTTCTCCTGCAACGCCTGAGTGGCATTTGCCATCTTGCCAACTTCATTTGACATTTCGGTATGCGGCACCGCCGTGCTGACATCTTCATMGGCAACGGCCTGCAGCGCGTCGTGTACGGCAGCGAGGGGTTTGGTGATGTTGCGAATGACAAGGAACGCAACACCAATCGCTAGCAGGAAGACGATGAGACCGAAGCTCACAACTTCAAGAATGGTGTCGCTGACCTTGGCATCCAGATCGTCGGTGTAGACGCCGGTAGCCACAACGATCTGCCAGGGCTCGAAAGCCTTTGAATAAGCCGCTTTCTCGAATTGCTGGTCCGCGGGCATGCCGGGCTTCGTCCAGGAGAAAATGGTGATACCGCCGCCGGCTCTGCCTTTCTCAACCATCGGCACACTCGACGTGTTCCCAGGCTGGGCTTTCTGCTCGACGCCGACGAATTTCGGGTTGCTGTGGAAGCGCGTGACGGTGTCGTAGTCCATGCCGAACAGATAACCGGCCGGCTCATACTTTACGCTCGCCACCGTCGCATAGGCCTGTTTCTGCGCTTCCTCGTGGCTGAGCGTGCCTGCCTTTTCCTGCGCGTAAAAAAATTGCAGAACAGAGATACCCGACTCCACCTGCGTGCGCAGCATCTCATAGCGCTCGCTGTAGATTGAAGCGATCGAGGCGCGGACCTGGTAGTAGGTCACAGCGGCGAAAGCCAGTGTAAGTATGGCGACCATGCCGAGCAGCTGATGGGAGATCTTCAGGTTTTTCATGTTCGACTCGCAATGTTTGCGCAAGCTCGCAAGATTGAAAAGAAACGGGCTGAATAACGAAGCGCTTTCCGGGCGGCTGTTGGCGTCCAAAAGCGAGTCTGAGTTTGTTGTTCAGGAGTTGAACAAAAATTAAATCGCGTTTCGGTAGAGGAAACAGCGCGCATTTTGTGAAAATTATTCGCGGATCTTGCTGCTGTTTCGATATTCCGAGAAGGCTGCAGCCGAAGCTGCACTCACCTCAAGAGGAAGAGGACGACGAGAACCAGCATGCAGGCGATTGCCGTCAGAAGCACGGCAATGCCCGGCGCCTCCTCCCTGAGGAGGCTGAGGCCGCTTGCCTTCAGCACGGCGAGCGCCTGTGCCTCGGTGAGCCCGCCGTCGAAGACAAACTCATGCTCCCGCCCATCCACGACCAGGATGATGGATCGACCCTTGCTCCAGAGGGCGGTCCTTCCGCATTTGACCGCCGATGCAAAACTCAAACGAGGAACCTTTGCATCGTCAATGGGCGGGACGGCGATCATCGTCAGAAGCATCCCCACGTTTACGTGACGCCGCCGTCGGCGATGATGGTGCGACCGGTGATCCAGCCCGCCTCCGGCGATGCAAGGAAGGTGACGATGCCGGCAATGTCATCGGGTTGACCGATGCGAGCGAGCGGCGTCATTGCGAGGATCTGATCGCCTCTTTCAGCCAGGATTCTGGTCGTCATGTCCGTCTCGATCACGCCGGGCGCAACCGCATTGACGGTGATCCCCTTCGGTCCGAGTTCCTTGGCGAAGGCATGTGTCAACGTCACTACCGCGGCTTTCGAGGCTGAATAGACGGAACTGGCGGGGATCGGCCGATAGGCGAGCGCCGAGGCAAAGTTGACGATGCGCCCGCCAGGGGAAGGCAGATGCGGAAGCACTGCCTCAGTCATCAGCACGGTTCCCATGATGTTGGTCTCAAGGATGCTGCGAATAAAAGGCGCATCCATCGCGCCGAGCGGACGGTACGTCCCGACGGCCGCGCAGTTGACGAGCACATCGATCTTGCCGAAGCGCTCGACGGCAGAGGACACCAACGTCTTGATATCGTCTGGATTGGCGACATCCGCCTGCACCGCGATACAATTGCGGCCGCTGCCCCCCAATTCGTCCGCAAGCCGGTTCGCCGCCTCATGATCGGACCGGTAGCCGGCCACGATATAGGCGCCGAACGACGCGAAGCGGCGAGCGATCGCGGCACCGATGCCGCGCGAACCGCCGGTGACAAGCACGACCTTGCCTTCCAATGTTGCGCTCATCGGGCAGCACCGCTCGGGTCAGGCATCGGATAGTCGTCGGCGTTCAGTACCCAGCCTTGCTTTTCCGAGAAGTCGAACCGTGGCGGCGAGAAAATGTCGACGAGCTGGTTCACATTCGCATCCATGCCGCGGGAGGTGTGTATCGCCGGCGGCGGGATGACGGTGACTGAGGGGGAGCCGCAGAGTTCATGGTCATCGGCGCGCCAAGCATGGAGGTTCGGCGTCCACGGCCAACGGATGTGATGTGTATAGGATCCTTCAAGCGCCAGCGAGCATTGTTCGAAATCGTCATGGTAATGGGGCGAGAGCTTGGTGATGTCGCGCGGACCCCTCTCCTGCGGCAAGACATTGACCATGAAAGTCGTGCAGCGCCAGATGCGGCCGAAACGGCCCGGCTCGTCCGGCACATCGAGCGAATAGGTTCGCACCCGGTACCCGTCCTTGGGCTCGGGCCAGGGCTGAAATGGTGGGATGTTCGGGTGATGTGTGGCATAGGCGGCGGCATTGATGCAGGCCAGCGCCAGGTCTTCCGATCGCGACGAGAACATGCGCACCAGGCGCCCGCCTTCCGGCATGACGACCGTGCTGTCGCCCGGCGGCACGAAGGCCAGCGAATAACCAGACACCGTTTCCGTCCTGCCCTGCCACGTGATCGTCGCCGACGACTTTGCATCGGGCAGAAGGACGGCATATTCGTCGACCTGCCCCTTCCGGCCGAAGGTCGCCCCGGGCCGTGCCTCGCTGTGGGCAATGATGAAATTCTGTCCCCGCCCCAGCCACGTCTTGCCGTTGGAATCGTCCTCCTGCGGTGCCGTCTCATAGAATTTCAGATATTCTGCCGCGGCGAAATCCGTGGCCGACGGCCCTGTCCTGGCCGTTGCCAGTGACGAGCGGGGATCACTGCTGTTGTACATCGGCATTTTCCTTTTCCAATCTGATGCCCGTCAATGCGATTTCGCACCGGGGCCGTAACCGGCAAATATCCCATTGGGGAAGAGAAGCAGGACGAGGAGGAGCACGCTGAGCGCCGCGACATTCTTGAAGCCGGCTCCCAGCATGACAATCGCAAGCGCCTGCAGGATGCCGAGCAGAAGGCCACCGGCGAGAGCCCCACCTGCCCGCCCGAAGCCGCCGATGATCGCGGCGATGAAACCGTTGACGCCGAAGGGCGTACCGACATTGTAGGCGGTATACTGCGTCGGCGTGACCAGGATGCCCGCGATCGCACCCAGCGCAGCGCTCAATGCGAAGGCGACGAGCATCATGCGGGCGACCGGAATGCCGAGCAACTGAGCCGCCTCCCGGTTCTGCGAGCAGGCACGCAGCGCCCGTCCGGTCCGCGTTCTCGTGAAGAATAGCCATAGGAGTACGACGAGAAGCGCGCCGCACCCGAGGATCCAGAAGAGCTGATAACCGATGGCGAGGTCGCCGATTTTCAATGGTCCGCCAGGGGTGAACTCTTCGAACGTGCGCGGACGGTCGCCGAACGTCAAAAGCGTGATGCGTTCGATCATGATCTGCGACGCCAGGGTCGCGAGAATGATCGCAAAGAGCGTCGCGCCGCGATGCATCATCGGCCGGACKATCAAAAGCTCCATCGCCATGCCTGACACCGCAACGAGCGGAATGGTCAAGACGATCGCGAGCACCAGCGGCACTCCGAGCTCGCCGAGCAGAACCTGGCAGACCATGCCGCCAAGCATGACGAACACGCCCTGTGCGAAGTTCACGATGCCGCTTGCATTGTAGATGACGCAGAATCCGATCCCGACGAGACCGTAGATGAGCCCGACCCCGACGCCGTTGACGATGCTTTGAAGGAATTCGATCATGCTAGGCATCAGCCATCTCCGTTCCGCCGAGGTAAGCCGCAATGACGTCGGGATGGACCTTGATCTCATCCGGCGTGCCTTCGGCGATCTTCTTTCCAAAATCGAGGACGACGATGCGTTGCGCGATCTTCATGACGAGGCTCATGTCGTGCTCGATGAGGATCACCGTCGTCCCGCCCTGGTGGATGCGTTTGATGACTTCCGCCAGCGCTTCGGTTTCCTGTGTATTGAGGCCGGCTGCCGGCTCGTCGAGCAACAGAAGCCGCGGTTTTGCCGCTAGCGCCCGCGCCACCTCGAGCAGCCGCTGCCGGCCATAGGGCAGCTTGTCGGCCTGAAGGTCCGCCTGATTTTCCAGGCCGACGAAGCGCAGGAGTTCGCGCGCGCCTTCGCTGACGCTCTTCTCCTGCCGGCGCATCCAATCCGGGCGGAACAGGGCGGAGAAAACACCGCCGCGCGTGACCCTATGGCTGCCGATCTCGACATTCTCGGCAACCGTCAGATGCTTGAAAAGCTGGACGAGTTGGTAGGTCCGAACGAGGCCGGCCGATGCGACGCTATGAGAGGAGAGGCCCGTGATCTCCTTGCCGTCGAAATGGATCGAGCCCGTAGTTGGAGGAAAGAAGCCTGAGATGACGTTGAACAACGTCGTCTTGCCGGCCCCGTTGGGGCCGATCACCGCGAGCAGTTCTCCCTCCTCAACATCGAAGGAGATGGACTGATTGGCAAGCAGGCCACCGAAACGCTTCGTCTCTTCACGAACGGAAAGCAGTGCCATGATCAGGCTCCTCCTTTGGTCGGCCTGTTTGGCCATTTGAAGAGGACCCACAGGCCAGCCATGCCCCGCGGCGCAAAAATGAGGATCAAGATGAGGATGGCTGTATAGGCGATGTCCTGCATTTCCTTCAGGCCGCGCAAGGCCTCCGGCAGGACCGAGACGACAATGGCGCCGACGAGCGGACCCCACGTCGTTCCGATGCCGCCGAGATAGAGCATGGCAAAGCTTTGCACGACCATCGTCGTCCCGAAGACCTCGGGGCTGATAAAGCCGATGAAATGCGAAAACAGCGAGCCGGCCGCGGAGGCGTAGAGCGCGGCTATGACGAAGGCGATGAGCTTGTAGCGGGCGATGTTGATGCCGAGCGCGGTTGCTGCCTGTTCGCTGCCGGCGATCGCAGCAAGCGCTCGCCCGAAGCGCGACTGCCGCAGGCGGCTAGCCACGCCGATGCCGAACAGGGCGAGGACGACGAGCGCCACGAGCTGATGTTTGACCGTAAGGAGCTCGTATCCCGCGATACCGAGGGGCGGCACGCCCGAATAGCCCATATAGCCCTGCGTCAGGCTCGTCCACTCGATGCTGATCTCATAGACGATGAGGCCGAGTGCGAAGGTCGCCATGGCGAGATAGTGACCGCGCAGGCGCAGCGTCGGGTAACCGACGACAACTGCCGCCACACCCGATATAGCCATCGTCACGAGGAGCGCCAGAAGCGGTTCCCAGCCATAATCGGTGCATAGGATGGCGCTTCCATAGCCGCCGATGGCGGCAAACGCGCTTTGACCGAACGAGGCCTGGCCCGTGTAGCCCATGAAGAAATTGAGCCCGGTGCAGAATATCGTGTAGATGAATGCGAAGCCGAGTACGGTGACGATGTAGTCGCTCGACAACAATCCCAGTGCTGCCAGAACCAGTACGGCAATGACCGGCAGCATCGATGGCCAGCGGCTTGCCGCCGGCTCAATGGAGGTAATAGCGTGCGAGGTCATGATGCGATTTAATCTCATCTGTCTTGAGTTCTGCGACGATCGTTCCAAGCGAGATGACATAGACCCGCTGCGCGAGCTTCAGCGCCAAGGGCGCCTTTTGCTCGACGAGCAGAATGCCAATTCCGCGACGATTGAGTTCGCTAAGGGTGCCGAGAATCTCCGATGCCACCCGCGGCGCGAGACCCAGTGACGGCTCGTCGAGCATGAGTAGTTTCGGCTTGGCCATGAGGGCACGGCCGATCGCCAGCATCTGCTGTTCACCGCCCGAGAGCGAACCGGCGATCTGTCCCAGCCGTTCGCGCAGACGCGGAAAGAGTTCAAATACGCTCTCCATCTGCTTGTCCGACTCTCCGGCATGCAGATAGCCGCCGATGACCAGGTTTTCCCGCACGCTCATGAGCGGGAACAGGCCCCTGCCCTCCTGCACCATGACGATGCCGCGCTGCGCAAGCTTGTGGGTCGATAATCCGCTGACGTCCTCGCCGCGGAAAAATATCGCCCCCTTGCGCACCGTCAGACGCGTCAACGCACGCATCAGCGTCGTCTTGCCCGCACCATTCGGCCCGAGAATGGTCACCAGCTCTCCCTCGGAAATATGCAGGCTCGTGGGCTTCAAAGCCTGCACATGTCCGTAGCTGGCTGAGATATCCCTCGCTTCGAGCAGAGGGGTATCCTTCGCGCCGACCGCATCCCCGCTCATTCGGCAAGCACCAGTTCGCCGCCAGCATATTTGCCGATCAGGAAGGGGTTCTCCGTGATGCCGACATGCTGATCGTGAGAAAAATTGAACGATGCGTAGGCGCCGGTATAGGACGGCACCTTCTCGGTCGCATCGCGCAGCGCCTCGCCATCGGTCGATTTGGCGATCTCCGCCGCCTTTGCCAGCACCATCATGCTATCAAAGGCTCGGGCGCTATTAGTCGGGTCGCGATCGGGATATTTCGGCGTCCAATATTTGAGGAATGCTTCGACGGCATCCTTGGTCGGACCAGCCTTCAACTGCTTTGGCAATTGCACCGGAGGCGCCACGAACAGGAAGCGGTCGGACAAGACCTCTCCTGCCTGCTTGAAGATGGAGCCGTCATCGTTGCTGGAAAGCAGCAACATCTTATCCAGGCCAAGCTGTTTGATGTTCTTGGCCGCGGTCACCGTCGACCCGCCCTGACCGATCTTGACGACCGCCCCCCCTCCGGCTGCGTTGATGCGCCCMAGCTGGACTGTCATATCGCTGTCGTCGGCCTTGTAGGTTTCCTGCGCCACGACCTCTAGCCCGTATTCCTTGGCGAGTTCGACGCCAAGATCCTTCATCATCAGAGCATAGGGCGTCGGATCGTAAAGAAGCCCGATCTTGCGGATCGATGTCTTTTCCTTGAGGTAGCGATAGCGTGACTCCATCTCATACTTTGGCGGCGCCAGGAAGCTGAAGGCCCATTCCTGCTCGTTGATCCGCTTTGGCAGGATCGAGCAAAGATACATCGGCAGCTTCGCCTGCATGACAAAGGAGGCCGCCGCGAAATTGCCGGCCGATACGCATCCGCTGTCGAAAAGATTGACCTCGTCACTTGAAATCATCTTGCGATAGCCGACAACCGCATCCTGCGGCTGGGAATGATTGTCCTCGGTGATGATCTCTATTTTCTGACCGAGGATACCGCCCTTTTCATTCAGCACCTCGGCGCCGATGGCGAGCCCGTCGCGCCAGGCGCGATCGATGACCGCCGCATAGCCGGTCAATCCGACCGACGACCCAATCTTGAACGTATCCTCGGCCTGCACAGGGCCGGACAACATTGTACCGATGGCCAAAGCCAAGCACCAATTGCGAACGGTCACTTTTCCTCCTCCCAAGACAAGCCCCATTCCTCCGGGTGTCCTACTTATTGAAACAACGTTTCGCTGATAAGAATATTTGCAAACTTTTCCTTGTCAAGCCCGCACGGCGTCCATGCGCCGCTGTGATTAGAGATTCGGGCAGCCAAGCGCATGCGAGACGCGCCGTGCGGCCGCCATTGTGCGCTGCCGCTGATCTTCGGAAGGGATTTCTCCGATGAACTGGATCATGTCGACGACCCCGACGGCGCCGCAGACCGCGCCCGCGGAATCAAAGATCGGCGCAGCCAGCGTGTTGAGCCCGATGGCGGTCTGATTGGGAGCCGTTGCCCAACCTTGCGCCCTGATCCTTTCCAGCTCGGCGCTCAGGGCCGACGGACTCATGATCGTGTGCGGCGTGAAGATCTCAAACTTTCCCCGAAGAACACGACCGCGAAACTCCTCCGAGGCAAAGGCGAGCGCCGCCTTGCCCTGCGCGGAACTGGTAAAGGTCAGAATAGAACCGGCGCGAACGCCGATTTCTATGGGAGAGCGGCCCGGAACCGCCGCCAGTACGCGCATTCCGTCCGGCGTCATCTGAGAGACCACGGCCGAATGGCCGAGCGCATCCCTGAGTTCCATCAGCGGGTCGGCAGCCACGTGCGTAAGATCGAGGTTGTCGCTGACCGCCCTGCCGAGCGCAACGAGACGCGGGCCGCTTTCATAACGATCCGAACCGCTGGGCTGAACGATATAGCCTTGCTGAACAAGGGTCTGCAGATAGCGATGAATACGGCTCTTCGTCGTTCCGAGCGCCTGCGCAAGCGTTGTCACCCCGACAGCCTKCCGTTCCTTCGCGAGATATTCGATAATACTCAATGCGAGCTGGACAGCCTGAACACCGTCGCCATCCTTGCCTTCCATACGGGGCATAAGCCCTCCCTCATTCAAATCGCACGCATGGGTCTTGACATACCCCCAGGCCGCAGGTGTACAAATTTTCAAAATCAGAATGATGTTCTGATCATCGAAACGATAGGGAGGATTCGAGCTCGTGTCAACAGCTCTGCCAACGCGCTTTCGCCAACGGTTTCTCAGCCGGGAGACACTTCTCGGTTCGTTCATCAAAACACCGACCACGCACTCTATCGAAATCCTGGGCGGCATGGGATTCGATTTCGTCGTAATCGACGAGGAACATGCGCCATTCGACCGGGTCACCATCGACAACGGCTTGCTTGCCGCGCGCGCCGTTGGGACGGCCGGAATCGTGCGCGTCGCCGAGCCGACGGCCTCAAAATTGTTGGCCGTGCTTGACGACGGCGCAGCCGGTGTCCTCGTGCCGCATGTGATGAACGTCGAGAAGGCCAGAGCGGTCGTGTCGGCCTGCCGCTACAAGGGCGGATCGCGGGGTTTTTCCAACTCGCCCMRCGCAGGACATTATGGCGCAGTCGGCATGTGGCCGCATGTGGAGGATCAGGACAGGTCGATCACGGTGATCGCAATGATCGAAGATCCCGAGGCTCTGGATGTCATCGACGACATCGTCGCCGTCGACGGCCTGGATGGTGTCTTTGTCGGCCGTGGCGATCTTTGCGTGGCGATGGGTGCTCAGTCGCCGGCCTCGCCGCAGGTGCAGGCCGCGACGGAAAAGATCGCCAAGGCTGCCATTGCGGCCGGCAAGCCGGTCTGCGTTATGGTCGGGTCAATCGCCGAAACTGCGGCGTTTCGCACGCTTGGCATCACGTCCTTCATCGTTTCGTCCGACCAGGGCCTGATGCGGCAGGCGGCAGGACAGGTTCTGACGGATTTCCGAGAAATTGCAGAAAGCAGGCTGAAGGCCGGGACTGCGGCTTAACGCATCCCGCTCAGGCTCAATTTGGTGAGGAGAAGAGACATGCTGGTTGATAAGGTTGAACGGGGCTCCAACGGCTCGCGGGACGAAGAAGTCGAGGCATTGCTGAAAGGGGCGGTCGATCTGCACTGCCACAGCGGGCCGGCGGCCATGCCGCGCGTTCTCGATCATCGTGAGGCGATGCAGGACGCCGCTGATGCTGGGTTTCGCGCTCTGCTCTACAAGGACCATTTCTATCTCGGCACACCACATGCGAAAATCCTGGAGACCATCTATCCCGACACCGGTGTCAAGCTCTTCTCCGGCATCGCGCTCAACAATGCGAGCGGCGGCATCAATCCTTACGCGGTCGATCATGCCATCAAGATCGGCGGCAAGATCGTGTGGATGCCGACCCTTGCGGCAGCCAACCATATCCGCAAGGGGCTGACCGAGGCCAAGAGCTTCCCAAAGACAGCGCAGAAGATGCTCGATCCGACGCCGCTGACCGCATTGGACGCAAACGGCGAGGTAAGCGACGACGCGAAAAAGGTTCTCGACCTGATCGCTGAAGGCGACATCATTCTCGCCGGCGGGCATCTTGAGGCGAGCGAGCTCTTCGTGCTGTTCGAAGAGGCCAGGAAGCGCGGTGTCAGGAAGATGCTCGTCAATCACCCGACCTATATCGTCGGGTGCTCGGACGAAGATATCAGAGGACTGGTTTCGCTTGGCGCCTATATGGAGCATTCGATATGCATGTTCATCGACGGATCCGGCAACCAGTACGAGCCAAGCTATCTGCAGCATCTGATCGAGATCGCGGGCATCGACAGGACCTGCCTGTGCTCCGATCTCGGTCTGCTCGGCGCCCCGCGTCCGCTCGAAGGCTACCGTCAGATCGTGCGCGCTCTGCTCGACATGCAGTTTTCGCATCAGGATATCCGCACCCTGATCGGCGACAACTCTGCCCGCCTGCTCAATCTGGCAGCCTGAGCCGTCATGAGGGTTCTGATTGTCTTGGCTCACCCGGAACCGACGTCCTTCTGTGCAGCACTCAGGCAGGGAGCAGTCGAGACAATCGAAGCTGCCGGACACGAGGTGATCGTCTCCGACCTCTATGCGGAAGGCTTCAACCCGGTCGCAGGACGGCATGATTTCCAGGAAATTGCGGATGCGGCACGCTTTCATTACCAGAGCGAACAGCTGCACGCCGTTCAAGGGGAAGGATTTTCGGGCGAGATCACGCGTGAGCAGGCCCGCATCGAAAGTGCTGACGCCATCGTTTTTCTTTTCCCGCTCTGGTGGGGCGGCCCACCAGCCATCCTCAAGGGCTGGATCGATCGCGTCCTTGCCTATGGCTTTGCCTATGTCGACAGTGCCCGCTTCGAAAACGGTCTCTTCAAGGGCAAGCGAAGTCTTCTTTGCGTAACGACGGGCGGCACATCCGCCCGCTTCACCGCCGACGGTGTTTATGGCGACATCGACAGGGTGCTCTGGCCGGTCCAKCGGCTGACGCTCGATTACATGGGCCTTGCGGCGGAGGAACCTTTCATCTGTTACGGCACGCCGCGCGTCGGGGCGCAAGGGCGTGCCCTGTATCTCGCCTCATGGCGCAACCACCTGCTGACCATGCTGAACAAGGGGCCGGTCGCGGGCGGGAAGGCCAAAGCACCTGTACTGACCGGCGCAGTACCCTGGACACGAAACGCCTGACAACATCAGCATTCGAGAATTGGAGGAGTACGCATGCCCCCTCGCAAAGTCATCATCACCTGCGCCGTCACTGGATCGATCCATACACCATCGATGTCGCCGCATCTTCCGATCACCGCCGAACAGATAGCCGAAGCCGCAATCGGTGCGGCAGAAGCAGGGGCGGCGATCGTGCATCTTCACGCCCGAAACCCGGAGAGTGGACAGCCCGACCAGAGTCTCGAAGCCTTCGCGCCTTTCCTGAAAGTGATCAAGCAGAAATCCGACGTTGTCATCAACATCACCACCGGTGGCTCTCAGACCATGACCGTCGAGGAAAGACTAAAGCCGGTCGCCACGTTCAAACCCGAGGTCGCCTCCCTCAATATGGGATCGATGAATTTCGGCCTGTTTCCGATGCTGCAGCGCTTCAAGTCGTTCAGGCATGACTGGGAGCAACCCTATCTCGAGGGCTCCAGGGAGCGGATTTTCAAGAATACGTTTGCGGATATCGAGAAGATCCTGACAACATGCGCCGACAACGGCACGCGTTTCGAGATCGAATGCTACGATATCGGCCACCTTTACACGCTTTCCCATTTCGTCGACCGCGGCCTTGTCAAGCCGCCCTTCTTTATCCAGAGCGTCTTTGGCCTCCTCGGCGGCATAGGCAGTCATCCCGAGGATGTGATGATGATGAAACGGACCGCCGACCGGCTGTTCGGCGACGATTACAACTGGTCGGTGCTCGGTGCGGGGCGCAACCAGATGAGCATTGCGGCCATGTCGATCGCCATGGGCGGTAATGTTCGCGTTGGGCTTGAGGATTCCCTCTGGATCGGTGCCGGCAAGCTTGCCGAGAGCAATGCCCAACAGGTTTCCAAGGTGAAAACACTGATCGAAGAACTGGGTCTTGAGGTTGCAAGCCCGACAGAGGCCCGATCGATCCTTGCACTCAAAGGCGGCGATCGTGTCGATTTCTGATCTCACCGGCAGCCTTGAYGAAGCCAAGGCCGAATTGGCGATTGAACCATACGGCCAAAGAACCAGCGTGAGGACCCTATGAGGAAGCTGACTTCAAGCGCGACGGAAGCGCTGGCCGGAGCACTGGTCAACGGCATGACGATCATGTCCGGCGGCTTCGGCCTCTGTGGCATCCCGACCAGTCTGATCGAGGCGATCCGCCTGTCGGGGGTCAGAGACCTTACGGTTATCTCCAACAATGCCGGCGTCGACGGATATGGATTGGGTATCCTCCTTGAAACCCGGCAGATCAGGAAAATGATCTCATCCTATGTGGGTGAGAACAAGCTGTTTGCCGAACAGTTCCTCTCCGGGACCTTAGAGCTGGAGTTCAATCCGCAAGGCACGCTTGCCGAGCGGATTAGGGCCGGCGGCGCTGGCATTCCGGCATTCTTCACGAAGACAGGCGTTGGCACGCTGATTGCCGAAGGCAAGGAAGTGCGTCGCTTTGGTGAAGACGATTATGTCATTGAGACAGGCCTGGTAGCGGACATCGCCCTCGTGCATGCCTGGAAGGGGGACCTGGAAGGCAATCTCGTCTACCGGAAGACGGCACGCAATTTCAATCCCGTGATGGCAACGGCTGCCCATCTGACGGTCGCCGAGGTCGAACATCTGGTGCCAGCCGGTGAGATCGATCCTGACCATATCCATACGCCCGGCATCTTCGTTCAGAAGATCGTTCATGTGCCTGCTGCGGAAAAGCTCATCGAGCAGCGTACGATAAGAACAAGACAGAGAGAGGTCGCCTGACATGGCCTGGACGCGCGAACAAATGGCGGCCCGCGCCGCCCGCGAACTGCAGGACGGCTTCTACGTCAATCTCGGGATCGGCATTCCAACGCTGGTCGCCAACTTCATTCCCGAGGGGATGGAGGTAACGCTCCAGAGCGAGAACGGCATGCTTGGAATGGGGCCCTTTCCTTTTGAAGGGGAAGAAGATGCGGATCTGATCAATGCCGGCAAGCAGACGATCACGCAGCTTTCGAAAACCAGCTATTTTTCTTCCGCCGACAGTTTTGCGATGATCCGGGGCGGACATATCGATCTGTCGATCCTCGGCGCGATGCAGGTTTCCCAAAGCGGCGACCTGGCAAACTGGATGGTTCCCGGCAAGATGGTGAAGGGCATGGGCGGCGCCATGGATCTCGTGGCCGGCGTCAAACGCGTGGTCGTCGTCATGGAACATGTGGCCAAGGGGGAACCCAAGCTGCTCAACGAGTGCACCCTGCCGCTGACCGGCAGACGCGTGACCGATATGGTCATCACCGATCTCGGCGTTTTCCGCGTTGCCCGCGCCGGCCCGCCGCAATTGACTTTGATCGGCTTGGCTGACGGCGCCTCAATCGCCGAAATCAAGGCCATGACCGAAGCGCCGTTTGATGTCGACTTGACTGATTGAAGAGGTAGAACCCATGTCCACACACTCCGTCGTCATCGCCAGCGCAGCGCGCACCGCTGTCGGTTCCTTCAACGGTGCTTTCGGCACGGTTCCCGCTCACGARCTCGGGGCGGCGGCCGTCAAGGGCGCGCTGGAGCGGGCAAATGTTTCCCCTGAAGAGGTGGACGAGGTCATCCTTGGCCAGGTCCTGCAGGCTGGCGAAGGCCAGAACCCGGCTCGCCAGGCGGCGATGAAGGCCGGCGTTCCCAAGGAAGCGACAGCCTGGAGCGTCAACCAGCTCTGCGGTTCCGGCCTGCGCGCCGTTGCCCTCGGCATGCAGCAGATCGCGCTCGGCGATGCGAAKATCATCGTCGCCGGCGGCCAGGAATCCATGTCGATGGCKCCGCATGCAGCGCATTTGCGCGGCGGCGTGAAGATGGGCGACATGAAGATGATCGACACAATGATCAAGGACGGTCTGACCGACGCCTTCTACGGCTATCATATGGGTATCACSGCRGAAAATATCGCCCGCCAGTGGCAGCTTTCMCGCGACGAGCAGGACCAGTTCGCGGTGAGTTCGCAGAACAAGGCSGAGGCCGCGCAGAAGGCCGGCCGGTTCAAGGACGAAATCATTCCCTACGTCATTCARGCTCGCAAGGGTGACCTGACCGTCGATRCAGACGAATATATCCGCCACGGTGCCACGATGGAGGCGATGGCCAAACTCCGGCCCGCCTTCGACAAGGACGGCACGGTGACGGCGGCGAATGCCTCCGGCCTCAACGATGGTGCTGCCGCGACCGTGCTGATGAGCGAAGCGGAAGCGTCCCGGCGCGGTATCCAGCCGCTTGCCCGCATCGTTTCCTGGGCAACYGCCGGTGTCGATCCGCAGGTCATGGGAACCGGCCCGATCCCGGCCTCCCGCAAGGCGCTGGAAAAGGCCGGCTGGTCCGTSGGCGATCTCGACCTCGTCGAAGCCAATGAGGCCTTCGCGGCCCAGGCCTGCGCCGTCAACAAGGATCTCGGCTGGGATCCTGCTATCGTCAACGTCAACGGCGGCGCGATCGCCATCGGTCATCCGATCGGTGCGTCGGGCGCACGCGTCCTCAACACGCTGCTTTTCGAGATGAAGCGCCGCGGCGCCAGGAAAGGGCTTGCCACATTATGTATTGGCGGCGGCATGGGTGTCGCCATGTGCTTCGAGGCAATGTAAATAGCGTACAATGCATATTTTGAGGCCCGCCTCAGAGCGGGCTTACAACAACAGGGGAGCGGAACATGAGCAGAGTGGCTCTGGTCACTGGAGGTACGCGCGGCATTGGCGCAGCAATCTCGATGGCGCTACAGAATGCCGGCTATAAGGTTGCCGCCAACTATGCCGGCAATGACGAGAAGGCCAAGGCATTTCACGATGTCACCGGCATTCCGGTCTTCAAGTGGGACGTGTCCGACTATGTCGCTTGCGGCGACGGTATCGCCAAGGTTCAGGCCGAGCTCGGCGCGATCGAAATTCTCATCAATAATGCCGGCATCACGCGCGATGCGATGTTCCACAAGATGACACCGCAGCAGTGGCATGAGGTGATCAACACCAACCTCACCGGCCTCTTCAATATGACTCACCATGTCTGGGCCGGCATGCGCGACCGCGGCTTCGGCCGCATCGTCAATATCTCCTCCATCAATGGCCAGAAGGGCCAGATGGGACAGGTGAATTATTCAGCTGCCAAGGCCGGTGACCTCGGCTTCACCAAGGCGCTCGCTCAGGAAGGCGCCGTCAAGAACATCACCGTCAACGCCATCTGCCCCGGTTACATCGGCACGGAGATGGTGCTCGCCGTGCCGGAAAAGGTGCTGAATGAGAAGATTATTCCGCAAATCCCCGTAGGGCGCCTCGGCGAACCCGAGGAGATCGGGCGCTGCGTGACCTTCCTCGTTTCCGACGATGCCGGTTTCATCACCGGTTCGACGCTGACTGCCAATGGCGGTCAGTTCTTCGTCTGAACCTGTTTCTTTTGGTTGTGACGCAGTTGCTCCGGAAGTTGCCTGTGCCATCATAAGGCCTGGCGGATGCGCTAGGCTGCAAAAGCCCCACGGACGGCGCTCAGATCGTCGCCGCCACGCGGTTTCTGGTTTCTTCGAGAGCGTCAGGCGTTTGGATGATGCCGTCTGTTGACCTTGACGGGCACCTTCTGGACGCGGTCCTGGCTGCGAAGGGCGGCGACCGTCGTCGTGAAAAAGGCTGCAGCGATCAGGACGGCGACGGCGGAATTCAGCAGGATCTGGGCCATGGTAGCTTACCTTTCCATTCGCGGGCGCCATGTGCGTTGCCCCGCGATCTTGAAAGGAATATGCGCTCGGCCTTAGTGGCGCGGTAGATTTGACTTCAGCGACCAATCGTCAACGGCGTGTTGACGACAAAAGAACGTAAGAAAACGGGCGCAGAAGCGCCCGTTTAAAACTTCCGATGAACCGGGTGTCGATTAGCGGCAACGTGCTTCGTATCGGCGGCCGTAGCGGTCGCGATAGACGCAATAGCCGCGACGCTCGACCGACTGGCCGATGAGAGCGCCAGTCAGACCGCCGGCGACTGCGCCGACTGCCGCGCCACCCCAGCTGTTGCTGACAGCGCCGCCGATGATAGCGCCCGTGCCGGCGCCGATCGCCGTGCCCTGTTCCGTCGGGGTGCAGGAGGCGAGAGCGCCGATGAGCGCGCAGCTGAGAACAATCTTTTTCATGTCTAACTCCCCAGGTTACCGGCCTTTTAAATTCGGCCCATCAATACAAGAATGATGATGATGACGAGAACTAACCCTAAACCACCGGAAGGTCCATAGCCCCAGCCTCGGCTATAGCCCCAATTCGGCAAGGCGCCGACCAATAATAGAATAAGGATAATAAGAAGTATCGTGCCTAACATGGTGTTTGTCCTGACTCATCCTCATTTCGACTGGACTAGAAACACGCATCTTCGACTTTTGTTCCCGGCTAATCTCTCGGAATATCACGGCGCCGTTATCGATTGTTTCCCTGAAGCCGAGTTTAGCCGGCGCGCCAGATGCCAAGCCGGCAAAGAATTCTGCCGCCTTTTATCCGTATGGTTAAAAATTTGTTCAAATACAACAGCTTGTGGTGAACAAAGCGGGAAAATGGCGATGTCTCCGATTCGTCAGCGATTCGTTCCGGCTTTGATCAGCGCCGAGCGTTGATCGGCTCGTGGGGCGACCGTCTTAAAGCATCGTAAATTCTGCGTGGAAATGATTAACGTGATCTGGCGCTTTCGGCCGACACTGCCGAATTGACCAAACCGTATATTGGTAGTGGCGGCAAAACGCTCACAACATCTCGCCGTGAACGAAAAGGGAAAACCTCGATATCGGCGATTCGTCTCCGATTCGTTCCGGCTTTGGTCGAAGGGTTAATTTTAGATAGGATCTGCGGGTCTTTACAGTTCGGCAAGAAACGTTAATCGCGGGTGATGAAATCCATCTTCGGCCGAGTCTTCCGATTCAGCATCTAGTGTAAAAACGCGATTCAAAATCAATACTTAGCCGTGAACAAAAGCTGAATCATCCGGAGTCAGCGATTCGTCTCCGATTCGTTCTCAGGCTGTTCCGAATCTTAAATCAAGGACTTAGCAGGGCCGCGATTTCGATGCCCAATCTGCGGTCTATTTCAAATCTGCCCTTGCGTTTAGAGCTTCGGCTGTCCATGTGTTCTGTGCCTTACCCGCAGGAGCCGACTTGACCCCGGGGCGCCCCGCCTCACTTGCATGGACCATGACCCTGACTTCGCAGCCGATGATACTGAGCGGGCGCGGCGTGACCGCGGTGCTCGGGCCGACCAATACCGGCAAGACCCATTACGCGATCGAGCGCATGGTGGCGCATGGCACTGGTGTCATTGGCCTGCCGCTTCGCCTGCTTGCGCGTGAAGTCTATACGCGCGTGGTGGAAAAGGTCGGCGCCCATAATGTGGCGCTGGTGACGGGCGAAGAGAAGATCTCGCCGCCGAATGCGCGTTTCTCCGTCTGCACGGTCGAGGCGATGCCGCGAGAAACCAAGGCTGCGTTTGTCGCCATTGACGAAGTCCAGCTTGCAGGCGACCTCGAGCGCGGCCATATTTTTACAGACCGCATCCTGCATCTGCGCGGCCGCGACGAGACGCTTCTGCTTGGTGCCGGCACCATGCGGCCGATCCTCCAGCAGCTTCTGCCGGGGATAACCGTCACCGAGCGGCCGCGGCTTTCCCACCTTCTCTATGCTGGGCAGAAGAAGATCACCCGGCTGCCGCAGCGCTCGGCAATCGTCGCCTTTTCGGCGGACGAGGTCTATGCGATCGCAGAGCTGATCCGGCGCCAGCGGGGCGGGGCAGCCGTCGTGCTCGGGGCGCTCAGTCCCCGCACCCGCAATGCGCAAGTGGCGCTCTACCAAGAAGGCGACGTCGAATATCTTGTCGCCACCGATGCGATCGGCATGGGTCTCAACCTCGATGTCGATCATGTGGCCTTCGCGCAGGATCGGAAGTTCGACGGCTATCAGTTCCGCAATCTCAATCCTGGCGAACTCGGCCAGATTGCCGGACGCGCAGGACGTCATACGCGCGACGGGACCTTCGGCGTAACCGGTCAGGTCTCGCCGTTCGACGAAGAGCTGGTGCAGCGCATCGAGGGCCATGAGTTCGACAACGTCAAGGTTCTGCAGTGGCGGACCAAGGATCTCGATTTTTCCTCGATACAATCCCTGCGGGCGAGCCTTGAAACAGGTCCTCGTGTACCCGGTCTGACGCGGGCGCTGCCTGCGGTCGACCAGCAGGCGCTCGAACATCTGTCGCGGTATCCGGAAATCGTCGATCTCGCAAACGCGCCGGCGCGCGTCGAAAAACTGTGGGAGGCTTGCGCTCTACCGGATTACCGGCGCATAACGCCAGCGCAACATGCCGATCTTATTTCTACCCTCTTTTCCGATCTTGTGCGCTATGGCACGGTGAACGAGCAGTTTTTAGCGGAGCAGGTTCACCGCTCCGATCGTACAGATGGGGAAATTGACACGCTTTCGGCGCGAATCGCGCAGATAAGAACCTGGACCTATGTTTCGAATCGGCCCGGTTGGCTTGCCGATCCGACACACTGGCAGGAAAAGACGCGGGAAATCGAAGATCGATTGTCCGATGCGTTACATGAAAGGTTGACGAAACGCTTTGTTGATCGCAGGACATCTGTGCTCATGAAGCGCCTGAGAGAGAATGCGATGCTGGAAGCTGAAATCAGTGTGAATGGCGATGTCTTTGTTGAAGGACATCATGTGGGGCAGTTGAGCGGGTTCCGTTTTACGCCTGTTGGTGGAACGGACGGACCGGACGCCAGGGCGGTTCAGGCTGCGTCCCAGAAGGCGCTCGCGCTTGAATTCGAAGCCCGCGCAGCACGCCTGCATGCCGCAGGCAATGCCGATCTGGCGATCGGTTCGGATGGCCTTGTGCGTTGGCTTGGCGACCCCGTCGGACGTCTTTCCGGCAGCGATCATGTGATGCGTCCGCGCGTCATCCTGCTTGCCGACGAGCAGCTTACGGGCAATGCGCGCGATCATGTCGCTGCCCGTATCGAGCGCTTCGTCAACCATCATATCAGCACGGTGCTGAAGCCGCTCGACGATCTGTCGCGCGCTGAAGACCTGCAGGGCCTTGCCAAGGGGCTTGCCTTCCAGCTCGTCGAGAATCTCGGCGTGCTCTTCCGCCGTGACGTGACGGAAGAGGTGAAATCTCTGGATCAGGATGCGCGCGCCTCCATGCGACGTTACGGCATCCGCTTCGGCGCCTACCACATCTTCGTACCGGCGCTTCTGAAGCCGGCACCGGCAGAGCTCATCACTCTGCTCTGGGCCCTGAAGAATGACGGGCTCGACAAGCCGGGTCATGGCGACCTCATTCCGGTGCTGGCCGCTGGCCGCACCTCTGTCGTCACCGATCCGAGCTTCGAGCGCATGTTCTATAAGCTCGCCGGCTTCCGTTTCCTCGGCAAGCGCGCGGTGCGTATCGATATCCTCGAGCGTCTGGCAGACCTTATCCGTCCGCTCCTGCAGTGGAAGCCGGGTCAGGCCAGTCGTCCGGAAGGCGCTTATGACGGTCGCCGCTTTACGACGACGACGGCGATGCTGTCCATTCTCGGCGCGACGCTGGAAGACATGGAAGAGATCCTCAAAGGTCTCGGCTATCGCGCCGACGCCGTGAAGGCCGAAGAGGCCGCTGCATTCCTTGCGACGCAAGACGTGGCATCGGCTCCTGCAGCGGCCACTGAGGCCGCGGCGGAGGAAGCTGGCGAAAAGGCCGATCATGACGACGCAGATGGCGCTGCGGAAGAAGCGCCCGCGGTCGAGGCCGCACCTGTGGCTGCGGAAACGCCTGCACCAGCCGAAGTTTCGAGTGAAGCAGGCGAGGCTGAGGCTGAGGCTGCAGAGCCGAAGCCGGTTCTCCTGTGGCGCCTCGGTGGCCGTAACGAAAACCAGCGCCAGGCGCGCGGTCATGGCGATCGTCGCGGCGGCCAGGGCGAACGACAGGGCCAGGGGCAGGGTCAGGAACGCGGCGACCGCAATCGCCGCCCTGGCGGCGGTGAAGGCGGCGAGGCCCGTGACGGCAATCGCCACAACAACCGTAACCGGGATGGTGGCAACCGTGACGGAGGCAATCGCGACGGCGGTAATCGTGACGGCGGCAGGCCACAGCAGGCGCGCAACGACCGGAACGAACAGCGCGGCGACCGTCAGGACCGCGGTGACCGCAAGGATCGCAACAATAACAACCGCGGCAATTCGCAGCCGCTGCGCTTCGAGGCCAAGCCGCCGCGCAAGGAGAAGCCGATCGATCCGGATTCGCCCTTCGCCAAACTTGCAGCGCTCAAGGAGCAGATGAAGAAGTAATCATGGGTGGAGAGACACAGCCAGGAAGCGATTCGCGCCAGCGCATCGACAAATGGCTGTTCTTCACACGCATGGTGAAATCACGCTCACTGGCGCAGAGCCATATCCAGTCCGGTCATGTCAGCATCAATGGAGCGCGCTGTGCTCAGCCGAGTCAGATGGTGAAGTTTGGCGACCGCGTCKAGATCACGCTGGAGCGGCGAGGGGTCGTTCTTGTGGTCCGGCTGCCTGGAGACCGGCGAGGACCCTATGAGGAGGCGAGGCTGCTCTATGAGGATCTGTCGCCGCCTCCGGATGAGGCAAAACGCCTCACCCCTTACGAGCAGGCAATTCGCACCACGGGTTCAGGCAGGCCGACGAAAAAGGAACGGCGCGCAATCGACAGGCTGATGTCGGATGAGGATTAGAAAACTCTTCCTACCGTCAGCTTTTCGAAGATCGTTTGTCCTTGAAATCCTGCTGCAAAGCCGATACGTCACACACAACCTGCCGGGTAGCGTGCTTGCCTCCCAAGCCTGCTCACGCTTTCTCTCCGGCTCAGGGGACAGGCGCGACGTTCCAGGTTGCCCGGCCCCGCCCGTATGGAAATCCTGGAGTTCTTCATGACCTATGTCGTGACTGACAATTGCATTCGCTGCAAATACACCGATTGTGTTGAAGTCTGCCCCGTCGACTGTTTCTACGAAGGCGAGAACTTCCTCGTCATTCATCCCGATGAATGCATCGATTGCGGCGTGTGCGAGCCGGAATGTCCGGCTGAGGCGATCAAGCCCGACACCGAACCGGGTCTCGACAAGTGGCTGAAGGTCAACGCCGAATATGCTGCTATCTGGCCGAATATCACGGTCAAGAAGGAGCCGATGCCGGAGGCCAAGGAGATGGACGGCGAGACCGGAAAATTCGAGAAATACTTCTCGGAAAAGCCCGGCAGCGGCGACTGAAATTTTCGAAGTGGAAGGCCATTGAAACCGGGTTCAGCGGCCGCTTAAACGTTTCAAATTACGCGTGAGTCACATGGGGGCTATGTGTTGCCCACATGACTCACGTTAAGCAAATTATTGATTTCCTCATATTTTTGTGATACGTTCACCACACTGTTCCATTTGTGGCATGACGCATGCCCAAAAACCATCACGAAAGTAAAACAAATCCGCACGCGGTTTCCGTGACATATCAGTAACTTGAGCTGTCGGATCCCAAGATCGCGCGCCAGGATATCTTTTGCTTCTGTCTGGTGGAACCAGAGTGAAGTCACCCGACGGATATAACCGTCTCATCCGGGCCTGACTGACCCGGCTCCGGCCGCCGCCGGAAGCGTAACAGGGAGTTTTTGATTAGAATGACCATCCAGCAGAAAAAACCTTCTACCGCACGTCACGGCTTCAAGACTGGTGAATCGATCGTGTACCCCGCGCACGGCGTCGGTACCATCACGGCTATCGAAGAGCAAGAAGTCGCCGGCATGAAGCTTGAACTTTTCGTCATCGATTTCGAAAAGGACAAGATGCGTCTGAAGGTTCCGGTCGCGAAGGCCATGAGCATCGGCATGCGCAAGCTTTCCGAAACCGACTTCGTCGAGCGCGCCCTCAAGGTCGTGCAGGGCAAGGCTCGCGTCAAGCGCACCATGTGGTCACGCCGCGCCCAGGAATACGATGCCAAGATCAATTCCGGCGACCTGATTTCCATCGCAGAAGTCGTTCGCGATCTCTACCGCGCTGAAAACCAGCCGGAGCAGTCCTATTCCGAGCGTCAGCTCTATGAAGCTGCCCTCGATCGCATGGCTCGCGAAATCGCTGCTGTCAACAAGATGTCTGAAACCGAAGCCGTTCGCCTCGTCGAGACCAATCTCAACAAGGGTCCGAAGCGTGGCAAGGCAATCGAGGAAGATGACTCGCAGGACGAAGCCGCTTAATAGCGCATTGTTTTTGCTGATAAAAAAACCCGGCCTTTGTGTCGGGTTTTTTATTGGAACTTTTTCGCCGCCACGACGTTGATACACAGTGATGCGGACTTAACCGGAGCCCATGAAGCTCGGTTTGACTTCCGCCTAAGCTGTGAGTGTTCGATGAGGAGCGGGTCATGATTTCCAGAATTTGCCTTTCCGGCAATCTCAAGAAACCGATCCAATCCAGCCGCTTCAGCGGCATATGATGAGAAATAGGGCCTCCTCCTGAAAAGTCCAGGAGCGAGGCCCTCATGCATTCAGGACCTTAGTTTACTCCGGCGCAGCGATGTTCCGGAAACAATGTTTGCTTGTTCATTTTTGGGCCGTGGCCTGTTTAGGAGAGCGATATGAAGAACATGTCTGCAGATCGGCGCATGATCAAAATAGCAATGGCGGCTCCCTATCTCGCCCGCGAAGAAGAACATAATCTCGCTATCCGCTGGAAGGACCATGACGATCGTGGCGCCCGCAACCAGATCGCCATGGCACACATGCGCCTCGTCATTTCCATGGCAGGCAAATTCCGTAATTTCGGCCTGCCGATGAGCGATCTCGTACAGGAGGGCTATGTCGGGCTTCTGGAGGCTGCGGCTCGTTTCGAACMTGCGCGCGATGTGCGTTTTTCCACTTATGCAAGCTGGTGGATCCGGGCCTCGATCCAGGACTATATTCTGCGCAACTGGTCGATCGTGCGCGGCGGTACGAGTTCCGCTCAGAAAGCGCTGTTCTTCAATCTGCGGCGCTTGCGTGCCAAGCTCGCCAAGGGCGACACGCAGCTGACACTGCAATCCATCCATCAGGAAATCGCCGCTGCCCTCGGTGTCAGCCTTGCCGACGTGCAGACCATGGATGCGCGCCTGTCCGGTAATGACGCCTCGCTGCAGGCGCCCTCCGTCTCGGGCGATGCCGACAGTGCGGAAAAGATGGATTTCCTCGTCAGCGACGAGCCGCTACCGGATGAGCAGGTCTCCAACATGATCGACGGCGAACGCCGCCGCATTTGGCTTGCATCGGCGCTCAAGCATCTCAACGAACGCGAAATGAAGATCATAAGCGCGCGGCGCCTTGCCGAAGACGGAGCGACACTTGAAGAGCTCGGTGCCGACCTCGGCATTTCCAAGGAGCGCGTGCGCCAGATTGAAAGCCGGGCGATGGAAAAGCTTCGCACTGCGCTCGTGAGCGCCGACCCGCATATGGCAGCCTATGCCTGACAGGAATTACTCCCCAGCAGCACAGACTAGCCCGGTGTAAGCCGGGCTTTTTTCATTCGGCGATGATCTTCACGCGGTCGCCGGGAGAAACGGCAGCACCCGTCGGCAGGGCATTGATCAGCTTGAACAGATCGAGCTTCCGATCGGTACCCATCATGCGGGAGGCAAGTGTCGTGATGTTGTCGCCGGGGCGGACTGTAACCACCCGCACGCGCAGGGGTTTCAGCGAGGCAGCTTCTTGCGGCGTCATTCGGCGGAAGCTGGCACGCAGGACGTCTGCGGTCGGCTCCAGCGAAGGGCTGCCCTTCGGCACGGCCGTCAGGAAGCGGAATATCTGGTTGTTGTTTCTGATGACCGTGACATCGAAATCCCAGCGGTCGGCCGTGGCTCGGGCGGTCGCAGCTTCCATGCCGTTGACGTTGATCGGCCGGATGCTCGATGGATCGAGACCGGTAACCCAGCCGCTGGAAATGTAATTCGTCAGGCTCTGGTTCTGGTTATCAGCGACACCGTCGAAACGAACGGCGATGTCGTTCGGGCCGGTCGCCATGACCGCCTCGACTTTGTTGTCGATATTGAAGTCCGGCGGAACATCGAAGCGGATGCCGAGGCCGCCATGCAGGAAGGTCTGGCCGCGCACATAGCCCTCTTCCGGGCTGTCTCCATAGAGAAGGCCATCGATGCCGTCGAGATAATAATCGCGGCCCTTGTCGCCGACCGAGCCTTCCTGGCCGAAAGCGCGGGCATGACTGCGCGCAAGCTCGATGCGCTGGGCGGAATTCGGATGGCTCGACAGGAAGTCCAGGCTCTGGTCGGCTTCCGGATCGACCGACATGAAGCGGCTGTAGGCGGCCATGGAATCGAGGAAACGGGCGGCGGCGTAGGGATCGTAGCCGGCTTCGCCGAGCATGCGTACGCCGATGACGTCGGCCTGCAGTTCTTGCTGACGGGAGAAGGCGGCGAGGCGCAGCTTGCCGCGGGCAAGCGCCTGCTTGCCGGCTATATCGCTCGACAGAACTTCAGCCACAACGCGGCTGGCAATGACTTCCGCCTCTTCGCGCTTCTGGCGCTCGATGCCGTGGTTTGCAGTGACGTGGCCCATCTCGTGCGAGAGTACGGCCGCGACTTCCGAGGCGTCGTTGGCGAGCGCGAGCAGGCCGCGGGTGACATAGAGGTAACCGCCCGGCAGGGCGAAGGCATTGATGGCGGGCGAATTCAGGATAGTGATCCGGTAGGACTGGCTCGGATTTTCCGACACGGCCGTCAGCGCGCCAGCGATGCGGGCGACGAGGCGCTCGGTTCGGGCGTCCTTATATTCGCCGCCATAGCTCGCAACGATGCGCGGATGCTCGCGGGCGCCCATGGCCGCGCGCGGGTCGTTTTTCTGCACTTCGTCGACGATCTGTGGATTGGACGAAGGGCCGACGGTCGGCTGATAGGATTGTTCGATCAACGACTCGCAGCCGTTCAGCATCACGACGCAGGCCGAAAGCAGCAGGATACGGCGCGCCCAACGGCGCGGCGCAACAAAGGCATCACTGGAAAGCGCGGGCGATTTCCACGTCGTCATGCTGTCCAGTCTGTCTCTCCGCATCATTTTAAGTCGCCGGTCTGCCGCATCTTCGGGCCGGCCGTTGCCAGGAAAATTCAATAGGCTTCCGCCCCGGTTCTCGCGCTGCACAATCGGCCGATCCAAGTCTTTGCTTTAGCCGATTTCCGCGTGGGTTGCATAGCGAGACTCCATCTAAATATGGCGCCGTTGCATTTCGGCAATGCCTCACCTGTCGAGGCACTTTCTCGCTCCGATGAAATTATGGCGAAAGTCCCATCGCAAGTGCAGATTCCGACTGCATTACGGAAAAAATCAGTCACTACGGCGACCGATGCGGGCAACAATAACGTCCGCGCGAAGAATGCAATTAATGGTAGTTCTGCCGAACTGAAAAGAAGAGGCGCCGCGCCGCGCGCCTATATCATTCTGCGGCTTCGGCGGCGACGCTGGCCTGGCCGGTCTTCGGTTCGCCGGCGCGGGGCAGCTGCACCGGCTTGAGCATGATGGCGGCAGCCAGGCCGATCAGGGCAATTCCGCAGGAGGTCATGAACAGCGGCGAGAAAGCTGCGGCATAAGCGTTCGCGACTGCCTGACGGCTGGCTTCGGGAAGTGCCGCCATCATTTTCGGCGTCAGTTCTTCGATATTGGGCACGCCCGGGATGGAGGAACCGAGCTTCCCCAGCTGCGATGCAATGATTGCACCATAGATGGAGATGGCAATCGACGCTCCGCCCATACGCGACAGGGTGACCGAGCCGGTTGCGGCACCCACATCGCGGGCCGGCGCTGCATTCTGTACGCCGATGACCGGAACCTGCTGGGCAAGGCCGATACCGATGCCGTGCAGCAGCATGATCGCGCCGATGATGGCGATCGGTGTGCCGGCATGGACCTGCGAGATCAGTGCGAAAGCGATGGCGCTGCACGTGAGGCTGGCAATGGCGAAGGGCTTGTAGCGGCCGGTCTTCGAAATGATGCGACCGGCATTCAGGGAGCCGCAGACGAGGCCGCCTGTCAGCAGGATGAAGAGCAGGCCGGCGCCGGATGGCGAAAGGCCTGTCGTCGTCTGCAGGAACAGCGCGAGGTAGTTGACCATGCCGATGGCGATCGCGCCGCCCATGATCGAGATCACCAGCAGCAGGCTGAAGGTGGAATTGCGGAAAAGCGGCAAGGGGACGATCGGCTCCGGTGCGCGGCGCTCGACGAAAACCCAGGTTATGGCGCAAACGACACCGAAGGCGACGATGCCGATGCTCTGCGGCGAGATCAACGCGCCGAAAAGCTCGCTGCTGTCGGTCGCAAGTACGATGCTGGTCGTCGTCAGCGCCAGCAGAAGCGCACCGGCATAATCGATCTTCGGACGGCGATGCGGCTTGCGATAGGGCAGCATGAAGGCGAGGCCGGTAAGCACGATGAAACCGATCGGAACGTTGACGAGGAAGATCGAGCGCCAGCCGAAGAGATCGCTCATTGTGCCGCCGAGGACCGGCCCGATGGCGCCGGAAGCCATCAGGACGAGGCTGGAATAGCTCTGGTAGCGGGCGCGTTCGCGCGGCTCGAAGAGGTCGGCGTTGACGGCGAAGATCGAAACCATGATGCCGCCGCCGCCAAAACCCTGCAGCACGCGGGCGGCAATCAGCGTGTTCATCGAGACGGCGAGACCGCAGACGGCGGAGCCGACCGTGAAGATCGCGATCGCCGTCATCATCACATATTTGCGGCCGAAGAGATCGCCGAGCTTCCCATACAGCGGCATGACCGCGCTCAGCGCCAGCAGATAGGCCGAACCGATCCAGCCGAAGCGGTCCAGATGACCGAACTCGCCGACGATGGTCGGCAGTGCGGTGGAGACGATCTGGTTATCCAGGGTCGCCATGAACATGGCGGTCATCAGGAAGAAGAAGAGGATGAGCCGCCGACGAGGATCCGTCACGAGCGGCGCGGGGGCAAGTTGCATGTCCATGGGAAGGCCATTTTCGTTACATCAATGCTTTATGTGCTAATAGCATATATTTGTMAATGTCACATTATTGACATTGGCATATTTTACTTTCGAGTCCGGTCTGTTATGGTTCCGTCATGAACGAGACCCTGACCAAGACAAGAACGACGGAGCTTGATGATCCTCCCATAGACAGCGTGCCGCGCATCGGCCGCACCATGACGCGCATGCGAATGATGACGGGCCGCCGACTGATCGGTCGGCTGGCGATCCAGAGCGTGGCACCGGATCTGGAGCTCTCGCATCTCGACGTACTCGATGCCGTGCGCCGCGCGCAGGAAAACGGCGAGGTGACGGTCGGTGCCATTGCCGAGATGTTGCGCATCGATCCGTCGAGGGCGAGCCGCGTCGTGTCTGATATGGTTGGCCGCAACGTCCTGCGTCGTGAGGCTTCTCAGGCGGATGCGCGGCGTATCGTCGTCGTCATGACTCCGCTCGGGAAAAATCTGCTGGCAGAAATCCGGGCCCAGAAGCTCGCCTTCGTGTCCGAGGTCGTGCGGGACTGGCCGCAGGAAGAGATCGACACTTTCTCGCTGCTGTTCGAGAAATTCATCGGCGGTTATGAGGCGATCTTCCTATCCCGCGACAAGGATACGCCCGGCTAACGAAAATAGTCCCAGCGTTTGATCTCGCTCAAGCCGACCCATCCAAGGCAGGCCTAAGTCTCTCCCCGTTCGACGACATCAGGAGAGATTCACATGAAACATCATCCGCTTCGGTTGAGAGGTATTTTTGCCGCAATCGTCTTTGCATCCTTCGGGCATGCGGCCTTTTCCGCCGACATGGCGCCTTCTGCAGGCTCGCCCGTCGCTACGCAAAGCCCGTGGCAGGTGCGCCTTCGCGCCCTTGGCGTGATCACGCGCGATAATGGCTCGGTGGACGGCATTTCCGGATCCGGTCTCTCTTATTCGGACACGGTGGTTCCGGAAGCGGATATCTCCTATTTCTTCACCGACAATATTTCCGCGGAACTCATTCTCGGCACGACCTATGCCAATGTGCGTGGTGAAGGCTCGATTGCCGGCTTGGGCGAAATCGGCAAGACGTGGCTTCTGCCGCCAACGCTGACGCTGCAATATCATTTCACCGATTTCGGTGCCTTCCAGCCCTATCTCGGTGCAGGCGTGAATTACACGGTCTTCTACAATCAGTCCGGCAGGAGCGCCGACAGCCTCGACGTGAAGAATACATTCGGCGTCGCGCTGCAGGCGGGTTTCGACTACATGTTCGATGAGCATTGGGGCGCGAACCTGGATGTGAAGAAGATCTTCCTGCGTCCGGATTTCGATGCGACCGTCGGCGGTGCCAATGTCAGCGGCAAGGCGAAACTTGACCCCTGGCTGATCGGCGCCGGTGTAACTTACCGCTTCTAAGCATTTGATTGATGCAATTCCGGTCGCAAACCGCTGCACACTTTTGCGGGAATTGCTCTGAGGGAAAGGCACCGGATATCCGGCGCCTCTTCCCCTTCACCCCTCGTTTGCGCTATGGGCAATGCCCATGAGCCAATCCACCTTCACTATCCTGCTCGGCGGGGCACTCAGCCTGACGGATCGTCTGCGCGACGCCGTGCGGAACAGCCGGTTCATCGCGGCCGACGGCGGCATGCGCCACGCAGCGGCGCTGGGCGTGGTGCCGGAATTGTGGGTCGGCGATTTTGATTCGACGCCCGCCGATCTCCACGGCGCTTTCCCCGACGTGCCGCGCCAGCCCTATCCGGCCGCAAAGGCTGCGACGGATGGTGAAATTGCCGTTACAGAGGCGATCGAGCGTGGCGCCAAGCGCCTGATCCTTGCGGGTGCGCTGGGCGGCGAACGGTCCGACCACGCCCTGCAGCATCTGCTCTACGCCGTGGAGCTGGCGGAAGAAGGCTTCGATATGCTGCTGACCTCAGGAAGCGAGGAGGCCGTGCCTCTGCTTCCGGGCTCACTGGAGATCGATCTTCCGCCGGGCAGCCTGTTTTCCGTGCCGGGCTTCAGCGAGCTGCGCGGCCTGTTCATCGAAAATGCTCGCTATCCGCTCGCCGACTTCCATTTGCCCTTCGGCTCGTCGCGCACCATCTCCAATGTGGCGGAAGGCCCCGTGCGCTTCTCGCTTGCCAGCGGCAGAGCCATCGTGCTCGCGCGGCCCTATGATCTTTCCGGAGTCTGATTCTTGGCGCCTCCCATTCTGAAACTCGACGATATCTTCCTGAGCTTCGGCGGTGCACCGCTTCTGGCCGGCGCAGCCTTGCAGGTGGAGTCCGGTGACAAGATCTGTCTCGTGGGCCGCAACGGCTCGGGCAAATCGACACTTCTGAAGATCGCAGCCGGCCTCGTCGACGCGCAGTCAGGTGAGGTCTTCCGCCATCCATCGGCCACGGTGCGCTATCTGGAGCAGGCGCCGGATTTTGGCGGCTTCGAGACCGTGCAGGCCTATGCCGAAGCCGGACTCGGGCCGGGCGACGATCCCTATCGGGTCACCTACCTGCTTTCGCATCTGGGGCTGACCGGCGAGGAAAACCCTGGGAATCTTTCGGGCGGCGAGGCGCGCCGCGCAGCGCTTGCGCGCGTGCTGGCGCCGGAGCCCGACATCCTGCTGCTCGACGAGCCAACCAACCATCTCGACCTGCCGACCATCGAGTGGCTGGAAGGCGAATTGCAGAAGACGCGCAGCGCACTGGTGCTGATCTCGCACGACCGCCGCTTCCTCGAAAAAGTCTCGACGGCGACCGTCTGGCTGGACCGCGGCACATCTCGCCGGCTCGACAGGGGCTTTGCGTTTTTCGAGGCGTGGCGGGACCAGGTGCTGGAGGCGGAAGAGCTGGAGCAGCACAAGCTCGGCAAGGCGATCGAGCGTGAGGAGCACTGGCTGCGTTATGGCGTGACGGCACGACGCAAGCGCAATATGCGCCGGCTCGGCGAGCTGCAGACGATGCGTTCGCAATATCGTGGCCACAAGGGTCCGCAGGGAACGGTACAGGCAAGCGCTTCCGATACGCAGGAATCCGGCAAGCTGGTGATCGAGGCGGACAAGATCACCAAGAGCTATGACCACAGGCCGATCGTCGCGCCGTTTTCGATCCGCGTGCATCGCGGCGACTGTATCGGTCTCGTCGGCCCGAACGGCGCCGGCAAGACGACGCTTTTGAAGATGCTGACTGGCCAGCTTGCGCCCGACAGCGGCACGGTGAAGCTCGGCACCAATCTCGATATCGCTACCCTCGACCAGAAGCGCGAGGACCTGAATCTGGAGGATACGCTTGCCAACTATCTGACGGATGGGCGTGGCGAGAACTTGCTCGTCAATGGCGAGCAGCGGCACGTGACCGGCTACATGAAGGAATTCCTCTTCCAGCCGGAGCAGGCGCGCACGCCGATCAAGAACCTCTCCGGCGGCGAACGTGCCCGTCTGATGCTGGCGCGCATCCTGTCACGGCCAGCGAACCTGCTCATTCTCGACGAACCGACCAACGACCTCGACATCGAGACGCTGGATCTCCTGCAGGAAATCGTCACGGGCTTTGCCGGCACCGTCATCCTCGTCAGCCACGACCGCGATTTTCTCGACCGGACCGTGACCTCGACGATCGCGCCTGCCGATCCGGAAACGCCGGATGGGCGCTGGATCGAATATGCCGGCGGCTATTCCGACATGCTGGCGCAGCGCAAGGGTGCGGCCGAGGAGCGCCGCAGGGCCGAGAAAGCGGAAAGACCGAAGACGCAGGACGCTGCCGCACCCTCTGTCTCGAAGGTAAAACTCTCCTACAAGCAGAAATTCGCACTCGAAAACCTGCCGAAGGAAATGGCCAAGGCGGAAACCGAGATCGCCAGGCGCGAGCAGAAGATGGCCGATCCGAACCTCTTCACCAAGGACCCAGCAACCTTCAACCGGCTGGCATCGGAGATGGAGAAGCTGCGCGAAAGCCTGACCAAGATGGAAGAGGAATGGCTGGAACTCGAAATGCTGCGCGAGGAGCTGGAAGGCTGATCCGATAAAAAATTCCTGAAGTGTCGGATCGCGTAGGTTTTCTCCGTCCTTGGGCCGAACGTGATCACGGCAATGGTGCCGCCACGTCATAAGGGAGATTTTTCATGCGCATGATTTTCGTGAACTTGCCGGTCAAGGATCTCGTCAGGTCGAAGGAATTCTTCTCGGCGCTCGGCTTTTCCTACAATCCGAATTTTACCACCGACGATGCAGCCTGCATGATCGTCGAGGAAAATATTTATGTGATGCTGCTGACCCACGGCCATTTCCAGCAATTCATCGAGGGCGATATCGCCGATACATCCAAGGGCAAGGAAGTGTTGACCTGCCTTTCGGCCGGCAGCCGCGCCGAGGTGGATGACTACCTCAAGAAGGCGCTGGCGGCGGGCGGCAAGCCTTGGAAGCCGATCCTCGATATGGGTCCGATGTATGGATGCAGCTTCCAGGACCTCGACGGCCATGTCTGGGAAATCATGTACATGGATATGTCTGCTGCTGGCTGAGCCAGTCTTTTCAAAGATCTTTTGCGGACTTCCGGTGCCCGGGATCGGGTTGCCGGGGTTCGCTTTCCTCACTTTTCCTTGATTCGCCCACGCCGCGTCATGCGGCATAGAGTGGCACTCCGGCAGCCGGGGATCGTGCCGACCAATGGCTACAAGGAAGAGTCACATGTCTCGCAAACCCTATACCGGAATATTCATGGCGCTTGCCGCCAGCAGTCTCGTCGTGCTCGGCCTTTCGCAGGCGGTGGGCGCGCAGGAAAACCAGCGCGTGCGCGTGCGTGGCACGATCGAGAGCCTCAACGGTGACACGCTGACGGTCAAGACCCGCGAGGGCAGCGATGCGACGGTGGCGCTTAAGTCTGGTTGGAAGGTCGCGGGTATCAGAAATGCGTCCGTCGATGACATCAAGGTCGGCGATTTTGTCGGCGTCGCCTCCCTGCCGAAAGGCACGGGTCCCGATGGCGCGATCGAAGTGCTGATTTTCCCGGCCGCGATGAAGGGCACCGGCGAAGGCAGCCGTCCATGGGATGTGCAGCCGAACAGCTCGATGACGAATGCAACCGTCAGCAATGCGGTCAAGGCCGTCGACGGCCACACGATCACGCTCACCTATCAGGGCAAGGAAAAGACCATCTCGATTGCCGAGGGTACGCCGATCGTCACCTTTGCGCCGGCAACGGAAGGTGATTTGAAGCCGGGCGCCGGTGTGATCGTCATGGCGGAAAGGGCAGCAGACGGCAGCATCTCGGCCGCGCAGGTCGCCGTCGGCATCAACGGTGTGATGCCACCTATGTAAGATTTCTTAGAGCTATGTTTTCACGCATGCCGGACGCAAAACCGCTACACATCGTTGCTGGAATTGCTCTAGGGTTAAAACCCAATCAAACTATTGATTAAATTATCTCTGTATGATTCACTTCGGTAATAATGGGAGTTTGAATCATGGCAGGAGAATTCTGGCTTGATGACCGACAGTGGGCGGTGATCGCTCCTCTGCTTCCGACGAACCAA
>NZ_JBFTNV010000046.1:0-72600 GCF_056397645.1 Rhizobium sp. 05L429 | reverse complement strand
ACGTTAGGCCGCAAGTGCCGTTGGCTGCCTCGCATCGGTCACAATGATGTTCGCTCTCCCGTCGGCTGCAAGGATGGAGCTTAGCTTCCCTTCGAATATTCTCGCATGACCTCCCAAAAGACCGTTTTTTCGCTATGCCACCAACCGTTGCGCTGCCGGCCAGCTTCCATACGTTCGCACTAGGCAGAGGCGGGCATCGCCCGCTGGTCTCGGCGCCGCGTTCCAAAGCAACTGGGACTCGTGCCGGTCTCCAAGGGGGAGCGACTGGGCTGGTTGGCCGGCGTCCGGGATCAGACCTCGCCGCACTTCTCATCGCACTCTAATTGGGCAAGCTTTTTGGCTTCACCATCATTCGCAGAAGTCACAACGATTTCGCCTTTCTCCGTCCCTGACGTGCACTTGCATTTGTAGGTGTAGTTGAAGTTCCCCAATCCGCCTCCCGCAGGCGTCTTTTTAACAAAAGTAACTGTAGACATTGCTTCACCTCCTCAGATTGAATTAGATATCGTCCCAGTCACCATCAACTTCAGTTGCCAGCAGAAGCCCTGGTATCATGCAGGTCAGCAATTGATGGAGTTGCTGCTTAATACATTCCGTGAAGATGCCTTTAAATGCAGCAATCGCAGCGGGTAGATTTCCTAGTGCGGCTCCTACGACCGCGCCAGCTAGGACCGCGTGCCAGAAGCAGTCCTCGACCACATTCAAGACAATATCGCCTAAGTCCCTTGGATACCGATAGTAACCGTACAACAGCAGATCGGACCACCGAATCTGCAACACCGGATAAGGGATATGGATCCAAACGCAGCCGATCTTTACGTCGTAGGTGCGCCAAACGACTTTGAACTCTGGATATCGTAAGAGCGACAGTATTTTGAAAGTCTTGAGATCCAATGCGCTACAATCCAGCGCTCTACCTTCGTTGGACGAAATTTCGTCCATAATCGCTTCAGGCGAACGCCCATCGGTATCCCGTTGATGAACCTGATCGATCRGCCTTTCTCGAAAGCCCCATTCTTGTACCGGCTCGATAATTTCAGAAATCCTAAACCTACGCGATGCTAGATATTCGCTCTCGCGAATTTCTTCTTCGTGCCCACTCTTGCCGGTAGTAATTGTCCCCGCTGACTGTCGTGCGTAAAATGCGGCGATCGCGTCGAGCTCTTCCCTATGATTTTCGATACCTGCTTTGTGGGCGGTGAAAGTACATTTCACTTCAAACCATTCCCGTTGGGCGCCTGCTTGTTGTGAGAGCTGTTGTTCGAAGTATTGCTCCGGGTCTGCGCCACCGCCGGCCGTAAATGCATTGAAAGCGGTTACTGCGGCAGACGCAATACTCGCAGGGCAGGCCTGAGATACAAATAGCAAGGCTTTGATATCAAGTTGGAATAGATAGAGATCAAACTCTCGCGCGGTTAGGTTTGCGACAACCTGTTGTCCGCCGGTTGGAGATGGCTCCGTGACTTGAAGATAGTGGGTAATTGTCTTGCAACGCTTAAATATCTCGGTCTTGCCAATCGAAGTGCGCTGAGCGCCTGGATCTACAAAACCAGTAGGAGCAATTATCGGATCGCCCCAAGTAGAAATAGCCGGATCCGAAAGAAAATCGTAAAATTCGCTGCGTTCTAAGAGTGGCGAGTAATCTTTTTGTATAGACATGCTTCTCTCCCAGCAAAAGAAGATGATCTATACTATGTTGTTCAACAATAATATACCATAGATTTATAGGGTTCAAATTTGCAACTGGGATGGCCAAGTAGAGCGCCTTGCTCACTGCCGTGGCCATGGAACTGGTCAGGCACGGAGAATCGTCTGGTCCAAACACCGCTGATATAAGAACCATCAAGATCACCTATGCCGACGCCGCCGCGGCCAGGAGATCCATCAAGTTCGTATCGCCGGTTAGGAAGTCGCCGGGCCTTTGGATGAATACCAGGGAAACTTCTCGCAGCTCGCAAAACTTGCGGCGAAACAATTCGAACGAACCTTCGACGTCGTCGGCGTCCAAAGTTTCAACCACGGCTTTGGCGACCTGCTTCCCGCTCGAGAGTATGCCGTCGGCGTCCGCGATGGTACTCACCTCGATTGGAAGGAAGAAGCCAATCCAATGCCTAAGACGTTCACCGGACAGATGAGCGCTCCTCGACGCCGGCTTCGACGCACGCTGGCCAGGTAGGACTTGTCCGTCTGAATGCCGAGGGCGGAGCTAGCGCCGCGCTCGCGGTGCTAGCCAATGCGTGCTTCGTATTCGCCTGGACCGGGAGAGAATGTGTGAGCGAACGGATCGCCGCCCTCTGCCAGGCCTTGGTGGTGGTCGCGGATACGTGGCCGGGATCCGTCGGCTTCGTCATCTCGTGCCTCGACGTCCTGGCGCAGCAGGCAACAGTTGAGGTCGCCTCGAAGACGCTCGTGCCGACGTTGCTCGAACTTCGCGCGAAGTGAACTCTCCATAGGCGACCGGCTTTGAGGCCTGTTCTTGTGCTCCATGCCTTGGTGCAGGAAAATTGTACAAGCACGTGGGGAAGAAATCTCCTTTATCGGGAAAAACGTTCCCACATTGCCCACTAAAACTCTCGCAACTTATTTCTTGTGCGCTTKACTGCAAAACAAAGTTACTTAATCTAAGAACGGCTACGCACCTCGGTTGGAGGAGACGGGACGCGGCGCCTGCGGCTTTTTTGCGCGCGCCTGTTTCCTCCCTGATCGTCAGTTTTTGCTTATTCCCCGATAGGACCCGCCATGTCTCTCACCATTGCCMAACGCCTCGATCGTCTCAAGGTCCGTACAGCCGAGCTCGCCCACTGGCGCGACAAGCAAAACATCCTGATCGACGGCTGGACCTTTGATGGCGAGCCGATCGCGCATCATCAGGACTGGCCACACCGCAAGGGGACGGTTCATTTCGCGGTATCGGCCACAGTGCCGCGCGCCTGGCCGATGGAAAAGGTTCGCCTGCAGCTCGATCTTGGCGGCGAGAGCCTGATTACATTGCGCTATTCCGGCGGTCAGGCCGAGACGTTCGGGCTCGATCCCTACCATCAGGAGTTCCCGATCAAGGGCAGGGAATTCTCGATTGCCACTGACAGCGTCGCACGCTTTCCCTTTGGGGAGCCGAACCGGACACCGCGGCTCAACAAGGCGCGGCTGATCTGGCTGGACGAACCGGTCCACAGACTGCACCTCCTGTTGCGGCAGATCGGCGAAGCAGCCGACGTGCTCGAAAGCCATGAGGTCCTGCCGCATCTGATCGAAGCGGCCGAACAGTCGCTGCGCAGCCTCGACTGGCCTTCGGACACGTCAGCCTATATTTCACGCACATCAGGTGCGATGATGCAGCAAAAGATCTGGGAACTGCCGGAGCTTGAGGCAAACCCGGCGGGCCTTAATGAAGCACAGAGCGCTTCGGCGAGCGCCGCCTATGATGCGCTGATCGCCCGATTGAAAGAGCTTCAGAAGCGTTTTCCGCCGAACGGCGAACTGCTTCTGACCGGCCATGCCCATATCGACCTCGCATGGCTCTGGCCATACGGGGAGACACGTCGGAAGATGCGCCGTACCTTCAGCACCGCGCTCTCGCTGATGGAGCGGTCGGACGACTTCCGCTTCAATCAATCGACCGCCCATTATTATGCGCAGATGGAGGAGGATGATCCCGAACTTCTCGAGCGGATCAAGAAGAAGGTCGCCGAGGGCAAGTGGGAAACTGTCGGCGGCATGTGGGTTGAACCCGACACCAACATGCCGACCGGTGAAAGCCTTGCACGGCAGGTGCTTTATGGGCAGCGCTATTTCGAGAAACACTTCGGCTTGCGCCACACGGTCTGCTGGCTGCCGGACTGCTTCGGCTTTTCGGGTGCCTTGCCGCAGATCCTGCAGCTTGGAGGCATCGACAGCTTCTTCACGATCAAGGTGAACTGGAGCGAGAGCAATCATATTCCGTCCGACCTTTTCTGGTGGAAAGGGCTGGATGGAAGCAAGGTCCTGACCCATACGTTCGACAATCCCATGCAGGGCTATAATGGTTTCGTGCGGCCAGATTGCTTCGTGCCGACCTGGAAGAATTTCCGCGGCAAGACGCAGCACGACACGTCGCTGCTGGCGGTCGGCTACGGGGATGGCGGCGGTGGTGTTACCCCGGAGATGGTGGAACGCGAAGTACAACTGCGTGACTTTCCGGCAATCCCCAAAGCGCGCTGGGGTACTGTGAAGGGCTTTTACGAAGAGGCCCACCGGACTGCAGCGGAAAAGGAGCTTCCAGTCTGGGATGGCGAGATCTATCTCGAACTGCACCGCGCGACGCTCACGACGCAAAGCGGCGTCAAGCGCAAGCACCGCCAGGCCGAACGAGCGCTGATCACGGCGGAAACGCTCGCTTCGCTCGCCCATCTGCTGGGTGCTGCCAAACCGCAAAGCCTGGAAGCGGATTGGCGCGTCGTCCTCAAGAACGAATTTCACGATATTCTGCCGGGTTCGAGCATCCGCGAAGTCTATATCGATGCCGAACTGGAACTCGACGGCGCCATCGGCAATGCCAAGGCGGAGCAGGCCAAGGCTTTGAAGGCGCTATCGGCCCAGCTTCCGGCAGGCGGTGTGGCGGATGCGCTGGTTGCCGTCAATCCTTCGCTCGCACCGCGGCCACTGACTGCTCGGCTGTCCGATGGAACGGTCGTGTCATCTGCTGATCCCGTCGCACCTCTTTCCGTCGCGGTCTTTGACCGCAAGGCATTGAAGCCCKCCGGTACGCTGAAAGCCGGCGCGCACAGCCTCGAAAACGAGCATCTGTCTGTCGTGATTGGCAAGGATGGCGCCGTTTCGAGCCTTGTTCACAAGGCAACCGGCAGGGAAGCGATCGAGGGTGCCGCAAACCAGCTCTGGGTCTATCCGGCCGACAAGCCGCGCAACTGGGATGCCTGGGACGTCGATGCCGACTATGCCGAAAAGGCCGTCCGCCTCGACAAGCCTGAAAGCATCACCCTTGTTGAGCAGGGGGCACATCGTGCGGCGATCCGTGTCGTTTACCGGTACCGGGATTCGACGGTCAGGCAGCTTTACGTGCTGACGGCCAACGCGTGCAGGCTCGATATCGAGACGACGATCGATTGGCATGACCGTCGCACACTGCTGAGGACGCTGAACCCGGTCGCCGTGCGCTCACGCACTGCCACCTTCGAATGCGCTTATGGCATCGTCGAGCGCCAGACGCACACGAACACTTCCTGGGAACAGGCAATGTTCGAGGCTGCCGCTCATCGGTTTGTCGATATCAGCGAACCGGGCTTTGGTGTCGCTTTGCTCAACAATGCCAAATACGGCCACAGTGCGCGCGGCAATGTCATCGGCATGAGCCTCGTGCGCTCGCCGATCTATCCCGATCCGCTTGCCGACGAAGGCGAGCAGAGCTTCACCTATGCGCTGCTGCCGCATGCAGGCGCCTGGCATGAAGGGGGTGTTCTGGAGGAAGCGATCGATCTCAATCAGCCGCTCGTCACCATCGAGGCAAGCGGTCTCGCGGCGGGCACGCTGTCGCCGCTGGGCGTAGAGGGCACACCGGTCGCCTTTTCGGGGCTGAAACCGKCGGAGGAGGGAGACGGCCTTATCCTGCGGCTCTACGAGCCGGCAGGCAGGCGCGGTCGCCTGAAACTCGCCTTGCCCGCAGGGTGGCAGGCTTCCGGGGCTCTGAACATCCTCGAAGAGCCGATCGAACGTGCCGGACCTGCCGACATCATGCCATTTGAAATCCGGACCTGGCGGCTGAAGCAAAGTTAGCCGCATCCGTATCCGGCATATTATCGCTGTGCATCTCGAACCCGTTGTTGATCGCTTGGAGCTCGATCGCGCGCACAGCGGGACCGGGACGCAAAGCGCCTGTCTCAACGGGAGCTCGGAAACGGCCGTGGCGGCGATGTAATCCTTGGATGAGACGTTTCGGGCAAAGTTTCAACATGTCGCAGTAGCCTGGTCCACGTCGGGCCCTATGTTTCGGCGTGTCCTTCACCAGTTCCCGAGGAAACGATCATGACGGAATCCCCTAAGTCAGTACCGGCGCCTCGCGACCGGCATCTGCGCGACATGGCCAATTGCATCCGGTTTCTCTCGATGGACGCCGTCGAGAAGGCCAAGAGCGGGCATCCCGGCATGCCGATGGGCATGGCCGACATTGCCACCGTGCTCTTTTCCGATTTTCTGCATTTCGATGCAGAAGACCCMTACTGGTTCGATCGGGATCGTTTCCTGATCTCCAACGGGCACGGCTCGATGCTGCTCTACAGCCTGCTTTACCTGACCGGCTACCGGGATATGACGATCGAGGAAATCAAGAACTTCCGGCAGGTCGGCAGCAGGACGGCGGGGCATCCGGAATATCATCATGCCACGGGCATTGAGACGACCACGGGTCCGCTCGGACAGGGCATTGCCAATTCCGTCGGTTTCGCACTTGCCGAGCGCATCATGAACGCCAGGTTCGGTGACGATCTTTCAAACCACCATACCTATGTCTTCCTCGGCGACGGATGCCTCATGGAGGGTATCAGCCAGGAGGCCATATCGCTCGCCGGCCATTTGAAGCTCGGCAAGCTGATTGCGTTCTGGGACAACAATTCGATATCGATCGACGGCGCGACAAGTCTTGCGGAATCCGACGATCAACCGGCGCGGTTCCGTGCGTCGAACTGGCATGTCCAGGAAATCGACGGACACGATACCGACGCCATCCGAAACGCGATCGTCGAAGCGCAGCGGGTCACCGATCGCCCATCGCTGATCGCCTGCAAAACCATCATCGGTTTCGGCTTTCCCACCCGCGCCGGCACGCAGAAGGCCCATAGTGATGCTCCGGGCGAAGAGGAAATTGCCGGCGCCCGCAAGCTTCTCGGCTGGACTGCGCCACCCTTCGAGATCCCATCCGACCTTCTGGAAGCCTGGCGAAAGATCGGCGCGAAKGGACGCAACGCCCGAATGGCCTGGGCTGTTCGGGTCCAGACGGCGAAGGACGATGTTCGCCGGAACTTCGAGCGCCGTATGAAAGGGGAGCTGCCTGCCGACTGGACGAAAGCGATAGAGGCAGCAAAACAGGAGCTTCTGTCTGCTGACAAGGACCTTGCCACCAGACAAGCGAGCGGGATTGTTCTCAACCACCTCGCCGAAGCCCTCCCTGAGCTCATCGGCGGATCGGCGGACCTGACACCGTCGAACAACACGCGCGCCAAGTCCATGGTCGACATCGAGCCCGGCAAATATAATGGATCCTACGTCCACTACGGCGTGCGTGAGCACGGCATGGCTGCGGCCATCAACGGTATCGCCCTTCATGGTGGGCTGATCCCCTATGGCGGCACCTTCCTGACCTTCTCTGATTATGCCCGACCGTCCATCCGGTTGGCGGCGATGATGGAGGTGCGTTCGATCTTCGTGATGACGCATGACTCGATCGGTCTCGGTGAGGACGGCCCAACCCATCAGCCGGTCGAACATCTGACCGCCCTGCGTGCTATCCCGGGTCTTGCCGTGTTCCGCCCGGGTGATCCGATCGAGACGGCCGAATGCTGGCAGGCCATTCTCGACGCCCCGCGGCAGGCAGCCCTGATCGCGCTGTCCCGCCAGCCCATGCCGCTTCTGAGAAAGGAACCGGGATCTCGCAACCTGTCGGCAAAGGGCGGATACGTTCTACTTGAAGCCGTGGGCGGCGCTCGAGAGCTGACGATCATGTCGACCGGATCGGAATTGCATCTCGCCGTCGAGGCGAGGACGAGGCTCCAGGCGGAAGGCATTCCAACCGCGGTCGTCTCCATGCCGTGCCGCCTGTTGTTCGAGGCGCAGACGTCAGACTATAGGCGTGAGGTTCTTGGAGAAGGAACCGCACGGGTGGCTGTCGAAGCGGCCGTCCAGGATAGCTGGGACAGATATCTCGGGCTCGACGGACGGTTCGTGGGCATGCACAGCTTCGGTGCGTCGGGAAAGATCGACGACGTTTACAAGAAGTTCGGCATCACGACCGACGCAGTTGTGAAAGCCGCCCAAGGGGCACTGGGTCTTCGCCGTCGGTGAGTGGTTGGCGGACGCAGCCGGCTTGTCGTCCCCGACGGCTCGTGGCGCACGCGCCTGAAAATGTCGATTCCCTGGGTTGATCGGCCAGCGCAAACATTATGCGCGAGCAGGCATGTGGTGCGATTTCGCCAAGGACTCGAGGAGCACGATCCGACGGAAGACATGGCGAGAGATGCTTCGACAGCTTCTGGTTAGGGTCGCTCGTTGCTGCCAGGCTCGGTATCGACTTCAAGATCGGATCGATGTCGTCTGGAACGAGGAAGATCCGATCGCCCACGCGATGACATCATCGATATTGCGCGTTCTCTTATACGGTCGGGCAGCTGATGGGCCGGCTGTGTCGGACGTTGCCGGCCCATCGTAAGCACCGCGTGAAAGCGGAGCACAGGGCAGTCAGCACCATTTCTCACAAGTTGACACCAAACCTACTAGAAGGTAGATAATTGTGCGCTTCTCTGACGCATCATCCGAAGCACTGGCGCGTCGTTCATTTGCGCCAACCAACTGAGCCTATCCAACACTATCTCATGCCAAAGACGCTTTTTCTGGCTACCTACTAGTAGGTAATGATCGTAAACTGGAAGGGGCCGTTTTAAGCCTTAACCCCAAACAACCGAGGTCGACTATGACGACAAATCCTCTCACAGGCGTCGGCTCCTCTCTGGCGGGTAGCACGGCTACCGCCCAGCAGAAAGCGATGGTGAACTATGACGACTTTTTGCAGCTTCTGATCGCGCAACTGAAGAACCAGGATCCGACCGACCCCGTGGACGCCAGTCAACAACTGGCGCAGCTCGCCAGTTTCTCGCAGGTCGAGCAGACGATCCAGACGAATCAGAAGCTGGATGCCCTGCTGGCGGGCTCCAACCTTGCCCAGGCCGGCAGCTATATCGGCAGCTACATCGAAAGCGCAGACGGTACGGTCAAAGGTACGATTGCTTCCGTCAAAATCTACAGCGACGGAATCATAGCCACGACGACGGAGGGCGGGAAGATTCTCGTCCAGCCGGGTGTCAGCCTCTCGCAGCCAAGCGGCAGTAGCGCTGCAGCCATCGAATGATCCTGACTATCATCGACGTTTTTTGCACCCCGAGAAAGAATATGTCGGGCAAGCCCTTGAGGGAGTGCCCGATAGATCTGCGAAATTAATCGTTGAACGGTCGCTTCCGGTAAAAACATAGGAGCCTTTCTCATCGGGCGCCTCCTCCTCGAGCAGATAGCCAAGGTCGCGGGAGATCACCAGCCAGCCATGCTTGTTACCGTGATCGATGCGGCTATAGCGGCTCTCTGCCGCCGTTCATCAGCTTTGGAGCACCTTCCGGAATTAGGAAGGAATACGCAGTTGACGATCTTCCTACTAGAAGGTAGATAAAGGCGTATGAGCAATCTTTCGAATACCTATGACGAGATCCTGAACAGTGCGGAAAAGCTGATCGTATCAGGTGGCTATAACGGGTTCAGCTACGCYGACATCGCTGCGGTTGTCGGGATCCGCAAGGCCAGCATCCATCATCATTTTCCAAGCAAKGCCGATCTGGCGCGTACTCTTGTCGCCCGCTACCGCGCAAACGCCGTGACTGGCTTGGCCGAGGTCGAAAGCAAGTTCAGCGATCCGCTTGAGCTGCTGAAGACCTATGCCGGTTTTKGGGCTCAATGCATCGGGGATGCAAGCCGTCCGTTTTGTGTCTGCGCGCTTCTTGCAAGCGAGCTGCCGGCCCTTCCTCCGGAGGTCGCGGTCGAAGTGCGCGCCTATTTCCAACATCTTTCAGGATGGCTGACATCGGTCATCGAGCGTGGTGACCAGCAAGGAGCCCTGGTGATCTCGTGCCCGGCGCGCGTAGAGGCAGAGGCTTTCATGGCCACCGTTCACGGTGCCATGCTGTCGGCCCGAGCCTATGGAACGCCTGCTGTCTTTGAGCTGATTCTTGAGCCAAGTCTTCAGCGGCTGCGGCCGCGGTGATCTAATTCCCGGCGACCGGGCGGCGCGTCGACGGGGAACATGCGTGGCAAAACAGCGCCGCAAAAACTACCAACGAGTAGGTAAGGAACCTCAAATGTTGCGCAGACTTCTTCCAGTAATCATGGTCGCCGGCTTGGTTGGCGTTCCAGCAACGCTTGTTTCGCCGGTCTCTGCCCAGGCCGAAGACAAAAAGGCCGAACTCAACATCCGGGGCAKTGTCGTCAACTTCACCGATGCTACCTTGAAGGTGAAGACGCGCGAGGGAGAAACCGTTGACGTCGCTCTTGCCGACGGCTGGCAGGTCGCCAGTGTCGCTAACGCGAAGGTCTCCGACATCCAGCCCGGAGACTATGTGGGCATCGCCTCCCTGCCGAAGGAGCAGGGTGGAGACGGCGCTCTTGAAGTTCTGATCTTTCCGCCTGCACTCAGGGGAGCCGGCGAGGGAAGCTTTGGCTGGGACCTCAAGCCGAACAGCAGCATGACCAATGCTACCGTCGCCGATGCGGTCAAGGACGTCGACGGCCGGACCGTTACCGTGTCCTACCACGGCAAGGAAAAGAAGATCTCCATTCCGGACGGTACTCCGGTCGTGACTATCGCCCCAGCAACCAAGGACGACCTGGTCGCAGGAGCAGTCGTGTTTATCCCGGCCGAGAAGGCTTCGAGCGGGACAGTCGCGCATCGCGTTATCGTTGGCAAGAATGGCGTGGTGCCCCCCATGTGAGCCACGTCGCCGCCGGTCAGCTTCCGCCCCATTGGCCGACCGGCGGCATCCAGTTGTTCATCGCAAATACGCAACAATTCAGCCCGACCGGAGGGCCGCATCCATGAGCGACAGTCCCGACAACGACAATATGCAGTATCCCCGGACCCTAATGATCCATCGTCATTCCCTGGTCACGCGGCTGACGCATTGGCTGAACGTGATCTGCCTGAGCGTGCTGCTCTTGAGTGGATTGCAGATTTTCAACGCTCATCCCGAACTGTACTGGGGACACTATGGTGCAGACGGGGATCCATCTGTACTGACGATCGGCTCAAGCGGACAGGGCGACGATATGCACGGTTTCGTCCGGATCGCTGGTGTCGAGGTGCCGACGACCGGTGTCCTGGGCGTCTCGACTTTCGAGGGAGATCCGACGCCGCGGGCGTTTCCGGCCTGGGCGACCATCCCGTCGTTTCAGGATCTCGCAACCGGCCGCCGTTGGCATTTCTTCTTTGCCTGGCTATTTCTCGGCAACGGCATTTTTTACCTCGGCTTCGGCGTCCTGACCGGCCATTTTCGACGGGACCTGGCCCCGGCGCGCAGAGACCTTTCCCCGCGCCATCTGTGGCACGAAATCCTCGACCACGCGCGTCTGCGCTTCCCGGAAGGGGAACAAGCGAAGCACTACAACGCGCTCCAAAAACTCACCTACCTCGCCGTGATCGTCATTCTGCTGCCGACGATGTTGCTGACCGGCCTGACAATGTCCCCCGGCTTTGATGCCATCGTGCCGACCCTGGTGGACATTTTCGGCGGGCGCCAGTCGGCGCGCACGATCCACTTCATGACCGCAACGCTTCTCGTGCTCTTCGTGTTCGTGCATGTGGCGATGGTCGTACTGTCGGGAACCTGGAACAATATGCGCTCAATGATCACGGGCCGCTATGCCATCAGAGAGAAAGGTCCACATACATGACGCGTAGCTTCCTGACCCGCAGGCGTTTTCTGATCGGCAGCACGCTCGGCGCCTCTGCACTCACGCTCTCGGGCTGCGACATACTGGACCAAAATGCGGCTTTGGGTAGCGTTATCCGCTCGTCCGAAAATCTGACGATGAAGGCACAAAGGCTGCTGCAGGGACGCGATGCTCTCGCCCGCGAGTTTGCCGAGACGGACATTTCTCCGACTTTCAGGGTGAACGGCACGAGCGCGCCAGATGGCGAGGACTATACCGAGTTCGCCGAAGGCAATTTCGCGAACTGGCGATTGAAGATCGACGGTCTCGTCGACCGGCCCCAGGAGTTTTCCCTCATTGACCTTAAGAGGCGTCCGGCGCGCACTCAGATCACCCGTCACGACTGCGTTGAGGGGTGGAGCGCGATCGGGAAATGGACCGGCGTTCCGCTTGGTTCTGTCTTGAGCTCGGTAGGGCTCAGACCGAACGCACGATTTGCGGTCTTCCACTGTGCGGACGAGTTGGAGAAGACACTTGATGGAAGTGGTCGCTACTATGAGAGCATCGACCTCATCGACGCGTTCCATCCGCAGACCATCCTCGCTTATCAGATGAACGGAAAGGATTTGACCGTCGGACACGGAGCGCCATTGCGTCTGCGCGTCGAACGACAACTCGGCTACAAGCAGGCCAAGTATATCATGCGCATTGAGATCGTCGACAGTTTTGCCGGCTTGTGGGGCGGCAATGGTGGCTTCTGGGAGGACCGCGGCTACGAGTGGTATGCCGGGATCTGAGCGATCCGAACTCAGCCTGGACACAAGGAGAGCGAAGCCGGCCGAAAGGTCGGCTCTGGAGCTTTGCCTTCACCCACTCAAAGCCAGTTAATCCGCTTGAGGACCATCAGCGTCGCAACCGACGTGACCGCGACGAAGGCAACGATAATGACGAAAGCCCAGGTATCGTTGACACCAGGGATGCCGCCGACATTCATGCCGAAAAGACCAGCTACCACGCTCGGCGGCAGTAGCAGGGCGGCGAGTGCGGCGAGTCGGTTGGAGTTGCGGGCAATCCGCTCGCTGATGACCGTGGACAGGTCGTCATGAAGAATGCCGGTCCGGTCGCGGATGGCGTCGAGATATTCGATGAAGCGCATCAGCTTGTCGATGACCTCTCGGAAACGCAGCTTGTCACGCTCCTTCAGCCACGGCGCATCGTCGTGTTCGATACGGTTCAAGGCGTCGCGCTGAGGGGCAAGATAGCGTCGAAGTTGAACGGAGCGGCGACGAAGCTGCTTCAGCCGCTCGCGAACTTCGCTGGCTTCGCCGTGAAAGATCAGCTCGTCCAGCTCGTCGACCTCTTCGTCCATCGTGTCAAGCACAGGCTCCAGGTCGCGGACCAGCTTTTCGCTGACGAGAGCGAGCAGTTCCCCCGTCTGTTTGGGGCCTTTGCCTTTGTCCAGGGCAAGGCGGATATCGCGCAAGGCGGTTATATAATGGCCGCTGTCGCGTAGGGTCACGAGCCTGCGCTCGTCGGCCCATACATGCAGGGGGACGAGATCGATTTCGGCCGGCCCGGCTTTTGCTTCTTCGGGCGGCGCAGCACAGACGCCGCGAAGAATAATCAGCAGCCCGTCGTCTATGTTTTCGACGCGCGGGCGCGATTCCTCCTGCAGCAGGGCGTCGGCAACCAGAGGATCGAATCCGCCTCTCGTTGTGACCCATTCGGCAGCCGCCGGATGGTCACGCTCGAAATGCAGCCAGACGACGCCGTCATCCGGCGTCCATCGGCGCACCGCCTCCATATCTAGGGTGCGACAACCGCCGCTTCCGTCAAGAAGCACGGCGAAACGCAAACCCGGCTCGGCGCCGTAACTTGCAACGCTCGCGACCTGCTCGTGCATGACGAATCTCCTTCCGCCAAGTCAACCTCCCGTAAGCCTACATCAATAGCTTAGCGAGTCGCTGCCATGCGGCAAGACGATCAATGCAGCGGTGCCCTGAGAACAGGGCCGCCGGCATCATGAAATCCCGGGATGATCGGACTTATGCGATCTCTTGGGCGATCAGAGTATCGGGCTCAGACTTGGATTCGAAATGAGGAGGCCGACATGCCACCTTGATAGCCCTTGACCCCAAACTCGGCCACTTCCGCTGAAGCTCCTACGGTTGCCCTTTTCACGTCGTCGCGTACCGCAAATTCCCGCACTATCCGGCGCGGCGCGTGGGTTGGTAGCCCCTGCTGCCGTCGAGAAGCGTGCGCGTATAGGGATGTTCAACATTTCCGCTGAGCAAAGCGTCTCTCGAGGCGATTTCCACGAACATACCGCCCTGCATGACGGCGACCCGATTACAGAGATGAGCAATCACAGCCATGTCGTGGCTGACCAGAATGTAGGTCAGCTTCTCCCTTTCGCGCAGGTCCTTCAGCAGATTGAGGATCTCGGCCTGGATGGAGACGTCGAGTGCGGATGTCGGCTCGTCGAGGAGAAGCACGCTGGGCTTGAGGATCAATGCGCGGGCGATTGCAACGCGCTGGCGCTGACCACCCGACAGTTGGTGCGGGAAACGATGGTAGAAAGAGGCAGGCAGGCCGACGTCGCGCAGCACCTGTTCCACGCGCTCCCTGCGCCGGTCGACGCCATGGATTTCGAGTGGTTCGAGAAGCGTGCGGCCGATCGTGTGGCGCGGATGAAGCGAGCCGAAGGGATCCTGGAATACCATCTGCTGCTTGGCAAGCTGCGATTTTGAGCGCTTGACAGCGATTGCCTCTCCATCGATCGCGATCGAGCCGCCCCACTCCTTGATCCTGCCGGCCAGCGCACCCAGGACAGTGGATTTGCCGCAGCCGCTTTCACCGACGAGGCCGAACGTCTCGCCTGCAGCAACGTCGAAGGAGACGTCCTTGACCACTTGCTTGGCGGAAGGGCCGCGACCGAAGGAAACGGCGAGGTTTTTGACTGAGATCATCATGTTCATGCCTCCGCCCAGCTTGGGTCGCGCCTGAGGACCTCAAGGCGGTCTCGGGGATGATCGAGGCTCGGCAGCGCCTGGAGGAGACCCCGCGTATAGGGATGGGTCGCCTCCTCAAGCTTTGCAGCTTCGAGCTCTTCGACGATACGCCCGGCATACATGATGATCACCCGATCGCAGAAGCTCTTCACCAGGTTGAGGTCATGCGAGATGAAGACCAGGCCGATGTTGCGCTCGGTGATCAGATCGTCGAGGATCGACAGGACCTGTTGGCGCACCGTCACGTCGAGAGCCGAGGTCGGCTCGTCGGCGATGATCAGAGATGGCGAGGAAATCAGCATCATCGAGATCATGATGCGCTGCCCCATGCCGCCGGAGACTTCATGCGGATAGAGATTGAAGACGCGCTCCGGATCGCGAATGTTGACCCGTTCCAGCATGGCGAGTGTGCGTGCCCTTGCCTCACGGCGACCGACACGCTCATGGAGAATGACGGTTTCGGCAATCTGCTCGCCAACCGTCATGACCGGGTTGAGCGAGTATTTCGGGTCCTGCAGGATCATCGAAATGCGCCGCCCGCGGATCGAGCGCATATCGGCCTCGCTGGCGCGCATGAGATCGATATCCTCGAAGCGTATTTCGTCGGCCACCACTTTTGCGGTCGCCGGCTGCAGCCGCATGATGGCGCGTCCGGTGGTGCTCTTTCCCGAGCCGGATTCGCCGATGATGCCGACTTTCTCGCGCCCGACAGTGAAGGAGACGTTCTTCACGGCCGTGACGACGCCCGAAAGGGTCGGGAACTGGACCGACATGTTTTTGACCGAAAGGATCGGCTGGGATTGATCAGGCATTTCGGGGATCCATGATGTCGCGCAGGCCGTCGCCCAGCAGGTTGAAGGCGAGGCTGACCACGAGGATTGCGATGCCGGGGACCGTCGTCAGCCACCAGGCGTCGAGCAGATATTGCCGGCCCGACGCAGCCATGGCGCCCCATTCAGGCATCGGCGGCTGGGCGCCAAGGCCGAGGAAGCCGAGGCCGGCGGCTGTCAGGATGACGCTCGACATGTTGAGCGTCAGTCGAATKATGATCGAAGGGGCGCAGAGCGGCACGATGTGATGCAGCAGGATGCGGCGCATGCCGGCGCCCTGCAGTTCGGCAGCGACGACGAAGTCGGCGGCACGAAATGTCAGCGTCTCGGCTCGCGCCAGTCGGGCGATCGGTGGCCAGACCGTGAGCGCAATGGCGATGACGGCATTTTCGATGCCTGGCCCGAGGGCTGCGGAAAATGCCAATGCCAGAACGAGGCTTGGGAAGGAAAGGAAGATATCGGTGATGCGCATCAGGACGACATCCACCCAGCCGCCGAGATAGCCGGCCGCCGCACCGATCACAAAGCCGATCGGCGCAACGATGACCGTTACGAGAATGCTGATATAGAGCGTTGTGCGTGCGCCAAAGACGAGGCGCGAGTAGACGTCGCGGCCGAACTCATCCGTTCCGAACCAGTTTGCGGCAGACGGTGGCTTCAGCGCCATCGTCAAATCCTGGGCAATAGGGTCGTAGTTGGCAAGCAGCGGCGCGAAGGCTGCGACGAGCACCAGCGCAAGCACGACGAGGAACCCCCCAAAGGCCAGCGGATTGGCAAGAAGGTTGAGCCATAGGACGTAGGCCTTGTGGAAACGCGCCTGCCGTGTCGAGGTGAATTCCTCGTTGATCAGCCAATTGTGGAGATCGTTGAAATAACGTGTCGCCATGATGTCACCGGGTACGCGGATCGAGGAAGCGGTAGGCGATATCGGACAGCAGGTTGATGACGATCGAAATGATGCCGATCAGAAGCACGCTGCCGAGGATCGCGTTCATGTCCGCGAAGAAGAGAGCCGAGGTCAGATATTGCCCGAGGCCGGGCCAGGCAAAGACGGTTTCAATGAGAACMGTGCCGTCCAGCAGGCCGCAATAGGCAAGCGCGATGATAGTCAGAAGCTGAACCCGTATGTTACGGAAGGCATGGCGCCAGATGATGGCGCGMTGGCCGAGCCCCTTTGCCTTTGCCGTCAGCACATATTCCTGCCGAAGCTGTTCCAGCATGAAGCTGCGGCTCATGCGGCTGAGATAGGCCATGGCCGCATAACCGAGGATGAGGGCAGGGGCTGCGACATGCAGCAAGGCATCGCGGAAAACCTCCCATTCGCCGGCAATGATCGCATCGACGAGAATGGAGTTGGTCGGCCCTTCGATCAGGCCCTCATTGTAGACGTCAAGCCGGCCACTGCCAGGAATGAGCCCGAACTTGGCGTAGAAGACCAGGATGACGATGGTGCCGAGCCAGAAGATTGGGGTCGAATGACCGAGCAATCCGACGATCCTTGCAAGATGATCGACCCAGGTACCCTTGCGGACGGCGGAGATGATGCCGAGCGGAATACCGAGGCCGGCGCCGATGATCGTTGCCAGCGTCGCAAGCTCCAGTGTCGCCGGGAACACCCGGGCAAGGTCACTTGACACGGGGTTCTTGGTGACATGGGACTGGCCGAAATTCAGCTGGGCGACATTGCCGAGATAGGTCGCGAATTGGGCATAGAGCGGCTGGTCCAGCCCCATTTCCTTGTAGACCCGTTCATAGGTCGCCTGGTCGGCCTGATCGCCGATAACAGCAATGACCGGATCAGCCGGAACCATGCGGCCGACGACGAAGGTGATGACCAGCAGGCCAAGAAGCGTCGTCAGGATGACGCTGAAGGATGTCGCCAGCTTTCGCACTGCGTCGAGCGCAGCCGCTCCACCGCCCGATGTGGCCCAGGATGTTTGTGAGATGCTCACGTCATTCTCCCTTGGAGGAGGTCATTTGCCCTTGGAGACCGTGTCCCAGCGCGTCAGCCATGTCGAATGGCCGGTGTAGCCTTTCACTTCCTTGCGAACCGCCTTTGCATCGGTGCGCAGGAAGGAGGTGATCAGCGGCGGGGACGATTCGAGGTAGGCCTTGTTGATCTTCGCATAGAGATCGGTACGCTTCTGCTGATCGGTCTCGTGGGCGGCCGCAATTACCATGTCCTGGATGTCCTTCGGCACATCCCAGGCAGTGCGCCAGGCGTTCAGGCCCGTCAGCTTGGCATCGTCGGAATTATTCGCATTGGTCGCATAAGACTGGAGGACCGCGTGCGGATCCGGCAGGCGTTCGCCGGATCGCGCCGAGAAGATTTCGAATTCGCGCGTGCGGAACTTGCCGATATGGTCGCCCCCMTGAAGATCGAGCTTGATGCCAGCCTTGGCGGCGTTGGCCTGCAGGGATTGTGCAACCTCATATTCCGGGGTGACTGGCGTTGCGTAATAGACCTTCGAGAAACCATTCGGATAGCCGGCTTCAGTCAGCAGTTGCTTGGCCTTTTCGATGTCGAGCTTGTAGGGATTGACGTCGCTCGCACCCGGCAGGCCGGCCGGAATGATGGTCTGCTGCCTGATGCCGTAATATTTCATGACGGTGTTGGCGAGGCCGTCATAATCGATGAGATAGCGGAAGGCTTCGCGAACCTTGGGATTGGAGAGGATCTCGTCCTTCTGGTTCAAAGCAAGGTAATAGAAGCCGAAGCCAGGCGTCTTCTGGATGTCGGCCTTGCCGCCCGTTTCGACGGCTGCAAGATCGGTGGAGGACAGACGGGTCGCAACATCGACGTCACCTGCCTCAAGCTGCAGGCGCTGGCCGGAGGATTCCGGCATATGGCGCAGAACGACGCGGCGCATCTTCGGGGCACCCTGCCAGTAGTCCTTGTTGGCATCTGCGATCAACAGGTCGTTGACGCGCCAGGTGCGCAGCGCATAGGGCCCGGAGCCCGCGTCGTTGGCCTGCAGGAACTCGCGCCCCAAATCGCCGCTCTTTTCATGCTCGGCGAGGAACTTGCTGTCCAGGATAGAGGTCGAGAAGCTCGCCAGCGAATAGAGGATCAGGTTGGGGTTCCAGAGTTCGGGCGTCTGGAGGACCACGGTGGTGTCGTCGCTCGCCTTGATCAGATCGTCGACATTCTTGTCGGTAAAGCCCCACTGGCGAAGGTCTACGGATGGTGCAAGCCCAAGCTTGACGAGGCGGCGCAGCGACCACTCGACATCCTTCGCCGTCAGCGGATTGCCGGAATGGAAGGTAATGCCGGAGCGGATTTTGAAGGTGAAGGTCTTGCCGTCGGGCGAGACGCTCCAGCTCTCGGCGACACCCGGAGCCGGCTTGGTAATATCGTCAGCCGGCAGCACGATCAGCCGCTCATAAAGGTTCGCGACTATTTCAGCAGCTTCCAACTGATTGATTTCGTTCGGATCGAGGCCACGCATCGATGACATATTCGTTGCAATGACCAGCTGGTCCTTTGGGGTGGCTGCAGCTGCTGCCAACGGCATCATCAGGCTCGCGGCAACAAGCGCCGACGAGATCAACAGTCCGCGTCTTTGGATCTTCATTTTCTTCCTCCCGGGTATCTCTGCAATCACATCAGAGCGAATTTTGATATCGACATCGATCTGAAATCTGGTATATCAGATCTCACAAAACGGTTTTGTCGTCAACGGGGGAATTTTCGGCTTATGGAAAATAAGGTGGAGGGCGCAGCGGGCGACGACCGTATAGAGAAGATCGACCCGCGGTTCCTGACGACCCTTCGTGATCACGTTCACAAGACGCTCAGGGCGGCGATCCTATCCGGCCGCTTTCGTGCCGACGAACGTGTGAACGAACGCCAGCTCGCCGAGCAGCTCGGTGTTTCCACTACTCCGATCAAAGAGGCGCTCCGGCAGCTCGAGACCGAAGGACTGGTTGAAACACTGCCGCGCCGCGGAGTGCTGATCCGGTTCAACGCCGGATGGGCGGAGGAAATGATCCTGGCGCGCGCCGCACTGGAATCGATGATCGCGCATCTCGCCGCCAAGCGGATCACCGAGGAAGAAGCTGCGAAGCTCAGGGATACGGTCGCATTGATGAAAGCGGCCACGGCCGATGGCGCGGCAGACGATCTCATTGCCTTGAACGAGACCTTTCACGAGCAGATCCACATCGCCTCGCGCTGCCAATACCTGTCGCGCATGATCGAGCGTCAGCAATTCTACGATGCGAGCATTCGGCGCATCATTCATTCCGACAACAAGGAGCGCGACAAGGCGCTGGCCGAACACTCTGCCATTGCCGCTGMGATCGTTTCGAACGACAGCGACAAGGCTGAGCGGGTGATGCGCGATCACGTCGTCCGCTCCGGCGAAACCTACCTCACCATCGTATTCAGGAAGAAAGAGGACATTTGACGTGACCGTGGCAATGGACAAGATTCGCAAGGCCTTAACGGGTATCTCCGGGGTGCCTGTGACCCCCTACAAGACGGATGGCAGCATCGACCTCGGCAAGCTTTCCGCATTGATCGCGCGCCTCGCCTCCGCCCGGGTTCACAATCTGATGGCCGCCGGCAATACCGGCGAATTCTTCACGTTGACGATGGATGAAGTAAAGATGGTCCATGCTGCCACGATCAAGGCAGCGGATGGCAAGGCTCTTATCAGTGCCGCTGTTGGTCGCTCGCTGACGGACGCCAAAGCTCTGGCCCGTTACGCAATTGCCGAGGGCGCCGACGCGATCATGGGCCATCACCCGATGGACCCCTTTGCCGGCCCGAGCTATCAGGCGAAATATTTCCTGGAGCTCGCAGAGACATCCACTGTTCCGGTCATTGCCTATGTCCGCAGCKACACTTTCTCAGTCGCCGATTTCCGCAAGCTTGCCCTGCATCCCAATATTGCCGGCATCAAGTTTGCCTCCGGAAACCTGATGTTGCTCGCTGAAGTCATCCGTTCGACGAAGGATGCGCCGGCGATTTGGGTTTGCGGTCTGGCAGAAGGCTGGGCACCGGCCTTCTACGCCATGGGTGCTCGCGGCTTTACCTCTGGGCTCGTCAACGTTTTCCCTGAGCGCTCGCATGCCATTCATCAGGCACTGGAAGCCGGCGACTACGCCGCTGCGCGTGCCTTGATCGACGATATCGCCGGTTTCGAAGTGCTGCGCACCAAATATCTGAACGGCGCCAATGTCACCGTCGTCAAGGAGGCGCTTGGCATGCTCGGTACCGATGTCGGCCCTGTTCGCCTTCCCGGCGTCGAAAGCCTGACGGACGCGGAACGCGCCGAACTGCGCGCAATCGTTGACAATGTGAGCGGCAAGAACCGCGCCGCCTGAGAAAGAACGTCATGCATATTACCGGCTTCAAGACCTACATGCAGCGCGTCGACGACCGGCCGCGGCTGCTTCTGAAAATTGAGACGAGTGAAGGCATTTCCGGTTGGGGCGAGTGCTATAATCACGGCCCAGACTGGGCGCTCCCGCCGCTTTTCGACTATCTCTTCCACCAGATCGAAGGGGAGGACCCCCGCCGAGTGGAATTCCTTGTGCTGAAACTCAATCAGCAATGCCGCTTTCCGCCGGGCGCCCTCGGACTTGCGGCCATTTCGGCGATCGATCACGCGCTCTGGGATATCGCCGGCAAGGCCGCAGACCTTCCGGTCTATATGCTGCTTGGCGGCAACGTCCGCGATCGGGTGCGGGTCTATTGCGGCGTCTATACTGCCCCCGACCCGCAGACGGCGCAGGACCAGACCCTGGAACTGAACGAGAAATACGGCTACACGGCTTTCAAGCTCAGCCCCTTCCGCCGCGACCTGCATGCCGGCCGCTGGGGCGAGCTTGTAAAGGAAACCGGAGACTGGTTCGCCAGGATACGCGAGATCACGCCGTCGCATTTCGAATTCGCATTCGATGCCCATGCGAAGATCTTCGAGCCCTATCAAGCTGTTCAGCTTGCGGCAGCGATCGCGCCAAACGATCCGCTCTTCTACGAAGAGCCGATCCGGCCGGAACACATTCCGGCATGGGCCGAACTGAAGTCGAAGGTTTCCGTCCCGCTGGCCACGGGGGAATCGCTCTACAATCGCTTCGAGTTCCTTTCCCTGTTGTCGGCCCGTGGCGCCGACATCATCCAGCCCGACATATGCGTCGTTGGTGGTGTAACGGAAATGCGCAGGATCGCAACGATCGCTGAGGCCCACTATGTAACCGTCGCGCCGCATAACCCGATGGGGCCGCTCGCGACCGCGGTCAACATTCACTTCTGCGCCGCGCAGCCGAACTTCAAGGTCCTGGAGTTCAAGCCCCATGTCCACGCGCCATGGGCGGCCGATCCGTATATGCCGGTCGATGGCCATATGGAATTGCGGCCGGACCGTCCGGGTTGGGGTCTGGAAATCGATGAAAAGGCATTGCAGACCGAAGACTACATTCATTGGGAGCGGAAAATCACCCGCAAGCCGGATGGATCGACAGCCTATCCCTGATCGGTTCCGTTGAAATGACAGGCTTGCCTTGAAAGCGCTAGGGAAGCGCGCGCCACAAATCCGGGTCGCGCTTTCCGCACACTCAGCTACTGGACGAACACAGCCACTTTCCCGGCCCCAACGACACGCCAATGCTTACGTCGACAGTTGATGCACATTGTCCTGTCCGGGTTAGGTCTATTTCGTCATCCGCTCTATAAGATGTGCCCGCGAGGATGATGGCTCGAAGCTATCTGAGAAATATTGCGTCTCACGGACCACCAAACCGTCGCGGAATTCCATGATGCTGACGGCATAAGAGGGCTTACCGTCATAAGTGAGTGTGAATTCGGTGACCCAGAGATCTCCGCTGCCGACACTTCGCCGGACTGTAAACCGCTTTTTATTTGGCTGGACGAACCGGCTTTCTTGAATGTTGCGTCGGCCGTGAATCCGCTCTCCAGATTGCGGATAATCCAGCAAGGCATCCTCGTGATAGATTTCATGTTCGACGTCGAAATCGTTTGCGTCAGACGCCTCCCAATGGCGCTCCAATCTCTTTCGAATTGTTCGATCTTCCAAAGGGATCTCCAACCTGCTTTTGCGGCCAGAATCTTCGTGACGACAAGCCGCCGTGCTTTCGCTGTTTGGTGGGATGCCGGAGGCGCTCCCGCCAGATGCAGCCGACCGCGGAACTCCGGCAGAATATGCCCGGAGAGAACCATCGGCAATCTGCCAATTTTGCGTCCCGGCGCGTCACCCCTACACGCTGATACACTTCGTTCGATTTTCGAAATATGCCGGACACGTCAATCCTTGAAACCGCTCTTCGTTAACGGGCGCCGCGACTGCGGCAGAAATCGAAGGAGAGTGTTTCATGACAAAGACCGACAATGTTACAGATCGGCGTCGCATCGCGGATCGAGCAATCGCCATAGCATTTGGTTCTCTGCTGCTTGTTCCGGCAGCCTATGTTTTGCCGGCCTATGCAGCCGATCTTACGTCGAGTGTTGGCGCGAAGGCGACGAGCACAGACGAAAGCGTCCGCCCATTCCAGATCCACGTTCCGCAGTCGCAACTCGACGACCTGCGCAAACGCATCGCTGACACCCGATGGCCGGACAAGGAGACGGTCGACGACACCTCCCAGGGTATCCAGCTATCACAGGTCCAGGAGCTGGTTCGCTATTGGGGTACCCAGTACGACTGGCGCAGGGCTGAGGCGGAACTGAATGCGCTGCCGGAGTTCGTCACGACGATCGACGGTGTCGACATCCAGTTCATCCATGTCCGTTCACGCCACCCCAACGCTCTGCCCATCGTTCTGACCCATGGTTGGCCCGGATCGATGTTTGAATTCATCAAGACAATCGGACCTCTCACCGACCCGACCGCGTATGGTGGCCGGCCAGAAGATGCGTTCGACGTCGTCATCCCCTCGATACCGGGCTACGGATTTTCCGGACGTCCAGTCGATCAGGGCTGGGGTCCGGACCGGGTCGCCCGCGCTTGGGACGTCCTGATGAAGCGGCTCGGTTATGACCACTATGTTTCCCAAGGCGGGGATCATGGTTCGGTGATTTCCGACGCGTTGGCGCGCCAGGCGCCGAAGGGCTTGCTGGCAATTCATCTCAATATGCMTGCGACGGTTCCAGGCGAGCTCATGAAGGCCATCAACAGCGGAGACGCGGCCCCTGCAGAACTGTCGCCACCGGAGCGAGAAGCCTATAACTCTTTGAGCACCTTCTTCGGACGGAACGCTGCCTATGGCGCCATGATGGTGACCCGGCCGCAGACAATCGGTTACTCGCTCGCCGACTCGCCGTCTGGCCTGGCGTCCTGGATCTACGAGAAGTTCGCTCAATGGAGTGACAGTGGCGGCGTTCCTGAACGGGTCTTCTCCAAGGACGAGATGCTGAACGATATCACCCTCTATTGGTTGACGAACACCGGCGCATCGTCGTCGCGGTTCTACTGGGAAAATAACAACAACAACTTCAGTGCCGAGGCGCAGAAGACGAAAGACATCAAAGTCCCGGTCGGCATCACGGTATTTCCGAAGGAGATCTATCGCGCGCCTGAAAGCTGGGCCAAGCAGGCCTATCCCTCGCTGACCTACTATCATCAGGTCGAAAAGGGCGGGCACTTTGCCGCCTGGGAGCAGCCGCAGATCTTCGCCGAGGAAGTGAGAGCGGCTTTCAAATCCGTACGCTGACGACATCGAAATAGGTGGTCCTCATTCGAGGGCCACCGCAATCTGACAAGGCGTCGCCGCCACGACAAATTGCGCATGACGGTCTTGCGGTTCTACAGCTTCACGCAGTCGGGCTTTAGCCTGCCATTCGGTGGACGGAGAGACCTGTCTGCTGGGCTTGGCACACGTGTGCATTTTCCTCCCTTCTGTCATTCCGATGTTACGCGCCAGGACTAGCAAGTCTCTGAACTCATCAGGGGCGTTGGCCTCGACAGCGAAGGGAGACAGGATATGAATAGGCGCGAATTTCTGATCACATCGTCGGCGGCTGCGGGCCTTCTGGCCCTTCCGCGCTTCGCCTCGGCCGCCGCAGGCACGATTGACCTCTACAGCGGCTCGGATTCCAATATCGTCGACCTCTGGAATAACATCATCCGTCCGGCTTTCGAAAAGGCTCATCCGGAAGCGGCGCTCAAGATCACCGATGCCGGCGACAATAACGGCCTTCGCGCCATCGCCGACCGCGCGCTTGCGGCATTGCAGACCAAGACCGATCCGCAGGCCGACCTCTTCGAACAGTTCGATCCGCGCCTCCCGGCCGGCGGCATCGATGCCGGTCTCTGGGTGAAATTCTCCGCCGAGAATGTCCAGGGCTTCGACCGTGTCAATCCTCTCGCTTTCGACACGCCCTACGGGCTGCCCTATCGCGGCTCGCAGGTTCTGCTTGCCTATGACAAGACCAAGCTCGATCCGAAGGATGCGCCGAAGACCTGGGAACAACTGACCGCCTGGATCAAGGCCAATCCCGGCCAGTTCATCTACAACCGTCCGGACAAGGGTGGCTCGGGCGGCAATTTCGTCCGCCGCGCCATCCATGAAGCCAACGGCCGCGATCCGAAGAAGTTCAAGATCGACAATTTTGCTGCCGACTATGCCAGCCAGACGCTGACACCGGCATGGCAGATCCTCAACGATCTCGCGCCGTCGCTCTATCAGAAGGGCGCCTATACCGCCGGCAACACGCAGTCGATCCAGCTGCTCGCTCAGGGCGTCGTCACCATGGCTCCCGTCTGGTCCGACCAGGTCCTGCAGGCGATCTCGCAGGGCGTCCTGCCCGAGACGACCGGTCTCGTGCAGCTCTCCGACCTTGCGCTCTGCGGCGGCTTCTCGGCCATGACGATCTTCACGAACGGCGCCAACAAGGACGCCGCCCTCAAGCTCGCGGCTTTCATGCTGACGAGCGAGATGCAGGAAGCCATTATTACCGAGATCGGCGGTTTCCCGGGCGTTTCCTGGGATCACATTTCCGAAGACCTGCGCAAGAAATATGCCGACGTCATCCCGGCGACCATCCCGACCTTCCCGGGCGGCGATTGGGAAAAGGCGATCAACGACGGCTGGTACCGCAACGTCGCTCCCGGAATCAGCCGCACCTGATGGCAATGGATGCCTTGCAGCCTGCGGTCGCGCGCCGCGCTCAGCCTCTCGGCAGGGGGAGCCTTTACGGGCTCCTCCTGGTCGGCATGCCGGTCTTTCTGGTCGGTTGGCTGATTATCTTTCCAATCCTCTCGGCAGTCGCTACCACCGTCTTCATCCGCCAGCCGGACGGGACGACCGAGTTTTCACTCGCCTCCTACCATTTCTTCTTCACCGATGGTTACAGCCTGAACAATCTCTGGCTGACGCTCTGGACGACCTTGGTGTGCGGCCTGCTGCTGCTTGCGATCGGACTTCCGATTGCGCTTTACCTGCGCTTTTCCGACGGGCGCCTGGCCGCCTATGTTCAGGGCATGGCGATCTTTCCGATGTTCGTGCCCTCGATCATCCTGTCCTACGCCCTGATCCGCACGATCGGGCCGAACGGGACGGTCGACATCCTGCTCAATGCCATCGGCCTGCCGAAGCTGCCGAGCCCTTATCTGACCCCCTGGGGACCGGTCATTGGTCTCGTGTGGGACAATCTGCCTTTGACCGTGCTGATGCTGACGGCCGGCCTTACGTCTGTTTCCAACAGCTCCATCGAGGCGGCCCGCGATGTCGGCGCAACGCCTTTCAGGGTCTTCATCTCGATCATTCTGCCGCGCATGGGAAATTCGCTTCTGGTGGCCACTTCCTTCGCCGTTCTCGGCATATTTTCGGCCTTTACGCTGCCCTATGTCCTCGGTCCAGCCTCACCGGAGATGATGGGGCCTTTCATGCAGCGCACCTTTGCCGACATGAACGATCCGCTGGGTGCGCTGACGCAGGCGGTCATCACCTTCGGCTTCTGCCTTCTCTTCGGCGCCTTCTACGTCTGGTCGATCGCCCGCAATCGCGAGGGCCGATGATGCGCCAGTCGACTGCCTTGAAATTCGATTGGACGGGCCTCGCTCTTTCGCTGCTGCTGACGCTGTTCATCGCGTTGCCGCTGCTGGTCGTCGCCACTTGGGCCTTCACTGAAATCTGGCGCTATCCTTCGGTCATTCCCCAACAGTTCGGCCTGCGTTTCTGGTCGCAGACGCTGGCCCGCAAGGATGTCTGGGATGCGTTGTTCCTCAGCCTGCGCCTGACTGCGACCGTGACGGTGCTTTCGGCGATCATCTGCCTTCCGGCAGCCTACGCCTTCGCAAGAATGCGCTTTCCCGGGCGCAATATCCTGTTCCTCTCGTTTCTCGCCTCGCATGCCTTTCCGAAATTCGGCCTGCTGGTGGCGATCGCCGGCATCTTCCTGCAGATGGGGTTGATCAGTACCTTCTGGGGCGTGGTCCTGATCCAACTCGTCGGCACACTGATGTTGATGATCTGGATCCCGGTAGCCGCCTTCCAGAATGTCGATCGACKCATGGAGGAGGCTGCACGCGATGCCGGCGCAACGCCGCTTCGCGTCTTCTGGTCGATCACCTTGCCGCAGGCCGCGCCGACCATATCCGCGGCCCTGCTCCTGACCTTCGTCGGTACTTTCTATGAGACGGAGGGCGCATGGCTGATCGGAGCGCCGGAGATCCGCACCATGCCGGTGCTGATGATCAGCTTCATCAACAACCAGATCGTCGTGCAATATGGCGCGGTCCTCTCCGTCATGCTGTGGGTGCCGTCCTTTGCGGCATTGATGTTCGCGCGCCGCGTCGTCGGCACCGGCGCCTTCGCGCGAGGCTTCGGCGCCTGAGCGCCGACAGAAAGGGTTTCAAGAATGGCGCATCTGGTGATTGAAGGCGTTTCGAAGAGTTTCGGCCACACCTTTGCCGTCCGAGACTTCTCGCTCGAGGTCGGTGACGGCGAACTCGTCTGCCTGCTCGGCCCATCGGGTTCCGGCAAATCGACCTTGCTTCGCATGATCGGCGGCTTCGAGCGGCCGAGCGAAGGCAGCATTCGTATCGACGCCAGGGATGTGACGAACCTGCCGCCGGAGCGGCGCCCGACCGGCATGGTGTTCCAGAGTCATGCTCTCTGGACCCATATGGATGTCTTCAACAACATCGCCTTTGGCCTTAAGCTGCGGCGCCTGCCGAAGGCCGAAATCCGCCAGCGCGTCGAGGACGCCCTTGCCCTCGTCGGCCTTGCCGATTACGGGCGCCGTGCAGTGACGCAGCTTTCCGGGGGGCAGCAGCAGCGTGTCGCACTTGCCCGCTCGCTCGTCCTCGAGCCGAAGATCCTGCTGCTCGACGAGCCTTTCGCCAGTCTCGACCAGCATCTGCGCGAGCGACTGCGGGAGGAAGTGCGCGACATCCAGCAGCGGCTTGGTATCACGACATTGTTCGTCACMCACGGTCAGGATGAAGCCCTGGCGCTTGCCGACCGCATCGTCGTCATGCGCGACGGCCGCACGGAGCAGGTCGCGCCGCCGAGCGTCATCTATCGCGAGCCGCGGACGGCTTTCGTCGCCGGCTTCATCGGCTCGATGAATTTCGTTGAGAGCGAGATCCGCAACGGCGTCTGTACGCACCCGCTTTTTAGCTTTTCCGTTCCCGTTGCGGATGGTCCAGTGACGCTCGCAATGCGTCCGGAAGCCTTGACGGTGCGTCCCGCCAGCCGGCCGGCAGATGCGATCGTCCATCGCGTTACCGATTTCGGCATGCACAAGATCGTCGATATCGACCTTGCCGATGGCATCAGGCTGAAGGCAATGGTTGCGCCGACCGATATGATCAGGGCAGGGATGGTCGTTGCTCCCAGCTGCTCCGGCTTCTTCGCCTTCCGCGATAATGCCCTGATCCATCAGTCAGCATCTGCCGAAGCGGCTGCATCCGTGCAACCGCTCTTTACGGCCTGAATGCCTCAGGCCTTCGGCTGAAAGCCTTCCTGTAGCCAGGGATAAAGTGCCTTGCTTGCCGCGAGGATATCGCCTTTGCCGCTGATGGCAGCACCAGAAAAGCGCGTGACGATGCCGCCCGCTTCCTCGACCATCAGCGCCGAGGCACCGAAGTCATGGACTGACAGGCCGTCCTCGAAAAAGCCATCCAACCGGCCACAGGCGACATAGGCGATTGAAAGCGCTGCCGAACCGAGACGACGCACGCCGGCTGTATTGGCCATGAGGCGCCGGATCGTATTGAAATAAAGCTCTTCCGAGACCGCCTTGACCTGACCGGGGATCGGCAGACCGGCGCCCACGAGCACGTTCTGGATATCGGCGACCTCGGCGCAATGGATGAGTTCGCCGTTCAGCCAGGCTCCGCCGCCGGCCTCCGCACTGAAGAGTTCGTCCTGCATGGCGTCATAGACGACGCCGGCGACGATGCGGTCGGCCTCGGCGATCGAGATCGTCATGCCGAAATGCGGGATGCCCCAGGCGAAATTGGTCGTGCCGTCGATCGGGTCGATATAGATGACCGGCGCATCCGTGCCACCCTGGCGGTTGCCGACCTCTTCCTCGCCCTTGATCGCATAGGTCGGGAATGCGCTCATCATCTCATCGACGATGATCCGCTCGACTGCGACATCGATTTCCGTCTGGTAGTCGCGCGGCGCCTTGTGGACCATCTCGGCGGCSGTGCGTCGTCTGAGCGCATTGCGGGCCGTTTCTCCTGCTTTGAGGGCTGTTTCGGCGAGTACGAGGAGGCGGGGCGAGGCGGTTGGTGACAGGCGCGCGGCGGCCGAGGACAATTTCATGAAGATAATCCATGTGATGAGTGAGGATGGCGGGCAGTTCGATGTTTCTCATTGCAAATGCGCATGATGCTTTTATGAAGCGGCGCAATCGTATGCGACGTCGCGCCGATGCCAATCGGCTGTTGCTTCTCAGCTCATGCGTCGGCCCGCTCGGCTGCGGGTGCCGTGCAGGATTTTCGAAGGATCAGGTTTGGGGAAAAGATTGTCCGCGCAGCACTTGGCGGCGTTTTGTCGGAGATCTCGCTGAGAAGTGTGGAGATCGCCTTTTGGGCCATCTCGAGCACCGGGGCCGCAACGACTGTCGGCGGTGGGTTCATGATATTTGCAAAATCGAAATCGTCTATCCCGATGACCGAGACGTCATCAGGCACTCTGAAACCCATTTCGTGCAGCGCGTTAAGGACACCGAGCGTCATCATGTTCGACAGCGCGAAAATCGCCGTCGGCGGATTCGGCTCGCGCATGCGCCTGCTTGTGCTGTCATGCGCCAGCGCCTGGTCGAAACGCCCCTGAAGCAACAGACCGGGATCGACCGGCAGGCCGTGGGCGGCATGGGCCTGCATGTAGCCGGCAAGACGATCTTCCCCTGTGACGATGTTGTTGCGTCCGGCGGTAACGGCGATCCGTCTGTGACCAAGGCCGATCAGATGTTCCGTGGCKATGCGGCCTGCGGCGATATTGTCAAGCTTGATCACGTCATAGGGCAAGCCTTCGATGAAGCTGTCGAGGAGGATCGTCGGCACATGGATCTTGTCGACCATGCGGGCGCCATGCTCGGCATCCGAGCGCGTCGGAATGATGATGAGCCCTTCGACGCGTTGCATGCGCATCATGGTCAGGATCTGCTGCTCGCGGTCATGATCCTCGCTCGTCGAATAGACCGCTGCCATGTAACCGGCATTGAGGCAAGCGGACTCGACAACCTTGGCGACCTTGGCGAAATGCGGATTGGTGATATCGGGCAGGATCAGGCCGATGAGCCGCGACTGGCCCATGCGCAGGCTGCGTGCGCCGGCATGTGGGATATAACCGATGTCGCGAACGGCCGCCTCGACCTTGGCGATCACCTCGTCGCTCACAGGGGCTGACCGGTTGAGCGCGGCCGATGCCGTCGATATGGCGACACCCGCCCGTTTCGCCACATCCTTGATGGTGGCCATCCCATCCTCCCGAGCTTTTTCTCGGACCCTCTTGCCATCGGGCCGTTCTGATGCTCTTATACGAAACGTTTCGACTAGGCAAATGACAGCTCGCGGGACCGGGAGGGATCTGGGTCCGCGATTTTTCAGCGGAAGAATACGAAACGTTTCGACCGGTGGAGGCCGGGACAATTGGGAACGCGCCGGAGGAGGCGCAAAGGGAGGATCACATGCATGAGTTATCGCGGCGTTCGCTGCTGATTTCGTCTGCCGCTCTTGCCGTCGGCGCAAGTCTCGGCCGCGCCTTTGCGCAATCCGATGTCACGGCGACCTTGAAGATGCAGGGCTTCGGCGGTGAGGCCGAGCTATCCGCCATGACCAACGCCATTGCGCGTTTCAACAAGAAGTATCCCAACGTCAAGGTCGAGCTTTCCGTCGATCCGATTTCGACGGGCTGGGGCGACTATGTCACCAAGGTCTTCAGCCAATTCAACTCCGGCCAGCAGGCCGATGTCTATGGCACGGCGATCGAGACCTTCCAGAGTTTCTCGTCGCGCTCTCTCTTCCTGCCGCTCAACGATTTTGTCGCCGCCAATCCCGGCTTTTCGGACTTCGCTCCGAGCCTCTTCAAGCAGTCGAGCTACAAGGGGGATATCAACTATATCCCGATCGGCTGGAACAACATCATGATCAACTACAACAGGGATCTGTTCGACAAGGCCGGGATTGCCTATCCGAAGGACGGCAAATGGACCTGGGACGAATTCCGCGATGTCGCCAAGAAGCTGACGGTCAAGGATGCGTCGGGCAATGTCACCCAGTTCGGTTATGAGGTGCCGAACCAGAACTTCTTCGTCCAGCCATGGTTCTTCTCGAATGGCACCGGCGCCATCAACGACGAGTGGACGGCATCCAACATGCTCGACCCCAAGGTCGCCGAAAGCCTGCAATTCCTCCATGACCTCATCCATGTCGACGGCGTCTCGCCGATCCCCGGCAAGGATATGATGGACAACCAGTTCATGGCCGGCCAGGTGGCGATGATCAGCCGCGGCCACTGGATCGTCCAGAGCGCCAAGAACAACAAGCTCAACATGGATGTCGCCGTTCCTCCGAGCAAGGAGACGGACACGACCGTGATCGGCTTCGGCGGCTACGCTGTCGCCAAGACAAGCAAGGAGCCTGACCTTGCCAAGGCGCTGATCCTCGAACTGACGAGCGAGGAAACGCAGAAGGAGGAGGGCGAAAAGGGTGGCGGGGTCCCCGGCCGCAAGTCGGCCGCCGAGACGCCAGGTTTCCTGAGCTTCCCGCCAAGTGCCGCGCTCTATTACCAGACGCTGCCAAACACCAAGGCTGTGCCGTCCCCCGCCAATTTCCAGGAGGTCGAGAAGATCTTCATCCGCTACTACACCGCGATGATGGCAGGCGAGGTCTCGATCGCCGACGGCGTGAAGCAGGCAGATGCCGAGCTCAACGCCTCCTTCCAGCGGCTGAAGAAGCGCATGGGCGGCTGATCGATCCAGGGTTCTCACGATAGCCCTCCCGCCGTCGCGGCCGGGTGGCATGTTGCCATCAAAGGCATCTGCCATCCCGCGTGCGACGGCTGACAAACCATGTCCGTCTATTCGAGCCAGATGCCATGACCTCGACCATTCAAAGACGCCAGCCATCGCAGCTCAGCCGCGCACAGGCAACAACCGGCTATCTCTTCGTGCTGCCGGCAACGGTGCTTTACCTGACCTTCGTGATCGCGCCTGTGATCGTCACGACGATCCTCGCCTTCGCCTACTACGATCCGATGCTCGGTTCGCAATGGGTCGGTTTCGACAATTTCATCCGCTTCTTTACCGACCAGCGCTCGCTTCAGATTCTCTGGAACACACTGCGTTTCGCTCTCTTTGCCGTCACTTTCAACGTTTCGATCGGGCTTTTACTGGCGCTGGCGCTGAACCGCGCCATGCCGGGCTGGCTGCTCTATTTCTTCCGGCTCGCCTTCTTCCTGCCTGTCATCATCGCCGCCGCTTTCGTCTCGATCGTCTGGACCTACTTCTATGGCGATGATCTCGGCGTCATCAATTATTACCTGCGGCTGATCGGCCTTCCGGGTGTGCGATGGCTGACCGATGCCGGCCAGGCGATGACCTCGATCATCATCATGGACGTCTGGAAGAATACCGGCTTCTTCATGATCATCTTCATCGCTGCCCTCCAGGGCGTGCCGAAGAGCATTCTGGAGGCAGCGGTGATGGACGGAACGCCCGCATGGCGCCAGTTCTTCCGCATCACGCTGCCCTATATCTCGCCGGTCGTCTTCTTCTGCATCGTCTACGCCTCGATCGGCGCGCTGCAGGTGTTCGAATCGATCGTCATCCTGACACAGGGCGGGCCGGGTGACGCCACGCGCTCGCTGTCGATCCAGATCGTCGAGGAGGGCTTCGGCAGTTTCCAGATCGGCTATGCCGCCTCGATCTCCGTCGTCATGACCGTGATCATCCTCGTCATCACTGCCATCCAGCAGATCCTCTCGCGCAAATGGGTGCAGCAATGAACAATATGATGCAGACGCGCGCTGCCCGGCGCTGGATCGACTGGGCGATCATCGCCACCATGGTGGCGATGGCGATCGGCATGCTGCTGCCCTTCCTATGGCTGTTTTCGATGTCGTTCCGCCCGGTTTCGGATGCCTACAAGCTACCGCCAAGCTTCCTGCCGCCGAATTTCGATCTCACCAACTACCGGCAGGTGCTGGCCTCGCGCGTGCCGTTCCTGGAGATCTACTTCAACTCGGTCATGATCGCCGTCATCGTCACCGTCGGCCAGATGGTGACCTGCACGCTTGCTGCCTTCGCCTTCGCGAGGCTGAACTTCCGCGGACGCGATACATTGTTCTTTATCCTGCTTATCGGCCTGATGTTTCCAGCTCAGGTGACGATCCTGCCAATCTATCTCGGCTATGCGCGGCTTGGCTTGCTCGACCGGCCGATCGGGCTGGCGCTCATGTATCTCACCTCCAGTTTCGGCATCTTCCTGGTGCGGCAATTCATGCTCAGCCAGCCGAAGGCGCTTGAGGAAGCGGCACTGATGGATGGTGCGGGTTATGTCAAGATCTTCTGGCGGATATCGCTGCCGCAGCTTCGCCCGGCGCTTTCGGCGCTCGGCATCATCACCTTCACCCAGACCTGGAACTATTATTTCCAGGCCAAGGTGCTCTTGAGCTCGAATGAATCGCTGACGTTGCCGGTCGCGATGGACGTGCTGCGCGGCTACATGGCCTCCGGCAATCTCTCGGTGGTGATGGCGGCCATGAGCATGTCGATCCTGCCCGTCGTTCTCCTCTTTCTCCTTGCCCAGAAATTCGTGATCGAAGGCATCACGATGAGCGGCATCAAAAACTAACCTCAGGGACATTGATTTCATGTGGGATGATCTCGCCTCCATCGAACCTCGCTTTGCCTATAAGGGCGAGCGCACGCGCCATATCGCCTTTCCGCTCGGCGGCATCGGCTCCGGCGGCCTGTCGATCTCCGGCAGCGGCCGGCTGATCGATTGGTCAATCCGCAACCGCCCAGCGCTGCAGGGCTATAACGGCTACTCGCATTTTGCCATCAAGGCGGAAAGGGGCGGAGAACTGGTCGATGCCCGTGTGCTCAATGGGCCTTACGATCTGAACCCTTCTGGCGCGCCGGGCCTGCGCAAGATGTTTGACGGCTTCGGCCACGGCGCCAACCGCCAGACTTTGGTCGGCGTGCCGCATTTCCGTGAGGTCGATTTCTATGGGCGTTTCCCGACCGCCGATCTGGTCTTCAAGGATGAGCGTTTCCCGGGTGGCGTCAGGCTTTCGGCGCTGAGCCCCTTCATTCCGCACAATGATCGCGATTCATCGATGCCAGTTGCGATGTTCGAATTCGAAATCGTCAATGATACGGCGGACGAACTGACCTACACGCTTGCCGGTACGCTCGGCAATTACGGTTCGAACAGCGGCATCCATAGCTTCAGGCAGGAAGGCGGGATCAGCAGCCTGCATCTGACCTCGTCCGATACCACATTGCCGGCGACGCTACGCGGCGATCTGACGATCGCAACGAACGCAGACGACGTCGACCACACCGACCATCATTATCGCGGTCAGTGGTTCGACGATCTCTCAGTTTACTGGAAGGAGTTTGCAAGACCTGGTCGTCTGCCGAAGCGGCATTACGACGAGCCGCGCACCTCCCGGCACATGAGCCTGCAGCCGGAGCACGGCACGCTCGGCGCCCGCTTCATCCTGGCACCCGGTGGGCGCAGGAAGGTGCGCTTCGTCATCACCTGGAACTTCCCGCAGGGCGATGTCTACTGGGCCTATCGCGACAAGCCTGATGGCGCCATTCCCGATCGGCCGACGCCGAGCTGGACGAATTATTATGCGACACAATGGGTGGATTCGACTGCAAGCGCTGTTGAGGCGCTGACGCGCTGGGATGCATTGAGCGCGGCAACCACCGCCTTCCGCGATGGGTTGTTCGAAACGTCTCTGCCGGCGGAGGTCAAGGATGCTGCGAGCGCGACGCTGGCGCTGCTGCGCACCGCGACCTGCATCCGTCTGGAAAATGGCGCGCTCTGGGCCTGGGAAGGCCAGCATACGCAGGATGGCTCCTGCGAAGGCACCTGCACACACGTCTGGAATTACCAGCAGGCGGTCTCGCATCTTTTCCCTGCCATCGAGCGGACGCTGCGTGAGACCGAATTCAGCTACAACCAATTGCCGACCGGCGGGCTGACTTTCCGCCAGAAGTTGCCGCTCGGTTCCGGTTTCGATATTATCGGCCCCTGCGCAGACGGRCATTTCGGCGCGATCATCAAGACCTATCGGGACTGGAAGCTTTGCGGCGATACCGAATGGCTGCGCCGCTACTGGCCGAACGTCAAACGGGCCATCGAATATGCATGGTCGCCCGAAAATCCCGATCGTTGGGATCCCGATCAGAGCGGCATCCTGTCCGGCCGCCAGCATCAGACCCTCGATATGGAACTGTTCGGCCCGAATTCGTGGCTCGCCTCCATGTATGTGGCGGCCCTTCTCGGCGTTTCCGAAATGGCGGCGGTCCTCGGCGACACGGAGCTGTCGGAAAAGACGGCGCGCATGGGCAAAGCCGGTGCGGCCTATATCAATTCCGAACTCTTCAACKGGCGCTGGTTCATTCAGAAGATCGATCTCTCCGACAAGGGCGTGCTGACGCCCTTCGATGTCGGCCGCACCGCCGGCGTGCTTGCCGACGGTTTCATGGAAACCTACTGGTCGGAGGAGTTCCAGGAGCTCAAATACCAGATGGGCGAGGGCTGCATCTCCGACCAGATCCTCGGCCAATGGCATGCCGAGGTTGCCGGCATCGGCGGTTTCCTCGATGCCGACAAGGTGAGGACCGCGTTGAAATCCGTGCACAAGAACAACTTCCGCCCGACGCTGGAAGATCACTTCAATCCCTGCCGCAATTATGCCTATGAGGATGAGGCGGGGCTGTTGATCGCAACCTATCCTGAAGGCATCCGCCAGCCAATGGTGGCGGCCCCCTATGCCGAGGAGGTCTGGACCGGCATTGAATATATGGCTGCCTCCCACCTCATCATGCATGGTCTCATCGAGGAGGGCATGGATATCGTCTGCGGTRCCCGCAACCGCCATGATGGCTACCGCCGCAATCCCTGGAACGACATCGAATGCGGCTCCTACTATGCGCGCTCGATGTCTGCCTGGCAGCTGGTCAACGCCTTCTCCGGCCTGCGTGCCGATTTCGTCGCCGGCACACTTGTCTTCGCACCGAAAGTGCAAGGCGACTATTGTCTATTCTGGTCGGCCGGCAGCGCATTCGGCACATTGACCCGCAAGGGCGATGGCCTCAGTCTCGCGGTGCTCGGAGGCAGCCTCAACGCCGCTGAAATCTCGGTGGACGGGCTGAAACACCGTATTGCCGAGAGGAAGCCTGTCGAGGCGGGCCAGTCGATTGAACTCGGAACGGTGGCGTAATGGCCGGCATTGAACTCAAGGCAGTCCGAAAAGCCTTTCAAAGTCTCGAAGTTATCCACGGCATCGACCTGAAGATCGCCGACGGCTCTTTCACCGTCTTTGTCGGGCCTTCGGGCTGCGGCAAGTCGACCCTTTTGCGCATGATGGCCGGCCTGGAGGAAGTAACGTCGGGCGAAGTCCGCATCGACGGCCAGCGCTGCGACCATCTTCTGCCGTCCGCACGGGGTATGGCGATGGTCTTCCAGTCCTACGCGCTCTATCCGCATATGAACGTCGAGCAGAACCTTAAATTTGGCCTGGAGAACCAKAAGCTCGCCAGGCAGGAAATTACCGCCCGCGTCGCCAAGGCCGCCAATATTCTGCAGATCGAGCACCTGATGACCCGTCGCCCGAGCCAGCTCTCCGGCGGCCAGAGCCAGCGCGTTGCGATCGGCCGCGCCATCGTCAAGGAACCGAAGGCTTTTCTCTTCGACGAACCGCTCTCCAATCTCGATGCCGAGCTGCGTGTGAAGATGCGCGGGGAACTGATCAGCCTTCATCGGCGGCTGAAATCGACAATGGTCTACGTCACGCATGATCAGGTTGAAGCAATGACCATGGCCGACCAGATCGTCGTGCTCAACGAAGGCCGCATCGAACAGGTCGGCCCGCCGATCGAGCTTTATGCACGCCCGGCAAACCTTTTCGTCGCCCGCTTTCTTGGCGCACCGCCAATGAATCTTCTTGCCGGCCGGATCGCGCGCATCGGTGACATGTTGGGCGTTTCGCTTGAGGACGGCACCCATATTCCCTTGCCCGGTCGCCCGGTCGATCTGCCCGATGGAGCCCCGGTAACGTTCGGCATAAGGCCCGAACATTGCGAAATCGGCGAAGGCAGCCTGCAAATCGTGGTCGGCGACACCGAAATCCTCGGTTCGGAAACGATCATCCACGCCGAGACGGCGGCCGGAAATGGTTTCACCCTGGCACTGCGCGGCATCAGCCGGGCAGCCTCCGGCGAACGGATCCCGATCGTCATACGCGAGCCTTTCGTCCATTTATTCAACGAGGCCGGCGCGACGATCGGCTCTGGCAATGATTGGCGCGATGCTTATCTGAACTGAACCAAGTTCAATCAGCTTTTGCAACATGTCGGTTGGGGTCAAAGCCGCCGGTGAGGGCTTTTCCCGCGGTCGGTTAGAGGCGCCGTCCGCCGTCACCGAGACAGGAAATTGGAGACCGTGAGGTCTACGAGTTCGTCTCCCCGGCCGTTCATTACCGCGCGAATTGCCCAGAGACCGAAACCCTTCACCTGCGCTGCTTCGATCCTGGGCGGCATCGACAATTCCTGCGTATTCGTAACGACGTCGAGCAACGCCGGGCCGGGATGCGCCAGGATTTCCCTGATGGCACCGTCAAGCTCGGCCGGATCCTCCACGCGAACACCATGGACCCCGGCCGCGCGAGCAACCGCGGCAAAATCTGGATTCTTGAGTTCGGTGCCGGTCTCGAGGAAGCCCGAAGCCTTCATTTCCATTGCCACGAAGCCGAGAACAGAATTGTTGAAGACCACAACCTTCACCGGCAGATTCTGCTGAACGAGCGTCAGGAAGTCGCCCATCAACATAGCAAAGCCCCCATCGCCCGACATGCTGATGATCTGACGCTCCTTGTATGTTGCCTGTGCCCCTATTGCCTGAGGAAGGGCGTTGGCCATTGACCCGTGAACCAGGGATCCGATCAGGCGACGCTTTCCGTTCATTTTCAGGTAGCGTGCAGCCCAGATCGTGGGGGTCCCGACATCGAAGGTGAAAACGGCGTCAGCGGAGGCATGTTCGCTCAGAAGGCGTGCAACATATTGCGGATGAATCTTGCCGCCTTCTCTGCCGGTGGCGAGGTCGTCGAGGCCTTCCCGCGCCTTCTTATAGGCGGCAAGGCAAGCATCCAGATGATCCCAGTCCGTCCGCTCCGTCAGCTTCGGCAGCGTCGCGGCCAGTGTCGATTTGACGTCGCCGACGATTGCGAGATCCAGCGAGGCTCTTCGGCCAAGATTTTCCGGTCTAATATCCACCTGTACGATCTTGGCGTCGGTTGGGTAAAACTGCCGATATGGGAAATCGGTGCCGAGCATGACAAGCGTGTCACATTCCAGCATGGCCTTGTAGCCCGAAGAGAAGCCGATCAGACCGGTCATGCCGACATCAAAGGGATTGTCCCACTCGACATGTTCCTTGCCGCCGAGCGCGTGGACAACAGGCGCCTTCAGCCGATCCGCAAAGGCGATCAATTCGTCATGCGCCCCTTCGCAACCGCGTCCGCACAGAAGGGTGACTTTCGAACTGTTGTTGAGCAGTTCCGACAGTCGATCGATCTGATCGTTCGCCGGCACGACGTTCGGCTGGGACAGCGTGAGTGCGGCCGCTGTCGAAATCTTCGCCGTGAAATCAGTCAATGCCACGTCGCCCGAAATGACCACGACGGCAACGCCGCGCTTTCCGATGGCCGTGCGAATGGCCGTTTCGATCACTGCCGGCAATTGTTCCGGATGGCTTACAAGCTCGCAGTAGTGGCTGCATTCCCGGAAAAGCTGCTCGGGATGCGTTTCCTGGAAGTAGCCTCTGCCGATCTCGGCCGAAGGTATCTGCGCGGCAATGGCAAGGACGGGCACGCGCGAGCGGTGGCAGTCGAACAGACCGTTGATGAGGTGCAGGTTGCCCGGGCCGCAGCTTCCGGCGCAAACGGCCAGTTCGCCGCTAAGATGGGCTTCGGCCCCCGCTGCGAAGGCGGCTGTCTCTTCATGGCGGGTGTGAATCCACTCGATGTCGCCCCTCTTTCTGAGCGCTTCCGTAAGCCCGTTCAGACTGTCGCCGACTACGCCATATATCCGCTTGACCCCGGCTGCATGCAGCACCTCTGTCAGTACATCAGCTACCTTAGACTTCATCGAAAGGCTCCTACGCTTCGGGTTTTCTGGGTCGATGGTAAAAGGAAGCTAGGCCTCGCTCTAAGCTTCTCAACCCGCAGAACTATCAGAGTGGCAGAGACAGCAAACTGGACCTTGGTGTAGGCGGCGATGGCGAAGAATGCGGTTTGCCCGTTATCCCAGGAGGCTGCCAATCAACCGGGAGCACAGGTTCGGTCCGCGCAGAGCTTTTGCTCCCGTCAATAGAATTGGCGAGCTTGTTCTTTCCTGTCGGGCTGCCGCGCAAGGCGACGCGGCGGCATCGTCGAGGCCGCTCTGGACACGACCGCGCCGTAAGAGAGCAGGTGGCCAGGAGGCCGGAAGAGGTTCTTCCTCTATCGGACCCCTATGCTTCCATCCGCTCCCGCCCTTTGATTGCGTCGGTTACGAGCGTCTCGAAGCGCGGATGCCGACGCAGGTTGTCCAAGTCGGAATCATGGGTGAACCACTTGATGTGGTAGACCGAGCTGCGGGGTAGCAAACCTTCCAGAATATCGATTGCGCGCTCCACATGGCCCAGTACGGAATGGACGCAGGCGAGGTTATACTGGGCGACGATATCATCGGGATCGATGGCAATTGCCCGTGCGGCCCAATCGCAGGCGCGCCCGGCGTCGCCGAGATGGGCAAGGGCAAGGGCGCCGCGATGGGCGGGACCGGAGTTTTCCGGGTTCTGATTGAGCGCTCGCTCGGCTCTCGCAATGCCTATGCGCGCCCAGCTGTCCTTGTCCACCGTCCGTCCGAGAGAATGGTAGGAGGACATCAGATGGATCGGCGATACGTAATCGTCGGGGCGGATTTCGGCGGCGCGGGTAAAATAATGCACCGCCTCGGCGAAATCCCCATGCATGAAGAAAATGCGGGCATAGTGGAAATTTGCTTCATAGAGATTGGGATCAAGCGCAAGTGCGCGTTCGAAGGATGCCGTGGCCTCGCCGTCCTCGCCGTTCTGGTGGAGCGCCAGGCCGCGGGAGGCATGGGCCTCGGCAAGGTCGGGATCGAGCTCCAGGGCTTTGGCGCTCATTGCGAGAATGCGCTCCAGGGGCACGTCGTCCGGCGCCCAGTCGCGGATTGCCGCATCGCAATCGGCAATGCCGGCATAGGCGCGGCCATAATCCGGATCGAGCTCGACGGCCTTGTAGAACATGMGCCGGGCAAGTTGCAGATAGGACTTGGTCCAGGTGTGAGAGAGCTGCCGGCCTCTCAGGTAATAGGTATAGGCCTCGACATTGGCGGTTGGCTCGGCGGCGATCGCCTTGCGCTCTTCCGGCAGGAGCCGCACCTTCAGCTGGCCGACGATMGCGTTGGTGATTTCGTCCTGGATGGCGAAGATATCGGTGAGGTCGCGGTCATAGCGTTCGGCCCAGAGATGATCGCCGTTTGTCGTGTCGATCAGCTGGCCGGAAATGCGCACACGCTTGCCGGCAATGCGGACGCTGCCTTCCAGCATATAACGCACGCCGAGCTCCTGGGCGAGCTGCTTCACTCTCACCGACGTGCCCTTATAGGTGAAGACGGTGTTGCGCGGCACCACATGCAAGCTGGAGATCTTGGAAAGATCGGTGATGATGTCCTCCGTGATGCCGTCGGAGAAATAATCCTGATCGGCATCGCCGCTCATGTTGGTAAACGGCAGGACAGCGATGAAGCAGGTGTTGCGGTTCTGTGCGACGAAGCGGGTGGAACTCGGCTTCTCGAAGGTAACCGTGTAGACCTGAACCGGCTGGCGGATATTCTTGAACACGTGTTCACCTAAAAACTCGAAACCGAGATTGAGGCGTGAACCGACCTGATCGCGCACGATCGACGAGACGGCGATGCCGCCGACCGGGGCGACGCCTTCCAGGCGCGCGGCAAGGTTGACACCATTGCCGAAAATGTCGTCATTTTCGACCACGACATCGCCGAGGTTGATGCCGATGCGGAATTCGACCCGCTCCTCCTTTGGCACATTTTCATTGCGTACGGCCATGCTGCGCTGGATTTCTGCGGCGCAGGCCACGGCATTCACGACGCTCTGAAACTCGGCCAGGATGCCGTCGCCCGTCAGCTTGACGATGCGGCCYTTGTAATCGGATATGCGGATGTCGACCAGTTCGCAGCGATGGCGGTTCAACGCCTGCAGCGTGCCGGCCTCGTCGATGCCCATGAGCCGGCTGTAACCGACCACATCGGCAGCAAGGATGGCACTCAATCGCCGCTCCATGATCCTCTCCATGGATTGTCTCATGTCAGTGTCTCGCTTTTCCAGATTTGGACCGCGCTAAGGCTCCCCCTGCAGCCAATATCTTTCGATTCGGCGTGCTGCCACGGCGGCGCAGAGCCTATATCGTTACGGCGCAGCATCAATACTCCGAACGGGCGAAGATTGCGCCAAACGATAGCCCTTTCGGATGTGAAAAATCCCGGACGTGGTGAGGCGCGCAATTTTGAGGCAGTGCGTCGATTTGGAAAAAAGCCGCGCTCCATGGAAGCGCGGCTTGATTTCGATAGAACCCGCCGGTTACCCGGCGGGCTATATTTCGCGATCCTATTAGCCGCGGAAGAGCGACAGGATGTTCTGCGAAGAGGAGTTGGCGATCGAGAGAGACTGGATCGCGAGCTGCTGCTGCGTCTGCAGGGCAGAGAGCTTGGAGGACTCTTCTTCCATGTTGGCGTCGACCAGGCGACCGACACCGGAGTCGATCGAGTCGCTGAGCGCGTTGACGAAGTCGTCCTGCATGGTGATGCGGGTGGWGATCGAACCGAGCTTTGCACCGGCAGAGGTCATCGCCTTCAGAGCGTTTTCGACGTTGGTCAGAGCAAGGCCGAGTTCAGCCTGACCGAAGGACGTGATGTCGAGCGAGTAGACCGAGCCGATCGTACCGCTGGTCGTGCCGAGGATGCCCGAGGTGGTTTGGAGCGCACCGGTCGTGGTCATGCCGAACAGAACGTTGCCGTTCGATGCGGTGGACAGGGCATAGTCGGTCATCTTGACGGAAACGCCGTTCGAACCATCGCGAACGAAGGAGGAAACGACGCTCTTSGTGCCGKTGRCACCGGCAACCCAGTTTTCACCGGAGAAGGAAGCCGACTGAGCGATGCTCACCAGCTGGTCCTGMAGCTGGTCGATTTCTTCCTGGACCTTCTTCTTGTCGACGCCGTTTTCAGTTGCGGCAACGATCTTCGCCTTGATTTCGCCGACGACGTCGATGGCGCTGTCCATGGCGGTGTAGGCAGTGTCAACCTTTGCRGCACCGAGGCCGAGCGCGTCGGAAACGGCCGAGAGGGCCTTGTTGTCCGAACGCATGGTCGTTGCGATCGACCAGTAGGCAGCGTTGTCGGAAGCCTTGCCGATGCGGAAACCGGAGGAAACGTGATCCTGGGTCTTGTTGAGGCCCTGGTTGATGCCACGCAGCGTCTGGAGAGCTGCCATTGCAGCGTTATTGGTGTTGATGCTCGTCATAGTTTGCTTGCCCCTTTTGGCAGATGTTAGGAAGGGACATTCCGGATTTGGGCCGGCCCACAGCGATCAGCATCATGCCTGTTAACCATTCTCGTTAAGGTTAACTCGCCGTTTCGATGGGCCTAGAAAACAGCAAGATGGTTAAGGAAAGCTAAATTCCAAAATGAAATTTCATAAAAAAATCTGAGACTTAGAAGCGTTTCCGTTAACCTTATATTAAAATATTCGAGGCCGGGAGTTACCCGGCCTCGAGACTTTTCGCGATGTGGCTGAACCGCTCTTAGCGGAAGAGCGACAGGATGTTCTGCGAAGAGGAGTTGGCAATCGAGAGAGACTGGATCGCGAGCTGCTGCTGCGTCTGCAGGGCAGAGAGCTTGGAGGACTCTTCTTCCATGTTGGCGTCGACCAGGCGGCCGATACCGGAGTCGAGCGAGTCACCCAGAGCGCTGACGAAGTCGTCCTGCATGGTGATGCGGGTCGAGATCGAACCGAGCTTTGCACCGGCAGAGGTCATCGCCTTCAGAGCGTTTTCGACGTTGGTCAGAGCAAGGCCGAGTTCGGCCTGACCGAAGGACGTGATGTCGAGCGAGTAGACCGAGCCGATCGTACCGCTGGTCGTGCCGAGGATGCCCGAGGTGGTTTCGATCGCACCGGTCGTGGTCATGCCGAACAGAACGTTGCCGTTCGATGCGGTGGACAGGGCRTAGTCGGTCATCTTGACGGAAACGCCGTTCGAACCATCGCGAACGAAGGAGGAAACGACGCTCTTGGTGCTGGTGGCACCGGCAACCCAGTTTTCACCGGAGAAGGAAGCCGACTGAGCRATGCTTACCAGCTGGTCCTGCAGCTGGTCGATTTCTTCCTGGACCTTCTTCTTGTCGACGCCGTTTTCGGTCGCGGCAACAAGCTTGGCCTTGATTTCGCCGACGACGTCGATGGCGCTGTCCATGGCGGTGTAGGCGGTGTCAACCTTTGCAGCACCGAGGCCGAGAGCGTCGGAAACGGCACCGAGAGCCTTGTTGTCCGAACGCATGGTCGTTGCGATCGACCAGTAGGCAGCGTTGTCGGAAGCCTTGCCGACGCGGTAACCCGTGGAAACGTGGTTCTGCGTGCTGTTGAGGCCCTGGTTGACGTTACGCAGCGTCTGGAGAGCTGCCTGGGCGGAATTGTTCGTGTTAATGCTCGTCATAAGTGTGTCCCCTAGAAAACTAGATACAAAAAAGGAGGACATACCGGACTATAAATACCGGCGATGACGGACCAGCTTCATGCCACTCGGTGCCTTTGTTTCTTGGCCCAAACCCGTCATGTCCAGGGCAATCTCGCAGCCAATACTTGCCAACTTCTTAAAAGCGGAGCTCCCGGCCAAGCCGCTTCAATTGCATGGTTAATGTTGGTTGAATCAATCTTCGAAATCGTAGCTTTCGCGGAAAGCGGGCATTCGTCCGCACCGGTTTCAAGCAAGCTTCGAATGCCAATGTGGCAGAAGCCGGGATAGTATCGTCGGGCAACCTGCATTCTGCGGGAGGGCCTGATTGCGCGTCCCGTCGGTCACATTTCATGCCGGAACATTTCCTTACGGAGTTAGGTTTTGAACAGCAAAGTTTCGTTCTCGGCGGCATCCCGGGATTATCAGGCAGGCCGCTACACACAGTCCCTGGCGACGCTCAACCAGCTCATCGATACACAGAAGGACGCCAAGACCTACGCTCTCCTGGCCAAGAACCTGCTGCAACTGGGCTTCAAGACCGATGCTGCCAGATCCTACTGCCTGGCGGCCGATTGCGCCGGACAGGGTTCGCTCGAATATCTGAAGACTGCCGCGAAGATCCACCTTGAGGCCGGCAACGAGGACGAAGCGCTTCTGATCGCCATGCGCAACCTTTCCAAGGCGCAGGAAGATCCGGAACTCGCCTTCACCATCGCCTCGGTTTATCTTGGCAGGCAGCAGCGGGATCTGCTGCGCCCCTTCAAGAAGGTGCTGTCCGAGAGCCAGAATCCGGAGCATTCGCGCCTTGCCGCGCAGTTGCTCAACGACGACCTCATGGACGAGACGAACCAGACGCTCGCCCGCAATCTCTTCCGTCGCTATCCGAACAATCTTGCTTTCCGGTTCCTTTATCTCGTCTGCCTGCGCGAATTCAACGAGTTCAGCGAAATCAGCAAGCATCAGGCTTTCATCGACGCCGCCCTGGTCAAGAACGACATCGATGTGCTCAAGAAGGACAACCCGTTCTATCATCTGCACTGGTGCGGCAACGAAGATTATAACCGCCATGCCGCTATCGGCACGAAACCACTCGATCCCGCCCGCGTGGCTTACCGGCGCGGCCTGCCCCATACATGGTCGGACAAGATCCGCATCGGCTACATGTCCTCGGACTTCTGGGACAAGCACGCGACGATGAAGCTGCTGCAGCGCGTCCTTGAGCTTCACGATCGCAACCGCTTCGAAATCACGCTCTTCGACCACACGCTGCCGGAGCACAAGCTGAACAACAACACGACCGACCGCAGCCGTTGGGGCAAGGTCATAGACATCTACGGCCTATCGGACGAGGCGATCTTCAAAACCGTCCGTATGGAAAATATCGACATCATGGTCGATCTGAAGGGTCATACTTCCGGCAGCCGTGCCGTTTCCTTCAACCTGCCGCTGGCGCCGATCCAAGTCGCCTGGCTGGGCTTTCCCGGCAGCACGCTCAATGTCGACCTCGACTACGTCATCGGCGATCACTCGGTGCTGCCTGACGTCGCCAAGCCCTTCTACMACGAGAAATTCCTGCGCATGCCGGAGAGCTACCAGCCGAACGATCCGGCGAACCGGCCGCAACCGCAGCCGGTCACGCGCGAGCAGCTGGGCCTGCCGGAAGATGCCTTCATCTTCGCATCCTTCAACGGTAACCGTAAGATCACTGCTGAAGTCGTCGACAGCTGGTGCAGGATTCTCAAGCGCGCGCCGAACAGCGTGCTCTGGCTGATGGCGAATACCGCGCGCAACCAGGCAAATCTGCTGGACCGCTTCCAGGCCGGCGGCATCTCGCCCAAGCGGATCATCTTCTGCCCGCGCGCGCACTACGAACAGCATATCAGCCGTCAGCAGGCGGCCGACCTCGGCATCGATACCTTCCCCGTCAACGGACACACCACCACTTCGGAACAGCTCTGGGGCGGTCTTCCCGTTCTAACCGTGAAGGGCACCAACTTCGCATCACGCGTCAGCGAAAGCCTGCTGAGAGCGATCGATCTGCCGGAACTCGTTGCCGAGGACATCAAGGCCTATGAGGACCTCGCCGTCGAGCTTGCGCTCAACCCCGAGCGCGTCACCGCATACAAGGAGCATCTGCGGGAGAAGCGCTATATCGCGCCCCTCTTCGATGCCGAACGCTTCTGCCACCATCTCGAACATGCGTATGAGCTGATGACCGAGCGGGCCAAGCAGGGCCTCGGCCCCGACCATATCGACGTTCCGGCACTGCCGCCGCGCACCGAGCCCTTTGGTTCGAACAGCTGAGGCCGGCTTAGGCGCATCCAGCAACACAAAACCCGCCGGATCGCTCCGGCGGGTTTTGTGTTTGTGAGAGGACAGAAAATGCGAGACGGCAGGCTCGCCTTTGTCCGTCTCGCCTTTGCCCGTCAGCTGAAAGAGCGCACGAGACTGCCGACCAGAAGGTTCCAGCCGTCGATCAACACGAAGAAAAGGATCTTGAACGGCAGAGAGATCGATGTCGGCGGCAGCATCATCATGCCCATGGCCATGGTGATCGTCGCAACGATCAGGTCGATGACGAGGAAGGGCAGGACGATGAGGAAGCCGATTTCGAAACCGCGCCGGATCTCCGAGATCATGAAGGCGGGAAGCAGGATGCGGTAGTCGATCGGCTCGGTCGTCTGGATATTCTGGCCGCGCTCGCGGGCAAGGTCGGCAAAGAGCGCCAGATCCTTGTCGCGGGTATTGGCAGACATGAAGGTGCGGAACGGCTCGGCAATGCGCTGAACTGCCGTCGCCTCGTCGACCTGGTTGGCGAGCAGCGGCTGAACGCCGTCCTGCCAAGCCTTATCGAAGGTCGGCGACATGACGTAGAAGGTCATGAACAGCGAAAGCGAGAGAAGGATCATGTTCGATGGGGTCGAAGAGAGGCCCATGCCCGAACGCAGGATCGAAAAGGCAATGATGAAGCGCGGGAAGCTCGTCACCATGATGAGGATGCCCGGCGCGACCGAAAGCACGGTCAGGAGGCCGAATGTCCTGATGATCCAGGCGGCGGCGGAGCCGTCGACCGGAATGTTCAATAGATCAGTCGGCAGCTGCTGGGCCACTGCCAGTTCCGGCACCGCCATCATGGCGGCAAGGAAAACTACGAGTCGAATCATTCGATGACAAAGGTCCTGAACATGACCTTCGATACGCGCCCTTGAGAGCGAAGGTCAACACGTTCCTGGATGTCATCCTTGAGATATTGAAAGCCGCGCGGCCCTTCGATCTGCTGAAGGGAAATGGTCCTGACGTAAGCGAGGATATCCTGGTGAATATCCTCGGCGACCTTGACATCCGGCGGTCCGTTGAACATCAGCGCCACCTCGAGTCGGATCCAGTTTTCCGAGGGATAAGCGAGGTTCGATGTGACCGGGTCGAGCAGCACGATGTTATTGGCTTCGTTAGCGATTTTCGGAAGACCGCCCTCGGCCTTCTTCTTGGCCTCGGCCTCCTTGGCCTGCTCGGCCTCCGCGGCGCTGCGGATGTTCGGGGCCACCATGTTGCCGACCGCCCAGCCGCCGCCGGCGCCGACGAGCGTCAGCACGGCAAGGCCGATGATCGTCATCACCATGCCGCCCGACTTCTTTTTCTTGCCTTCGCCTGTTTCGTTGTCTGCCATCTTGGTTCAGCCTCAGAGTGGCGAGAAAAGATCGACAGCCTGCTGGCCGCGCGGCGGCTGCTGCACTTCCATCAGGCGGCCGCGGCCACCGTAGGAGATGCGGGCTTCGGCGATCTTGTCGTAGGAGATCTGGTTGTCGGCATTGACGTMCTGCGGACGCACGATACCGGCGACGTTGAGGATGCGCAGMTCCTGGTTCAGGCGAACTTCCTGCGAACCGCTGATGACCAGGTTGCCGTTTTCGAGAATGCCCGTGACAACAGCGGCAACCAGAAGGTTGAGCTTGTCGGTGCGCTCGATCTTGCCCTTGCCGTCGGTGCTCGTGTCGGAACCGTAGGTCAGGTCCGTCTTGGACTGTRGCGTCCAGCCGAAGACCTGGGCGTTGACATCCCAGTTCATGCCGCTCGAATTCTTGCGGCTGCGGTTGGTCTCGTTGTCGAAGGATCCCTTGTCGTTGATCTGGATATCAACCGTCAGAATGTCGCCGACGTTCAGGGCGCGCGCATCCTTGAAAAGCGCAGCCTGTGAATCGCTCCACAGCGAATAGCCCTGGGCGACAGCGCGCGGCTGCTTCGGATAGAGCGCCATCTGCGGTGTTTGGCCGTAGGCGAGACCGCTGCCGATCGGGCTCATGGCAGGCGCGCGGCCGATCTCGTTGACTGCCGTGGACTGGCAGCCCGCAAGGAGGGCAACGGCGGCGACCACAGCCGGTAAACGCTTATTCATGAAGGATCCTTCGAGGTATTGGGATCAGACGCACTTGCGATGATGCCGGCGATACTGGCAGCCTTGGTGGAGTCCATTTCATTCAGGATCAGGCTGGACTGGCGCGGCCCGAGCCGCATGATGACGGCGGCCGCCAGTTCGGGCCTGACGTCCTGCAACTGCAGGGCTGCCGCATCCGGCTTCATCTTCTTGTAGATATCCGTCAAGCCGGCCTCAGCCTGCTTGAGGAAATCATCACGCCGCTTCAGCCAGTCCTGATATTCAGCCTTGCGCTTGTCCATCTCGGCAATGCGACCGTCGATATCGGCGCGCAACTTCTCGAGCTCCTGCTTCTGCAGGAGATAGCGCTGATCGCGCGCGGGATCGGCAATATTCGTGCAGAACTGCTTGACCTCGTCCGTCGAGGTGATGTCGCCGAGCGGCGCCACTTCCTGGGCGAAGGCGCCGGGAATGGTAAGCAGCACCAAGCCTGCGGCCGGCAAAGCCAGCCGGCGCAACAATTCGACGATCGGGTTCTCGTTCTTGATCTTGATCATTGCAGCACAAGCTCCGCTTGCAGGGCGCCTGCAGATTTGATGCCCTGGAGAATGGCGATGATGCCATCCGGTTTGACGCCGATGTTGTTGAGACCGGCAACGAGGGTGCGAAGGTCAGGACCGTCGATGATCGCGACCCGCCCGCCCGTTTTCTGTGCCTGGATATCCGTCTGCGGCTGGACAGCGGTCTCACCGCGCGAGAAGGGCTCCGGCTGGATGATCTGTGGCGTTTCGGTGACCTGCACGGTCAATGTGCCGTAGCTGACGGCAACCGGCGAGACGCGAACATCCGAGCCGATGACGATCGTGCCGGTACGTTCGTTGATGACGACCTTGGCCGGCGTGTCGGTTTCGACCACGAGGTTTTCGATATCGGCCATAAGGCGTGTCAGATCGGCCTCGCGCGGCTTCTCGATGACGACTTCCTGCGAATCCTTGGCTTCCGCGACCGGACCGCCGAAGCGGGCCTTGGCGTAGCCGTTGACGATATCAGCAATGCGGATTGCGGTGGAGAAGTCCGGGTTGCGGAGCTGCAGGACGAGGTTGACCGAATCCTTGAAGCGGGACGGCAGCTCGCGCTCGATGATGGCGCCACCCGGCACACGGCCGGCCGTCGTCACACCCTCGGTCACGGTCGCGGCCTGTCCCTGAGCCTGAAAGCCGGTGACGATGGCGGCGCCCTGGGCGACGGCATAGATCTGGCCGTCGGCGCCTGACAGCGAGGTCATGACAAGCGTGCCGCCGCGCAGCGACGTCGCATCGCCGAGCGAGCTGACCGTCACGTCGATGCGGCTGCCGGGACTGGCGAAGGGCGGCAGGTTGGCGGTGACCATGACGGCGGCCGTATTCTTGGCGTTCGACTGGCCGCCCTGCGTGGAGATGCCGAGGTTCTGCAGCATCGCGCGCATGGACTGCTCGGTGAAGGGCGAAGCACGGAAACCATCGCCGGTTCCCTGCAGGCCGACAATAAGGCCATAGCCGATGAGCTGGTTGTCGCGGCCGGCCTGAAGCGAGGCAATGTCCTTGATGCGGGACGTCAGCGCCCATGCAGGCGCGACATCGGTCAGGCTCATCGCCAGAACCGCAACCAGGCTCAGAATGCGAAAGAAGAACTTCATTTTGCCCTCACATGGACCGTACCGTCGGCGAGCACGGTGCCGCTGACGATGATGCCGGAATCCATATTGCGTGCACGGATCATCTGGCCGGTCGCACCATCTTCGAGAGGCGAGCCGGCAGCGGAAATGGTCATCTGGCCAAGCTGGAATACCAGGCGGATATTGGAACCGCGCGTGACCGTATAAGGCTCGCGCAGGGCGGAGACCGAAATCGTCCGGCCCGGCAGGAGCGTGCGCTTGGAAACAAGCCCTTCGACCTGGGAGACCGATTTTGCATAGTCTCCACTGAGATTAGGATTGGTGACCTCAACCTCCTGAAGCTGGCCGCTCGAAATCGTGTCGCCGGGATAGATGATCGTCGTCGGGACGACGGCATAACCCATGCCGGCATCCGCTGCTGCCGGCATGAACATGCCGGCGATTGCGATTGTGGCCGCAGCCACCCATCCCTGGACGTGTCCTGCCCGGCGAAACGTCATGTTCGGCCCTTCCCTCTTACTTCAGGTTCTTGCTGACGATGGATGCCATTTCATCAGCGGTCGTGATCACCTTGGAATTCATTTCATAAGCGCGCTGGGCCGATATCAGCTCGGTGATTTCCTTGACCGGATCGACGTTGGAGGATTCCAGGTAACCCTGCTTGAGATAGCCCATATTSTCTTCGTCGGGATTGCTGATGACAGCTTCGCCGGAGGCCGGCGTTTCCTGGAAGAGGTTGTCGCCGATCGGCTGCAAGCCGGCTTCGTTGACGAAGTCGGCGAGCGTAAGCTGGCCGAGAGTGGTCGGAGTCGTCTGACCGGGCAGCTTGGCGGTGATTTCGCCGGAGCGGCTGATCGTCAGCTCGGTGGAGCCCTGCGGAATAGTGACGCCGGGGATGACTTCATAGCCGTCGATGTTGACGAGCTGGCCCTGGTCGTTCTTGTTGAGCGCACCGGCGCGGCTATAAAGCGTCGTGCCATCCGTCGACTGGATTTGGAAGAAGCCCTTGCCGACAATTGCGACGTCGAGGTCGTTGCCGGTCTGGGTCAATTCGCCCTGCAGATGCAGGTTGCGCACCGCCGAGGTCTGGACGCCGAGACCGATATTGGCGCCTTCGGGAACGACAGCCTGGTTGGCGCGGTTGGCGACACCCTTGGCACGTTCAGTCTGGTAGAGAAGATCGGTGAACTCGGCGCGGGCGCGCTTGAAACCGGTCGTATTGATGTTCGCGATGTTGTTCGCGATGACTTCCAGGTTGGTCTGCTGGGCATCCATGCCCGTTGCTGCGATGGCGAGCGCTCTCATGTGTTCGTCCTCAAATCAGTTACATCTGCATCTTGGTGACTTCGAGGAAGGCCGAGACGACCTTGTCGCGAATGGCAATTGCAGTCTGGAGGGTCTGCTCCGCCTGCAGCATGGAATCGACGACTTCGCGCGTGGAAGCCGTGCCTTTGATGCCGGCAAAGGACATGTTTTCCGCGCCCTTCAGGCTGCTGACGGCTTCGGTCGCCATGTTGCCCATGACGGAGGCGAAGCTCACGCCGCCGGATGCACCGGCCGCAGCAGATGAGGTTGCGGTCGAAGAGGAGGCGGAGTTTTCGGTATCGACGGCGCCCAGGGCGCGGCTCATCGAAAGATTGCTTACATTCTGTACGCTGCTGATCATTATTGTCCGCTCTTCAGGAGATCGATCGTCGATGAAATGAGGTCGCGAGTCTGCTTGATCGTCTGCAGATTGGCGTCATACGAGCGGTTGGCTTCGCGCATGTCGGCCATCTCGATCAGGATGTTGACGTTTGGCATCTTGACGATGCCCTTCTCGTCCGCAGCCGGATTGCTCGGGTCGTATTCCTTGGTGAAATCGCCTTCGTCGGTACCGATCTTCTTGACGTTGACGGTCTCGACGCCGCTGGTGCGGTCAAGCTGCTGGCCGAAGGTGATCGTCTTGCGGCGATAGGGGTCGGCGCCTGGCGTATCGCCGGTCGAACGGGCGTTGGCGATGTTTTCCGAGACGATACGCAGACGTGTCGACTGCGATTCGAGCCCGGAGCCTGCGATTTTCATTGCTGCTGAGAGCGGATCCATGAGCCTATTTCCTTAGCGTCATCAACATCATTCGATGAAAGGAACTGACCAGCGAGGTGTTCAGGTCGTACTGACGCTTGATCTCGCCGGACTTGGAGAGTTCTTCGGCCACACCGACGGTGTTGCCGGATTCCTGAACGCCGATTTCCTGGTCGAGCGCGGCATCCTTCACGTCGATGTCGCTGCCGGTGCTGAAATTGTTGCCACTCAGATGCATCGGATTGGTACGTGCCATGGTCACGTCCGACTGATCGAGCACCGCCTGAAAAGGCGTTACGTCCTTCGCACGGAACTTCGGCGTGTTTGCATTCGCGATGTTGCCGGCAACAACCTCCTGACGAATCGTCAGCCATTCCGCCTGCTTTGAAGCCAAGTCGAAAAGTTGAATCGGTTGCATGAGAACTCTCCGTTTTTACTACGCCGAACCTAGGGCGGTAATCTTGCGTGGGACTTACGGTAAATGCAGGCTTTACAAGCCATTCTTCGAGATTACTTGCAGACACCGGCCAACCGCCGCCCGGCCGTTCTCCGACAGGACCTCGCAGCGATTCGTCTTTTTGCCTGAACTGAAGCGCGTCGCGATCCCCGGGATCGTCTGCCGCGCCTCAGGCTTTGTTTTCGCATGCTGGTATCGCAAAAACCGCCGCACACTTTTGCGCGGCATGCTTCAGTTGTTCTGGTAGATTTCACCCTTGGAGGTGACGATCACCCATTTGCCATCGCGCTGTTCCAATGTGGCAAGGCGGCTTTCGTCAGGCAGGATCGAGCCGACGCGCACGACATACATTCCCGAGGGATCTTCAATGAGCGCTCGGCCGTTGGCCACGTGCAGCAAACGGAAAGAGCCTTTGCCGGGGAAAGGCTGATCTTCCATCGAGGCGTCGCCGTCGCGCTCCTTGCCGAGTTCGGAAACGGTTGCCGTCGTCATATTGTCGATCGGTGGGACTTTCTTACCTTCATCCTTCTTATTGACCATGGCGAGCGGTGAAACGCTGAAGACGTTGCGTGCCGGCCAGTCCGGCAATTCACGCGAGGCATTGCTATCGGCGACGCTGACGCCAAACTTGTCCTCGTTGAAGAAGACGTACCAGGGGAAGAAGGCGGAAGCGCCGGCAAGTGCCAGACCCAAGAAGGTCAGCGCGCGATCGAGCAGCACTGCCTTGTTACGCTCTTTCAGCGCCGCGATCCGTTCGTCTTCGAAATCGGCCATGATCAGGCCCTCCTTTGAATAGGCGCACTCGGAGTCGGTACGCCGGCGGCGGCCTTGAGAGCACCGGCAAGATCGGCGAAGGCATCGAGCGATTCGCGGTCTCCCGGAGACTGTTTCAGGACGTCATAGATGATCGGCACCTGCTTGACCGCCATGTCGAGATCGGGATCGGCGCCCGGACGGTAGCCGCCGATAAGGCGCAGGTCGCGCGTTTCCTCGAAGCGGTGGATCAGTACCTTGAGGCGGGAAACCAGCTTCTCCTGATCCGGAGTCCAGGCCTTGCGGGCAAGACGCGAGATGGATGCGAGCGGATCGATCGGCGGATAGCGCCCCTCCTCCGCCAGGCTTCGCTGGAGAACGATATGACCGTCCAGAATACCGCGCGTGGAGTCGGCGATCGGGTCGTTATGATTGTCGCCATCGACGAGGATGGAGATGATCGCGGTGATGGTGCCGGCGCCTTCCTGACCGGGACCGGCGCGTTCCAGAAGACGCGGCAGCTCGGTGAAGACCGAAGCCGGATAGCCGCGGGCGATCGGCGGCTCGCCGGAAGCGGTCGCCACTTCGCGGATCGCGTGGGCAAAACGCGTAACACTATCGATGATGAAGAGAACGTTTTCGCCCTTGTCGCGAAAGTGCTCGGCGATCGTCACGGCTGTCAGCGGCGCCATCTTGCGCAGCATCGGGCTCTCATCGCTGGTGGCAACGACGGCGATCGCCTTCTTCATATCGCTGCCGAGCGTATCCTCGATGAATTCACGGACTTCGCGACCGCGTTCGCCGACCAGCGCGATTACCACCTTGTCGAAGGCGTCGGCGCGGGCCAGCATCGACAGCAGCGTCGACTTGCCGACGCCCGAGCCGGCGAAAATGCCGAGACGCTGACCGAGGCAGAGCGGCGAGAAGATATCGATCGCGCGCACGCCGGTCTTGAAGCCGTTTTCGACGCGCTGACGCGTCATCGAAGGCGGCGCGGTGTTCGAGATCGAACGGCGGTCCAGGCTTTCGGTGATCGGGCMGAGACCGTCGATCGGCTCGCAGAGGGAATTGATGGTGCGGCCGCACCAGCTATCTGACGGAGATATGCGGAAAGCACCCTTGCGAATGACGACGTCGTGGATGCCGATCGGCTCGCCCGGTTCGATAGGGCAGACATAGATCAGATCCGGCTCCACCTTGACCACTTCGCCGAGATGGATGCCCGTCGCGGATTTATGCGCCACGAACTCGCCGAGGCGTACATGCCGGGAAAGGCCGCGGACGGTATAATGGCCGGCGGCGATCGTGTGCACCCGACCGCCATGTGTCACCGAGAATTCCGGCGAGGCGTAGCGTTTTGCAAGCTCGCCGAGATGTGTGAGCTTCGGCGAGAGCGCGTCCTCAGTCAACAGGGTGGTGTTCATGCTTCACACCCTGCCTTAACGGCTGCCGCCCAGCGTCTGGACCGCTTCCTTGAAGGAGTCTTCGCTATCGCGCATCAGCGACGAGACGCTGTCGAACGCCCTGTTGACCTCGATGAGCTGCGTCATCTCGTGCATCGCATTGACGTTGGAATTTTCAAGATAGCCCTGCTCCACACCGACGTTGAAGCGGTCGACGACAGCGCGCGGCTGCTCGGTCGTCATGATGCCGCTGTTTTCGTAGCGCAGGTAACCCTTGTCGATATCTGCTTCGAAGAGGCCGAGTGAACCGACCTGCCGGTCATTCTGATAAATGATGCCATCCGTGCCGACCTTCGGTTCGCCGCCGCCAGTGTTGAGTACGATCGGCGCACCGCCTGCATCGAGAACCGGATAGCCGCGGGTGGAAACCAGCTCGCCGGTGTCACGGATCGTGAAGCGGCCGTCCCTCGTCAGAACGCGGCCGKCCGGCGTGTCGAGAGAGAACCAGGCATTKCCCTTGATGGCGAAGTCGAGCATGTTGCCGGTGTGCTGCATTTCGCCATGACTGGTGTCCAAGTAGTCGTTGCCCTGAGAGACGAAGGCTACCTTGGTGTTCGTCTTGTTCTCGTTGTTCGCCAACATTTCATCGAACTTTACCTCGGTGCCGCGAAAACCAGTCGTGTTCACGTTGGCCATGTTGTCGGCGATCGTCGTCAGGCGTTTTTCGAGGGCCATCTGCGACGACAGGGAAACGTAAAGACCGGATTGCATGTCGGTAAGCTCCACATTGGCGATAAACGGGACGAAACACCGGGCTCCTTTTAGTTCGGCCACGGGTTCCGCTGAGCGGCATCTCAGACATGGGCGCGCATAGGCCCACTCGTCACGTTCAATATGAAGGTAAATCCTTGCGCGAAACTGGTAGCGCAAATGAATGCGCAAAAGCCGCGTTCATCAGCCTCACGCAAGGCACAAACCCTATCCGTCGCAAAGAAAAGCAACGTTCAGATTGGGCTGACGATGAATATTATTATCGGATTTGTAGTTGTCTGCGGCTGTATCATCGGTAGCTTCATGGCGATGGGCGGCGAAATCGATGCTCTTTTTCAGCCCTTCGAATTCGTGATCATCGGCGGCGCCGGTCTCGGCAGCTTCATCATGGCCAACCCCATGAAGGTGGTGAAGGACTCCGGCAAGGCGCTCGGCGAGGCCTTCAAGCATTCCGTTCCCAAGGAACGCAACTACCTCGACACGCTTGGTGTCCTTTATTCGCTGATGCGCGACCTGCGTACGAAGTCGCGCAACGAAATCGAAGCGCATATCGACAACCCGGCCGAATCGACGATCTTCCAGCAGGCACCGACGGTTCTGAAGAACAAGGAACTGACGGCCTTCATCTGCGACTACGTGCGCCTGATCATCATCGGCAACGCCCGCTCTCACGAGATCGAGGCGCTGATGGACGAAGAAATCAACACCATCCTTCATGACAAGCTGAAGCCTTACCACGCAATCCAGACAATGGGCGACGCGTTCCCGGCCATCGGCATCGTCGCGGCGGTTCTCGGCGTCATCAAGGCCATGGCGCATATCAACGACTCGCCGGAAGTGCTCGGCCACCTCATCGGTTCGGCACTCGTCGGCACATTCCTCGGAATTCTGCTTTCCTACTGCGTCTGCTCCCCGATCGTTTCCCAGATCAAGATCGTCCGCTCAAAGCAGCACCGCCTCTACGTCGTCGTCAAGCAGACCCTGCTTGCCTACATGAACGGCTCGGTGCCGCAGGTCGCCCTCGAATACGGCCGCAAGACGATCTCGGCGTATGAACGCCCGTCGATCGACGCAGTGGAGCAGGAAATGATGAACCCAGGTGGCGAAAACAAGGCAGCTTAAATGACTATGAGCAATGCTTCGCATGACAACCAGACAATGGATCCTGTCCTTCTTGCCAAATTGACCGGCGGTCTTGGCGACAAGGGCAGGGTTGCCAAGCTCTGCAGTTCCTTCGGCGATATCTACAGCGAATTCCTTCCCGACATCCTGAAGAGCGAAACCGGCCTCGATGTGACAGTCGGCTATCTCGGCTGCGAGATAGGCTACAAGAATCATCTGATCGACGATCTCAGCACCAATATGACGCTCGTCGATGCGACGCTGCGCAACTGGTCCCAGAACATCACGATCGGCTGCGGCAACGGTTTCGTCATTACCTTGATGGAACATCTGCTTGGCGCTACCGCCGAAACGATCGAGGAGCCGGCCGACCGGCTTCTCTCCATTATCGAGCTCGACCTCGCCGTCATGGTGTTCGACAAGATTTCCAAGGTGCTGCGTTCGGCCGTCAACGCGCCGGGCGGCTTCGAGCCCAGCCTGTCGGCTCCCTTCGCTCTTGACGCACGCATCCGTCCGCCGGAAGACCGTTCGGATGAATTCGCGGCTGCGATCAACATGTCGATCACGCTTGCCGGCATCACGTCCGAATTCAGCCTGATCGTCCCCCAGGCGGCGCTGCTCAAGACCAAGGTTTCGGCCCCGAAGGCTAAGAAGCAGCCGAGCAAGTCGCCGGAGTGGACGGAGCAGATCGGCGACCAGGTTCGCCGGTCGCAGGTGACGCTCGAAGCGAAGATCCGCCTGCAGGATCTGACGCTGCGGACGATCTCCAAACTGATGGCCGGCGACGTCATTCCCTTCCGCGACAGCGGCGACGTGCGCGTCGAAGTCAGCGCCAACAGCCGAGAATTGTATGTGTGCGAGTTCGGGCGTTCAGGCGACAACTACATGGTGCGAGTGAAAGACACCATGAATTCGGATGATGAGTTGATCCGGCACTTAATGAATTAATCGGTTCTCTCGCTTTCAGCGCCGCAAAGGCAGTTTGAGGCAAGTTTCAACTGGAATAGTGATTTCATGGCTACGAAGAAGACACAGCAGAATAGTGACCTCTCCCTGGACATGCCGGGCAGTGAAGCCGATCTGGATCAGGCTATCGACGATCTGCGCGGCGTGCTGAAGAAAGATGCGGATAGCGACCTTCCGCAGTTCGGCGACGACCTGCAGAACGATGCTTTCGCAGCAGGTACGGACCTCTCGCCTTTCGGCGGCGATGCCGGCGAAACCTCGTTCGGCGGCGCCGATTTCGCAGGCAGCGATTTCGGGGGCGGCGACTTCGGCGGCAATGCCGCAGACATGGGTGCAGCAGGCTCTCCCAGCCTTGGCGCCGCACCGAGCTTCGGCGGCAACTCCTTCCAGTCCGCTCCGGCACCGCTCGGCAGCGCACTGAATTCGAACTTCGACCTGATCATGGATATTCCTATCGATGTCCAGATCGTGCTCGGGACGAGCCGTATGCAGGTTTCCGGCCTGATGAACCTCACCGAGGGTGCTACTATCGCGCTCGACAAGAAGATCGGCGAGCCGGTCGAAATAATGGTGAACGGCCGCAGGATTGCGCGCGGTGAGATTACGGTCCTTGATAATGACGACACCCGATTCGGTGTAAAACTGATAGAAGTTTTGAGCACGAAAAAAGCCTGATCCCTGTGCGGGACGGAGAGGTTAGACCATGATGGACTTTGACGATTTCGGCGGCGCACTTGCCGGGAAACCGTTGACCCAGGCTGAAAAGGCGGCGGCAGTTCTTCTCGCTATGGGGAAGGGAGTCGCCGGCCGACTGCTGAAATATTTCACGCAGGCCGAGTTGCAGACCATCATCGGATCTGCCCAGGCGCTTCGCGCGATCCCGCCGGACGAGCTTCTTCAGCTCGTCGGCGAATTCGAGGATCTCTTCACCGAAGGCGCCGGTCTGATGGACAACGCCAAGGCGATCGAGGCCATCCTCGAGGAAGGGCTGACGCCTGACGAAGTCGACAGCCTGCTCGGCCGCCGTACCGCCTTCCAGGCCTACGAGACCTCAATCTGGGATCGCCTCGCTGAGGCGGAACCTACTTTCGTCGCTCAGTTCCTGCTGCGCGAACATCCGCAGACCGTCGCTTATATCCTGTCCATGATGCCTTCGTCCTTTGGCGCAAAGGTGCTGCTGCAGCTTCCCGACAACCGCCGCGCCGACATCATGAACCGTACGGTCAATATGAAGGGCGTCAGCCCGAAGGCCGCGCAGATCATCGAAAACCAGGTGATGACGCTGCTCGCCGAGGTCGACGCGGAACGCAACGCATCCGGCTCGACGAAGGTCGCCGACCTGATGAACGAAATGGACAAGCCGCAGGTCGACACGCTGCTTACCTCGCTCGAATCGATCAGCCGCGAAGCGGTCAACAAGGTTCGTCCGAAGATCTTCCTGTTCGAAGACCTCATGTTCATGCCGCAGCGCAGCCGCGTCATGCTACTCAACGATATTTCGKCCGACGTTCTCACCGTTGCACTGCGCGGCGCATCGGCCGAAATCCGCGAATCGGTGCTTTCCGCCATCAGTCCGCGCCAGCGCCGCATGATCGAATCGGATCTGCAGAGCGGCATGGCCGGCGTCAATCCGCGCGAGATCGCGATCGCCCGGCGCGCTGTCGCACAGGAAGCGATTCGCCTGGCCAATGGCGGCCAGATCGAGCTTAAGGAAAAGGAAGGCGGCCCGGCGGCGGCTTAAGCCATCGCAGTTGTTGACAAAACCGTTCGCCGGTAAGGCAGCGGTTGATCGGCAGCACGCACAAGACTACCGTTCATGGAAACAGGCCGCGCTCCAGCAGCGGCCTTTTTCTTTGACGGAGGGCCGCGCACTTGGCCGATGAAGACAAGGACAGCAAAACAGAAGCCCCTACCGCGAAAAAGCGGTCTGATGCTGCCGAAAAAGGTAATACCCCCCACTCGCGTGAAATCTCGATCTTTGCGACGATTCTGGCGACCTTCATCTATCTCGTATTCTTCCTTCCCGACGCAACGTCACACATGGCCGAGACCCTGCGTGACATCTTCGAGCAGCCGGATCAGTGGAAGATCGAGACAGGGCCTGACGTCCTCTCGCTCTTTGCGAAGCTCGGTTGGGCCGTGGCTGCGCTTCTGGCCCCTGCCTTCATCATGTTCATGGCGTTCGGTATCGCCTCATCCGTCTTTCAGAACCTGCCGACGCCGGTTCTCGAACGCATTCGTCCGCAGGCCTCGCGTATTTCACCGATCAAGGGATGGTCGCGGCTCTTCAGCCTTCCGGGTCTCGTCGAATTCGGTAAATCACTGTTCAAGGTGGTTGTCGTCGGGGTGATTCTCTTCTTCGTTCTCAGAAGCGAATATTTCGGCTCGATCGATGCAATGTTCTCCGATCCGCAGACGATCATGGTTCGCATGATGACAGCGATGCGCAAGATCATCATCGTCATGCTCATCGCCACCGCCGCTGTCGCCATCGCTGATATCTTCTGGACGCGATATCATTGGTTCACCGAACTGAAGATGACGAAGCACGAGGTGAAGGAAGAAAACAAACAGTCGCAGGGCGATCCCTTCGTCAAGAGCAGGCAACGCTCTGTCATGCGTGACCGCGCCCGCCGGCGCATGATCGCCGGTGTCCAGCGCGCCACCCTCGTCATCGCCAACCCGACGCACTATGCCGTCGCGTTGCGTTATGTACGCGAGGAAAACGACGCGCCGATCGTCCTTGCCAAGGGGCAGGACCTTATTGCGTTGAAAATCAGAGAGATCGCCGAGGAGAACAACATCCCCGTCTTCGAGGATCCGCCTCTCGCACGCTCCATGTTTGCGCAAGTCTCGGTGGATAGTGTCATACCGTCAGTCTTCTATAAGGCCGTCGCGGAACTCATTCACCGGGTTTACGCCGCGGAGGCCAAGAACAAACGGGTAAGATAAGTCGAATGAAAAAATGCCCCTACTCTGCCCAGCGTGAAAAAATCCTTGCAGAAGCGATCAGCCCGGTCGCAACCGAGCTCAGGCTTCTGGACGCATCCGATCTCATTTCTCTGCTGCGTTTCGAGTATTACGGCAATCTCGCCGACCTCGTCGCTTCCGCGGCGGAACTGTTTTTCCATCCCGGCACTGTCAACTTCGGCCTGGGTGGAAATTATACGCTGGAATGGGGCGGCAAGCCCGAAGTTGTGCTCGATCTCGAAATCAAGCCGCGCGGCGTGACCGTCTACGCGCAACTGACGATGGCCGAAGACCATGCCGGTATCGAGATCAATCATATTTCCTTCCAGAACGCTTCGGTCGATCCGGATGAGAACACGGCTTTTCTGCAAAGGAGCCTGTACGAAGCGCGCTATATCGTCGCGAAGCCGCAGGCGCTGGCCGGCTAGGGCATTTTCCACTTCAGAATATCAGGCCCGGCCCGAAAGGTGCCGGGCTTTGCCTTTCTTAGAGCATTTCCGCATTTCTTCCAATCGCGGAAATTTTCTAACTCCTTGTTTTCACGCAATTCCGGAGCCAAGATCGCTGCAGCTGTTTGCTGAAACGGCCCTAGCTGATATAGCCCAAGCGTATCGCCTTGGCGATCGCCTGGATGCGGTTGACCGAATCAAGCTTGATCGTTGCCGAGCCGAGATAGGCGTTCACCGTGTGGACGGACAGGCCGAGCTTGTCGGCGATTTCTTCGCTGATGCGGCCGTCGCCGGCAAGCTGAAGACAGGCGATCTCGCGTTCGCTCAGTGCTTCTGTCGCCGCCGCACGCCGCTCATCGAGCGACAGCAGGTCCATCATGACATTGCAGCAGCGGCCGTGCAGCTCGATGATTGTGTCGCTCGACGGATCGATATCATCGCCGGTGAAAAGCACGAAGCCGTTGCCTATAGCGCCGAGGCGCACCGGAAAGGCAAGACCGGAGAAAGGCACCATGCCGTCTTTCAGTCTCACCATGAAGGGAGAGAAGTCGGCAGGGCCCGGGGCTGCGTGATCGTGGCTACCGGCCCAGAACACAGGCAGCAGCGAGCGATCGATATGGTCGAGCAAAGCCTCGCCATGGGCATCGACGAAGGCCTTGCCGAGGCCGGCATTCGAGGGACCCCAGTTCTCCAGTTCGCAGATCAGCCGCTGCTTTGCCGGCACGCCGGAGCCGCTGACGCGAAAAACGGCGAAAGCCTGCGCATCCGCGAGCTTCTGCATGGCAATCAGGCGCGGGAAAAGGTCAGACCGGCTGGAAATCCTGTTCACACGGACCATGCGCATCTGGTCCGTATTGCTTATCGCCCTGCCTGGTTGATGCCCCATAATTCCCCTCAAACGAGATTGTTGCGAACGGCGAAGGCTATCGCCTCGGAACGCGTCTTCGTTGCAGTCTTACGCATCACGCTGGTGATATAGTTATTGATGGTATTCCGGGAGATGCCGAGGATCATGGCGATCTCGTCGCTTGTCTTGCCCTCCGCAATCCAGAAGAGGCATTCCAGTTCGCGGTCCGTCAGCTCGAAATCGCGATCGACCTTCGTGCCCCCGCACCGAAGGAAGCTTGCGATATAACCTGCAAGGAGGCCTACGTCCCGGAGACGTTCCGGCGAAAGAACGACGCCTTCCCTGAACAGGAACATCAGCACCAAGCGAGAGCGGCCGACATTGAAGGTCAGGGAGCAATATTGCCGGCTCGCGCCAGGCGGCACTTCCGCACCCTCAGGCAGAAGCGCAAAGCCTGGCTGCAGTACCTGCATGCACTTGTCGAATTCCGTCGAGCGCGCATAACCGGCAACCAGGTCATTGGCGACCTCCTTCACCAGATCGAAGGGCCAGTCGGACGAAACGATAAAGTCGAGACCGCTTTCCTGGATGAGGTCGCAGCGCGCCATCAGATAGTGCATGGCGCCGACATACTCGGTCAGCGCCCGCAAACCGGCCTGCAACTTGCCGGTTTCGGCAATGACGCGAAGGCGATCGATCAGTTCGTCGCGTGGCTGAAGGTCCGGCACATTGGCGCCAATGAAGTTCGCCATATGCTTCTCGCCTTTATTCGCCTGAAATATATCCATATCCATTGGCAATGACCCGCGGCTGAGAAACTGTCGATTCTCGCAATGAAGTTCTGTTTTTGTGAAAGGGATTCAAACACATGCCCCACGCGAATCCCACTTCGAATCACTTAAGGGTAAGCCAACCAACGCAAATCACCATCTCCGACTTCTGGGGATTTACTTTTGCGACCTTCCATGCGGTGATTCGATCACCACTCCGCTCTCGCGAAGATGTATGAAACTAGGATGATTCTGGTATTGGCCGCAACGTTCCTCGCCTTATACGCGAGTGAAGCCGAACGGAATTATCAGTCTGAATGGCGTAATTATCACAGTTCCGGCCAGAGACGCGCGGCACAGAATGCCTTGGCGGAAGCAAATTTCAAACGCACAAAAGCAACGAACTATTGTTCCAGTGGAGAAATACTTACACCGCCCGTCTTATGCAGGGCTTGAGCCTCATGCGAACGGCGCCATCCCGTTGTCCTGCGATCTCTACGTTCGAATTCTCTGCAGTAGAGCAGTCGACCCCTTAAAAGCCGGTTGCGAGTGGCGGTAACGTTCTTGTTACCGCGCAATGGATCCCCGGATGAAAAAGAAAAAAGGCCGGTTTCCCGGCCTTTTCATTATGCTGCTTCGTCGATGGCCCATTTCCTGAGGATCTTCGCAGCGCGTTCCTCGTTGATCTCCACCATGCGAGCGAGCTTGCGCTCCGGACCTTCCTTGACGCGGCGGTTGAAGTTGCCGTCGTCGTCGCCGAGACTGAGCAGATCCTCGGTGCTGTCGAAGCCGAAGTCGGAGCCGAAGCCATCCATGAGCGCCCCGCCCGAGGACGCGCCTGCCGGTGCGAAGTCGGGCAGTTCCAGGCCAGCCGATTCCGGAGTGGCGTCGCCGAGCATTGCGGAGGAGGACGAGCCTGAGCCGTTGACGGTACGGATGAGGGGACGCACGCCCAGCCAGACGACCACGAAGGCGACAGCGACGAAGGCAAGAGAGTTGATGATGCCGGCGAGGTTGCGGCTCAGCACATCCATGACATGAACGCCGCCGTTCGCGTCGTCGAGAAGCTGGTTCTCGAGGAAATCCATTGCAGTCACGGTGACCACGTCGCCGCGGTTCGTATCGAGGCCGGCAGCCGAGGCAACGATATTCTTCATCTCTGCGAGATAGGCGTCGATCTTGGCCTGGTCTGCCGGTTCGCCCACCATCTTGCCGATGCGACCCTTGTTGACGACGACGGCGACCGAGAGTTTTTCGACCCGGTAGCTGTTGCGCGTCGTGGCTGTCGTCTTGCTGTTGATTTCGTAGTTGGTCTGCTCTTCGCGCTTGTCGGACTTGTCTTCCGACTGCGGACCAGTGGCGCCGCCTGCGTCGGRTGCAGCCTGCGGAATGTTCTGCTCGACCGTCGTCGCGTTGTCGGACTGATGCTGCTGGGACTGCTGGTTTTCCTTCGTCGAGCGAACAGAGCGCTCGACCTTGGATTCCGGATCGTAGGTGGTTTCCTGGATCTGCTGGGCGTCAGTGTTGAGATTGGCCGTTACGCTGGAGCGGAAGTTGTCCATGCCGAGGAAGGGGGCGAGCGCCTTGTCGATGTTCGATTCGACTTCCTGCTGGACGTTCTGGACGATGTTAAGCGAGCGGTTCAGCGTGCCGTTGCCGGCTTCATCGCCGGATGCAAGAAGCTGGCCGGCAGAATCGAGGATCGTCACGTCATTGACATCGAGCCCCGGCACGGCCGAGGCGACGAGGTGACGGATTGACGTGGCAGCGTTTCGCCCTGTCGTAGCGCTGGCGCGAATCATGACGGAAGCCGTCGGCTTCTGTTCGGCCTTACGGAAGTTGCCGACCTCGGGCATGACGATGTGAACGCGTGCGGCGGTGATGCCTGAGATCGACTGAATGGTTCGGCCGATTTCACCTTCGAGAGCGCGTACACGGGTCACTTCCTGCATGAAGGAGGTGAGGCCGAGCGATCCGACATTGTCGAAGAGTTCGTAACCGGCGTTGGCGCTGTTCGGCAGGCCGCGTTCGGCAAGCAACAGGCGGGCTTTGCCCGTCATGCCGGCCGGTACGGTGATGCTGGAACCGTCCGTTCCGACCTGAAAATCGATGTTGCTTTCGGCAAGCGCCATGCTGATCTGGTTGAGATCTGGCTTCTCCAGGCCGACATAAAGCGTTTCCTGGGCCGGTTTGTTGACGAAAATTGCCGCCGCCAGGATGATTGCGATGGAAGCGGCGCCGACCCCACCAAGGATCATCAAACGCGTCCGCCCAAGGGAACCAAAGTTCTTAAAAATCTGAACTAATTGATTTAACAGATTCATTCTGTTCTCGCACGATCCGTCAAAGACAAAGCAGGCTTATTGCCTCATTTGACGAATAGACGCCGAAACTTGTGCGAGCGTTTCGTTCAGCGCATGCAGGAATGAATTACAATCTCAGAAGAAATCGAAATCGCCGGCTGCTTTGCTGAGTGGCTGGGAGTGGCCGTGACGGGTACCGCCGCCGAGGGCTTTCTGCATTTCGGCAAGCTTGACGAGGCTCAGCGCAGTGGCGACGTCGATCGACCAGTTCTGCGGAATTTCACCGGTGATGGTATCGATGAATTCGGCCAGACCGCGCGATTTCTGCACGGCAAGATCGATGCCCTGCATCACTTTCATGCTGTCGGGAGAGCTCAGGATTTCCGTGCCGCCCAATTCGATCAGCTGGGGCTCGATCCGCTCGATCAGGTAGGCAACGTCGTGAAGCTCGGAGACAATCCGCATCAATACGTCGCTCAGCGCCTCGACCGGCGATGGCGGCTCGATGATCGGTGTAAAACTCATATAAAAATCCTCGCCATCAAAAAAATTCGATACTGGTCTCGGCGGGCTTCTGCGGAGCAGCGGGGCGCTGCTCGAGAGCGACGGTTTTCTGCGTTTCGGCGCCGGTCAGGGGGTATTGCCGGGCCCGGCCGGAGACCGGCCAATATTCGATCTTGCGTCCGTGCTCACCGCCGGTGCTGGAGCTGACCACCGGAATGCCTTCATCGCGAAGGAACTGCATGGCGAAGGCCGCGTTCTGTTCGCCGACATTGGAAAATGTCGAGATCGTCTTCGCGCCTCCGAATATTTTGGCCTCCAGCCGGTCGCGCCGGGCGCCCTTTTTCAGGAGGCCGTTGATCAGCAGTTCCATGAGATGCACGCCGTAGCGCGTGGCATCGCCGCCAGTCATCGGGGTGTTGCCTGTCCCCGGCAGCAGGAAGTGGTTCATGCCGCCGACACCAGCGACCGGATCTCTCAGGCAGGCTGCCACGCACGAGCCCAGGATAGTCGAAAGCACCGCATCCGGGTCGCTCAGGACTTTATATTCACCCTGAATGATGTGCACGCGGCGAACCGCACCCTCGGTGATCATTTCAGGGCTCCAAACACGGCTTCGATAGCCGCTTTCATCTTTTCGATGGTGAAGGGCTTTGCCAGAACGTTGTTTGCACCGAGCTGGGCAGCTTTCGTCACCAACGCAYGGTCGCCCTGTGCGGTGAGGATGATGAAGGCAGCCTTCTTGGTGTTCGGGTTCGCCCGAACGGCCTGGAGGAAGCCGATGCCATCCATCTTCGGCATGTTGAAGTCCGAGATCACGAGATGGTGGGGCTGTTCCGCCATGATCTTCATGCCCTGCTCGCCATCGCCGGCAGAGGTGATCTGCTTGAAGCCGAGCTGGGTCAGCGCGTCGCTGAGCAGCAGGCGGCTGGTAACCTGATCATCAACGATCAGAACTTTGATTTTCTCCGCGATCGACATTATTCGGTCCCTTCCTTTCGGGCGGCTGTCATTTTCAATATTTCTTCGCCGATAGCAGCAAGCGGGAGCTGCTGTTCAACTGCGCCAAGTTCGTAGGCAACCCTTGGCATTCCGTAAACAACACAGGTTTTTTCGTTCTGGCCGAGCGTTCTGGCCCCTGCATGTCGCATTTTTAACAACCCGGCGGCCCCATCGCGGCCCATGCCGGTAAGGATCACGCCGACGGCATTGCGTCCGGCGAGCTCGGCAACCGAATCGAAGAGCACATCGACCGACGGGCGATGGCCGTTGACCGGCCCCCGCTCGACCAGCCTGCAGCAGGGCGCCGAGACATTGGAGACCTGCAGATGGCGCTCGCCGCCAGGCGCAAGATAGACCTTGCCGATCTCGAGACGGGCGCCGTCGGTTGCTTCTTCCACGACAGGCGCGCAGAGGCGATTCAACCGCTCGGCAAAGCTCTTGGTGAAAGTCGGCGGCATATGCTGGGTGATGACGGTCGGCGGGCAATTGGCCGGGAATTTCTGCAGCACGGCGATCAGGGCTTCTACGCCACCGGTCGAAGAGCCGATCGCCACGATCTTGCGACCGACGCGGAAGTCGGCGACTGCGGGCGGCGGCGTGATGGCGGCAGGCTTTGCCGGCTGGGTGAAGTTGCGCTGCGTGCGGGCAGCAGCCTTTACCTTCTCGACGAGGTCTCCGAAGGGGCGCGGCTCGCCCGGCTGCGGCTTGCCGACGCAATCGAAAGCACCGATTTCGAGGGCCGCGAGTGTTGCCTCGGCGCCGCGATGTGTCATGGTCGAGACCATGATCACAGGCATGGGCCGCAGGCGCATGATCTTTTCGAGAAAGTCGAGGCCGTTCATGTTCGGCATCTCGATATCCAGGGTGAGGACATCGGGGTTCAGCCGCTTGATCGCCTCGCGCGCCTCCAGGGCGTCGCCGGCCTGGCCTATGACGCTGACTTCGGGATCCGAACTCAAGACGGCTGTGATCAGGCCGCGCATGGTCGGCGAGTCGTCAACAACGAGAACTCTTGCAGGAGCACTCATGCCTTCCTCCCGATACCCTTGCTCGTATAGCGATAGGTGGTGATTCCGATATTGTCGAAGACGTTCTTGGCCTCGCCCGAGACGCGTTCGGAATGGCCGATATAGAGATGGCCGCCCTCCGGCAGCAGGCCGGCAAAGCGCTGCCAGATCTTCATCTGCGTCGGCTCGTCGAAGTAGATGACGACATTGCGACAGAAGATGACGTCGAACTTGCCCTTGAACGGCCACTGGGCCATCAGGTTCAGCTCGTTGTAAGTGATGAGGCGCTTCACGCGGTCGTCGACCTGGAACTTGCGGCGCCCCTGCATCTCGACCTCGGTAAACCATTGCTTACGCATGGCAGGCGAGACAGTTTCCAGCGCGTTTTCGTCATAGGCGCCGGCTCGGGCGATCGCGAGGATCTTGGGGTCGATGTCGGTCGCGAGAATCTTGAAGTCGTAATCGGCAACGTTCGGCATCATTGACAGAACGGTCAGTGCGATCGAATAGGGCTCCTGCCCATCCGAGGACGCAGCCGACCAGATACGGACACGGCCGCCGGCGCGCGCCCGGTTCAGAAGATCGGGCAACACATGGTCGCGCAAGTGTTCGAAGTGATGGTTTTCGCGGAAGAAGCGTGTGAAGTTCGTCGTCAGGTGCGACAACATTTCGCGCCGGGCGGCAGCGCCTGCCGGCGAGGCGACAAGCTCGCAATATTCGCGAAATCCTGAAAGGCCAAGGTTGCGGATATGCTTCGAYAAGCGAGAGTAGACCAGCGAGGCCTTCGTCTCGTTGAGATAGATTCCGGCATCCGCATAGATCATCGCGGCGATTTCCGAGAGGTCGCGGCGTGTCAGCGGGTATTCCCCACTCGCCAGGACCTCGTCGGTTGACTGCCTCTGATCTTTTACGCCCAGTACATTCATGCGGCTTCGCTTTCGGTCTCGGGGAACAGAGCTTCGAGTTCGATCAGGCAGATCATTCGCTTATCGATGGCGAGAATGCCCCGGGCGAATTGGCGCACGAGGTCGGAGGAGACCTCGGGCGTCGGCTGGATGTTGTCTTCGGTCACCGTCAGAATGTCGGAAACCGCCTCGACCAGAAGACCCACCACTTTGCGGCGGACCTGGGCGACGATGATGACATGGCGGGCAGTCGCATCGGTCGGCCTCATGCCGAGCCGGGCCGACAGGTCGACGATCGGCATCACCGCACCACGCAGGTTGATGACCCCCATCACATAGGACGGCGACTGCGGCATCACGGTTGCCGGGGTCCAGCCCCGGATCTCGCGCACCGCCATGATGTTCACGCAGAATTCCTGATCGCCGATGCGGAATGCGATGAGCTCGCGTCCGCCGAGGGTCAGATTTTTTGCCGTGTGCGACATCGCCCCTTATCCTACCGCCGCCAGCGACATTTCCGCCTTGAGGGACTGACCGCGCKAGGCACCGACAACCGCATCCACATCAAGGATGAGGGCCACGCGGCCATCACCGAGGATGGTGGCTGCGGCGATGCCCGGAACGTGGGTGTAGTTCGCTTCAAGGCTCTTGATGACCACCTGACGCTGACCCTGGATCGCATCGACCATGAGCGCGCGCTGACCGCCGCCTTCGGATTCCACGAGAAGGGCCACACCTTCGACCGGGTTTGCCTGGGTGGCGCGGAAGTTCAGGATGCGACCGACATCGACCAGCGGGCAGAAGGAGTTGCGGATCGAGATCAGGCGATGGCTCGCACCGAAGGAGTGGATCGCGGCGGCTTCCGGCTGCAGCGTTTCGACGATTGCCGTCAACGGCACGACCAGCGTCTGGCCGGCGACCGTGACCACCATACCGTCGAGAACGGCGAGCGTCAGCGGCAGGCTCATCGTGAAGACCGAACCATGGCCCGGCTTCGAGGTGATGTTGATGCGACCACCGAGCGCCTGGATGGAGCGCTTGACGACATCCATGCCGACGCCGCGGCCGGAGATGTCGGAGATCTTGTCGGCCGTGGAGAAGCCCGGCAGGAAGATCAGGTTGTCGATTTCTTCGTCCGACAGGTTGGCGTCGGCCGGGATGAGATCGTTCTGGATCGCCTTCTGACGGACCTTTTCACGGTTGATGCCGGCGCCGTCGTCGGCAAGCTCGATCAGGATGCGACCCGAGCGATGCTTCGCAGTCAGGCGGACMGTGCCTTCGGTATTCTTGCCGGCAGCGGCGCGCTTTTCCGGCGTCTCGATACCGTGGTCGACGGCGTTACGGATCATGTGCGTCAGCGGCTCGGCCAGCTTGTCGATGACCGTCTTGTCCACCTCGGTGTTTTCACCTTCGGTGATCAGGCGGATCGACTTGCCGGTCATGTCGGCGATTTCGCGGACGATACGCGACATGCGCTGGAAGACCGGCTTCACGGGTTGGGCGCGGATCGCCATGACCGAGTCCTGGATCTCACGGGTGAGCTGCTGCAGCTCTTCGAGACCCATATTGATCGACGAGGTGCCGGTCGTGTCGTTTTCGATGACGCTCTGAGAGAGCATCGCCTGGTTGATGACAAGCTCACCGACGAGGTTGATCAGGCGGTCGACACGATCGAGATCGACGCGGATCGTCTGGCCGGCGCCGGCGGCTGCATTGTTCTGCGCTGCGGCACTTGCCGCCGCGGCAGCAGCGGCTGCGGCCGATTCCTTCTTTTCGACGCGAGCAGCAGCGGCAGCCATCTGCGTGACGTTGCTCGCCGTTTCAGCGGCGGCGACGGCAGCGGCAGTATCATCATCCCTGCCCTCTGAAACAGAAGGCACTTCGGCAGCACCGTTGTCGTCGAGGATGGATAGATCGAACGGAACCGGGACCATCGGCAGTTCATCGTTGGTCTCGCCGGCCTTGGTTTCCTCGGCGGGCTTCACCGTAAGCTCGCAATCCCATTCGGCKAATTCGAAGACGGAACGGATCGCGTCTTCACCCTTGTCCGTCCTGATCGTGATATTCCAGAAGAAGTAGGCGCCTTCCGGATCGAGCTCGTCGAGGCTCGGCAGGGCGTCGGTGTTGCAGTAGATGCTCATCTCGCCGAGACGGGAGAGATCACGCAGCAGAAGGGTGGCGTCGTTGCCCTTCGAATAGAGTTCGAAGCGCGGCTTGAAGGTGATTTCATAGGCCGGCAGATCGATGGGCTTCTCCTCGCCGCCGAAATCGTCGAAGGAGAAGGGAACCGGCTGGAAGCCGCTGTCGTCGGTCGGCTTGGGAGCCGGGGCTGCGGCAACCGGAGCGGGAGCGGCTTTCGGGGCCGGCTTGCGCGCGGGAGCCTCTGACACTGCCGAGGGAGACGGCAGTTCACCGTTGGCGAGCGCTTCCAGTTCCTTGACCAGGCCGCGGCTTCTGCTTTCATCGACGCTGCCGCCGTCGCGGGCAGCATTGGTCAGGTCGGCGAGCACGTCGGCCGACTTCAGCATGACCTTCAGGACGTCCTGGGTAGGCTCGAGCTTGTTGGAACGAACGCAATCAAGTGTGGTCTCAAAGACGTGGGCGAAAGCGACGAGGTCATCCAGGCCAAAGGCGCCGGCACCGCCCTTGATCGAATGCACCGCACGGAACACCGCATTGACGGTTTCCGGGTCGCGATCGCCATCATTCATTTTCAGGAGACCGGATTCCAGTTCGGCGAGCTGTTCCTCGCATTCCTGGAAAAAGATCTCTTTGATTTCGTTCATATCCATAGGAGCAAATCCTGGGCTTTAAGCGGTTACACGCTCGATGGCATCGATCAGCTTGGCGGGGTCGAAGGGCTTGACGATCCAGCCGGTGGCACCAGCCTGGCGGGCGCGGTTCTTTTTTTCCGCATCGCTTTCGGTCGTCAGCACCAGGATCGGAATCGCACGGTACTTCTCGTTGCGACGGACACCTTCAATGAAGCCGAAGCCATCGAGGCGCGGCATGTTGATGTCGGTGACGATGACGTCGGGATTGGATTCTTCGAGAACCTCGAGGCCTTCAACGCCGTCTTCAGCCTGGATCGTCTCGAAGCCAGCATTGTTCAGCGTTACGAGAAGCATGTTTCGGATGGTGCGGGAATCGTCCACCGTCAGTACTTTTTTCTTCATTGCCGGATCTCCTTGGCAAGCAGGTGGTCGATATTGACGCCAACCAACTGCATGGTTTTCGTGAATGCGTCGGACACCTTCGCGAAGGTGAGCGACTGCTTGTCCTGGTCCCAGGTCCTCTCGGCGGCCATCAAAACCTGAGCGCAAAGAGCGCCGAGGCGTTCGACTGCGGAAGCATCGATTGCCAGAGGGTTGCCTCGCATGGAGAGAAGCTTGTCGCGCAACGCGGAAGCCTCATTGAGATCAAGAACCGCTGGCAATTCCAACGTCTTGGCACTCTTCTTTGCTGCCATCAGTTTTTCCTTGTCCCCTTGTCCCCGACCCGTGAAAGCGAGCCGACGTCATAATCCGATAGGTTAGTAAACATTCCGCCCACCTCCGGCACTTGCGAGAGGCTGGGGCATGCTGAAATCGTCATTTTCGTAATCGTCTTCGACCGCTTCCGGACGTGCTGCGATTGCAACCGGCCGGCTGGCGGCAACACGCACCTGATGAGGCCGGGTTGCGTAGGCATTTTCCCGCGCGACGCGGAATTCGCGGATCGTCTGGCCAAGTTCCAGAATGACCGTGTGGAGATGATCGGCGCCCTCGGCCGAACGCTCCGCAAAGCCGGCATTGTCGGCCACTTCGCTGCCGAGACCCTTGACGTCTACGGTCACGGCTTCGAGACCAGCTGCGTGTTCGCCCGTCTCACCTGCGATGCCGGCGATCGCGGCGTTGATGTCGGTCACCTGGCGGACGATGCTGGCAATTGAATCCTGCGTGCGGCCGACCATCTGGACGCCGGCATCCACCTGCGTCTTGGTGGTGGTCACCAGCGTCTTGATCTCACGGGCAGCTTCGGCGGAGCGCTGGGCGAGCGCTCGTACTTCCTGCGCCACGACTGCAAAGCCGCGGCCGGATTCGCCGGCGCGGGCAGCTTCGATGCCGGCGTTCAAAGCGAGCAGGTTCGTCTGGAAGGCAATCTCGTCGATCGCGCCGATAATCTGGCCGATCTTCTCGGCAGACTGTTCGATATCGGCCATGGCGCTGATGGCGCGGCCGACGACCTCGCCGCTTTCCTCGACGGCCGCACGCGTCGCGGCTGCAGCCTGTTCGGCGGCGCGGCTTTCGGC